>CAIKAS010000184.1 GCA_903825445.1 uncultured Acidobacteriia bacterium
AGGTGGACAGTCATTGGAAGTTCTCTATTTGATTTTAGCGTCAATGACACCCTACCCAAAATATCGAACTTGTCCATCAGAATTAGTCAGATGTTCTCTGCGTCCAACTGCGAGAACTCCGCGTCATCTGCGTGAAGCGGTCAATAGGTACTTTCCCGGACGTTTGGACGCATTACTGGCCCAGCTTGGCGCCCAGCTCAGCCCAGCGCTCGTAGATCGTATCCACTTCCGCCTGCAGCTTGTCGAGATGAGCCGCCGCTTCCGTAAGACGCACGGGGTCAGACATGATCGCAGGGTCGCTCAGCGCATCGCGCGCGTCGGAAAGCTTATGTTCTGCTTCCGTAACTCGCTCTTCGATGTGCTCCCACTCGCGGGCTTCCATGTAAGAGAGCTTCTTCTTCGCCGGCTCTGCAGGCGTCGCGGCGCGGGCCGTGGATGACCCCTTAGCCTTCGGCTTCTTCGTGGCGTTGGCCTGTTCCCACTGCGCAAGCTCTGCGAAGAATTCGACGTGGCCGCCGTTCTCCGACGCATTGTCCATCGCGAGCAGCGTGCTCGATAGTCGATCCAACAGGAAACGATCGTGCGTCACCAGGACGATAGCGCCAGGGAAGTCCGCCAGATTGCTTTCAAGAACTTCGAGCGTCGGAATGTCCAGATCGTTAGTCGGCTCGTCCAGAATCAAAATGTCCGCCGGTTGCAGCATCAACCGCGCGATATGGACGCGTGCGCGCTCGCCACCAGAGAGATTCTTGATCGCCAGATCGAGTTGCTCTGCACGAAACAAAAAGCGCACGGCCCAACCGGCAACGTGAAGCGGACGATCGCGGAAGATAACGGTATCGCCTTCCGGCGCGAGCGCGCGGCGCAAGGGCATTTCCGGATCGAGCTTGTCGCGATTCTGATCGAAGTAAGCCACGCGAAGGCCTTCCGCGCATCGAACTTCGCCATGATCGGGCTTAAGATCGCCGACAAGGAGCCGCAGCAGCGTCGTCTTGCCGCACCCGTTGCCGCCCATCACGCCCAGGCGCCCACCCGGACCCAGCACGAAGCTGACGTTACGAAACAGGAGCTTCGAGCCCATGCTCTTCGTCAGGTGTTCGCAGACGATGAGCCGCTTGGTCATGCGCCCGGTAGCAGAAAAATCGATGGCTGTAGCGGCGCCCGTTCCTGTGCGCGCAGTGACGTCGGCAAGCTGCGCCTGCAATTCCATCGCATCCTGAATGCGCGCTTTAGATTTCGAAGTACGCGCCTTCGCCCCGCGGCGGAGCCATTCCACTTCGCGTTCCACCAGGTTTTCAAGTGCGTCCTGCTGACGCTGCTGGGCACGAAGAAACTCGGAGCGCTTCTCCAGGAACTTGCTGTAAGTACCCGGTGTGGCAAACAATCCAAGAGGATAAGCCCGATTGATCTCCGCAACGCGCGTGGAACAATTCTCCAGAAAATATCGATCGTGCGTCACGAACACCGACGCGAACGGCGCAGTAGCGACGAACTTCTCCAGCCAGATAATCCCCGCGACGTCCAGATGGTTAGTCGGTTCGTCGAGCAGCAGAACGTCCGGCTTCGCGGCAATCGCTGCGGCGATGGCGAGGCGTTTGCGCCAGCCACCGGAGAGCGTGCCTGCCGTGGCGGACGGGTCTTCGAAACCCACGCGGCTGATGATCTTCGAAACTTCGGTGTCTTTATCGTCGGAGTCGGCCGCGGCGGCGAGGATGATTTCGCGCACGGTGGAATCGGGCGGGAAGACCGGATCCTGCACCACCATCGAAAGACGCACGCCTTTCCGCGTGGAAACGGTGCCGGAATCCGGCTTCATGTTGCCGCTGAGGACCTGCAGGAACGTGGACTTCCCCGCCCCGTTGGGCCCAATGATGCCGAGACGTTCGCCATCATGCAGGCTGAGTGAGATGTCGGTGAAAACGGTGCGCGTACCGAACGCTTTCGCGATCGAGTCGCAGGTGAGAAGAACGGCCATTATTGTGGATGAGAGGGAGGGTCTGCTGAAAACTCAATTGTAGCTTGCGCCCGCTTCCCGCACCCAAATAAAAAGGGCTGCGCGACAATCGTGCCGCGCAGCCCGCATGTAAAAACTCTCTTGTGCAATCTAAGCGTTCTGGCGTCGCCGCGCCAGCGCCAACCCGCCCACGCCCGCGCCCAGCAGCACCAGGGTGCCAGGTTCCGGCGATGAAGCACTGGAAGCATCAATCACCACATTGTCGAAGCCCGCATAGGACGAGGTACTGAACTGCACGCTGTCCAGATTAGTCCAGTTCAGTGTTTCGGTGACGGCTGTCGTCAGACCGGTGTAGGTCACGGAATCGGTTCCGCCGCCGTCGATATTGCCTGTAATCGTGATATCGCCGCCCGGGGCCTGCGTCCAGCCTCCAACATCGATCGTGTCCAGGTCGAACGGACCAGACCCTGCCAGAGTGAGGCCTGGAAAATTGTTAAAAGCGACGGCGCCTGTCGAATCCCCCACAATGCCAAGCGTCCCATCCCCGGAAATCAGGACATCGTTGTATGTGCCGGTCAGTGTGTATCCGGATTCCGTGTACGAAGTAAAATAGGTGTACAACCCCGGCGCCGCCTGGCCATCGAACGTGATCACGGTAGCGCCTGCGGAAGAGGCGAATAGACAAAGCGAAAAAATTGCCGCCAAATTAAGAGAAATGCTTTTCATTATGCTTGTTTGTAGCATGGCAAATGTGCGAGCGCAAGTACTGAAGTACTAAATACCTCCCGCTTCCCGTTTGATCCGCAACACAAACTGTCCTGAATCAGCGGTGGAGTTCCACTTCGACAGCCTGCGTCTCTGCGCCGTTAAAGACGATAGTGATACCGGCGCGTCCAGGTTCCATGCCCGCGGGCAGAAGCGCGTTGAGTTGACGAGTCGGCGCAGCCGGGGCGAGCCAAATAACGGGAAGATCTGTGCCATCAAGCCGGATACGAAGATCGACGGCAGACGCGTTGTCGGGCAAGCCGCCAACCCAGACGGACACTGCGCTGTTCTCTCCGACGCGGATACGATTCGATTCAAAAGTGTGGCCGTCCGCCACGCGCGTGATTTCAAGCGGCGAAGAAGTTGCCGAGTGCCCGTCGCGACGATCTGCGGGAGTGATATCTACACCGATCCGGAACTCCGCGCTGAAACGGCTATCGTCCACGCGGATTCGCGCAAGGTGCCAGCCGGAAACCAGCCCCGGAGGAAGTTTGCAGGACGCCTGCCACCCGCCGCCTGTCTTCGCGACATAGAAGGGACGCGCACCAAAGCCGCCGATCTCCGGATAAACGTTATCGCAGGTGAGTTCCACTGCTTCGTGCGTGAAGTAGAACGTCACGTAGTCGTCGGCGTTGGCAGAGAAGTTGTGATCGTGCGTAGCACTGTTTTCGAGACAGACTACCTGCGGCGCGGGGCCGTCGCCCGGCAGCGAATTCCAGTTCCGCCAGGCGCTGACGTGCGCCCGTTCCGCCAGCACGCTTTCAAACTGCACGCGCGCGAAACCGGCAGTTCGGGTGAATGCCATCAGGCATGCCACGTTCGGTCCGCACCAGTTATCCAGTTGCCCGCGGAGTTCCGTCGTTTCGTAGAACTCCATGCTCGGGATGGCCGCGAGGTCGGCGGCTTTCCCCGCATCCGTCACGAAGGATTCAATGCAGGCCATATCGCGACACATACCGCAAACATTTTCAAGCGCCAGCAGAGGATGCTTCAGGTGATACAGCACGCCGAAGAAAAGAACGATATCGAAGGTGCCGACGTCCTTCGACGTAAGACGGCAGATATCGCCGATATGGTAATCGATGCGCGAACCAAGCAGCGCCTTCGCCTCAAGCAGACGTGTGTTCTTTGCGGAATCGAGGGCCAGGACGCTCGCGCCCCGGCGTTCCATCTCAAAGCTGAACCAGCCGTCCCACGCGCCGATGTCGAGTACGCGCTTGCCAGTGAGATCTTCCGGAATATGAAACTGGCGCAGACGGTTGCGCTGCTGTTCCAGAGTCTGATGGCCGCGGATTACGGAGCCATCGGGAAGTTCGATGCTGTGATACCAGCCCAGCTGCGAAAGCCGTTTGACCTGTCGCTGCGTATCTTCTATAAAGCGTTTGTCGCGCGCTTCGCTCATGCGTGGTTGACGATCTGCAGCAGTTCGGCGGCTGGAACGGCAATCTCGTCGCGCTCGTTCTCGGTTTCGAGATCGGGATTGGTGTCGGGATCGTAGAAGCGCGTGTCGAGCAGCCGGCCCGGCTGAATGTTCGACATCGCCTTCAGGATGTTCTCGCGCAGATATGGATGCTCCGTTTCCCAATCCGCAATGGCTTCGCGGATGCCCTTACGAACGGTTCCTGTGCGCAACGAGCAGCCGCACGGGACAACGGGGACACTTTTCGATTCAACGTAGCCGCGCGTTAGTTCCTCAGTGACGTAGATGAGCGGGCGGATCAGGCGGAAATCGCGCTTGCGTGAGACGGTAACGGGCGGCAGCGAACTGAGGCGGCCCGTGTAGAGAATGTTGCGGAACAGAGATTCGCAGAGATCGTCCGCGGTATGGCCAAAAGCGATGACGTTCGCGCCAAGCCCGCGCGCGATTTGATAAACGGCGCGGCGGCGAAAACGACTGCAGAGATCACAGCCGTGATCCGGCTGATCTTCCAGAAGCTGAAGAGATGGATTGTCGGTGTGATAAGTCCACTCAACGCCCAGGCTCTTGATGTATTCGCCGACCGCTGCCACGGGCTTGAGGAACTTGCCCTGCTCCACCGTGAATGCGCAAACGCTGAAATCGATAGGCGCGCGCTTTTGCAGCAGGAGCAACACCTCCAGCATGGTGACCGAATCCTTGCCACCCGATACGGCGACAGCGATTCGGTCTCCGTTGCGGATCATGTCGAAGCGATGGATGGCTTCGCCGACTTTGCGCAGTAGTGTTTTTTCAATATCCACTCAGGACCATTATCGCGTGGGCAGGGCGTCAGGCTTCCCATATGTAAGCGAAAAACGTTCTGACGGGGCGAAACCCGAACTGTTCGTAAATTGCAATCGCAGTGGCGTTGGAGGCAGTGACCGTCAGACTGATGCGTCGCGCTCCGCTCCTGTACAGGGACGCAACGGCGAGACGGAGCAATTCCCTGCCCAGCCCCGCGCCTCGCGCCTCCGGAATCACGCAGAGTTGAGAAATGTGTCCGATACCATCCGCAACAAAACTCGACAGAACCATGCCAACGGCGTTACCGGCAACGCGGTCTATGGCGAGGAACGAGGCGTCCGGGTGGAAGTTGCCGCAACCCGGAAATTCGACGATATTGCTGAGGAAGCGCCGCGCCCCGGAAGGCGAGCGATACTGCGCATTGATCTCACTATCGGCCTCCCCTTTGTATGCGCCGGCGATGATAGCGCTGGCTGCATGCAGCAGGCGGTTATCCCAGGGCTCTATGTGGAAGCGGTCGCGAACAGAGGCTCTCTCCTCCGGCAACGGCGCCGCGGCATCTCGCGAGAGCAGCAGCCGTTCGAACAGGCGCACGGTTTTGCCGCCGAGGGCGGCATCGGCCTGGATAGCTTCTGCGGCGACAGGGCCGGTCAGCATCAACTGGCTCTCCATGCGGGTAATCTGACGCGTGCCGGAAAGGGCTTCGAGGAGGGAACGGAACAAAACTGCTTCGTGTTGAGGCGAGCGGTGCTGCGGTCTTATATAAAGATCGCCGATGATGCCCCTCGGTTCTTCGAGCACGGCGTAGCCGTAACCGGCAACCTGGCCATCGAGCACGAGGGCGGCTCCGCCAAGCGAGTTTGTCGAGGCGTATTCGCGGACCAGTTTGGCGGAGGGCTGGAAATCCCAATCGAGTTCGCGACGCCACTCCAGGATTTCGTCGGCGAGCAGCGGTTCAAGTTCGCGCGCGGCTACGGTACGGAGATCGATGATTTGACTGCGGCCGGTATTCGAATCCATGGGCGTTGCCTGGGCAGCCATGGGAAAGAGTATACCGGGTCGCAAACGCGCAGCACGGCAAAACGGGCATTACGTTTCCGCAATGCCCGTCACAAACAATGTCAAACGAGAGGAACTTAGCTCTTCAGACGACGCCGCAGGAATCCCGCACCCACCAGCGCAGAGCCCATCAGAAACACGGAGGCAGGCTCCGGTGTGGAAGGAGCAACGGCATCGGTGAAGTTATAGATGACTTCCACGCCACCGCCGGCCTGGCCGTAGCCGCCGAAGTACAAGTCGTTCCCGCTAAGGGCAGTACCGTTGGTGTTAATGCTGGCGCCCGAGAATATCAGCGAGACATCGAGCGTGCTGGGGTTGCTGGAGTCGTAGGTGTACGCGCTCAGGGATGTTGGATCCGTGAACGTCGCGCTGTTGCTGCCGGAGACTTCCGGAGCGGTATAGGAATCAGTCTCATATGCGTCCACGCCACTGAGATTCGCGTTGGCAGCCGTCGTGGCGGAAGCGAAAATACTAAGGTTGGCCGGTCCGGTGACCTGCACGGTCCCGGTCGAGATCTCATTGTTGTATGCCTCGGTCAAAGGCGCGTCGCCATTAATATCGTCGTAGCCGCTCCCGTTAAAAGCGGTTTCGGTGATCAAAAAATCACCCGTTGCAATCACTTCAACCGAATTGAGAGTGCCCAGACTCGGATCGAACGCCTGCACCGTCAATGTGTAACTGAACGCGGGGTACGCCGCAGTCAGGGCGGGGTCGGTGTTGGCCGAAAAGCTGATTTGGTCCGCAGTAGCCAAGCCTGCAGCGACGGCGAGGAACACAAATACCGTCGTTATTCTCCGAAAGTTTTTCATTTTTATCTTCCAAAAATCGCGCTATAAAAGGCGGGAATCAATGGCCCCGATGTAGGACTAAAGTTTTATACCCTGATCGGATCGTACCAGAAGATAAGCAAATCAGGCAATGAAAACATGGCATGGGCATGGGTACTCTGGTACCAGTACTAATGGCCTTGGTACTACATACCTTTCCTGTAAGAATAAACACTACGACGTGAGTGGTGTTTTTCCTCGGGTCTGTTTTTTCCCTGCATCATCATTTTCTGAAATTCGACTAACGTCGGTTCAAAACGCGCCGATAGACAGTTTTGTGCCTGGCGGCGGTGTATTCATACTGTCCGAACAACGAGGTCTTCGACTTGAAATCCGAAACGACTCAACATCTCATTTTCAGGGCTCTGAAGTGGCCAAAGACAGCGCTCCTCGCGCTGGCGACGATTGCCGCGGTTGCGATACCAGCCAGGGCGGCATCGGTCAGTTACACAACCAACGTCCCGGTGACAGCCACCACTTTTGTAACCACCGCGCAGGTGCAGAGTTTCGATCCGAGTCTGGGCACACTCACTGGGGTCTCGCTCACTCTGAATGCGAGTTTTACGGTAACCCTGAAGGTCTTCAACAGCACCGGTATCGTGGAAGGCTATTCCAACGCGATTGCCACAGGCAGCGCAACGGTCACGGGGACTGGATTGAATCCCCTGAACGTAACGTTTTCCAGTGGCACCGTCGCCCAGGCCAATGCCGCCCTTGCGTCACACGTTACCGATACCTACCCTGGGCTGACTGCCACCGCCACGTCGACGTCAAACCCTGCCGATCTGGCAGACTACATCGGCGGAGCGGGCGTGTTTGAAACGATGAATTTCCAGGGCGGACCTCTGACGGCCGGCGGCACCCAACCAGGCGGCATCGTCTTTAACGCCTCCGGAACTGCCAGCGGGAGTATCCAGATAACGTACACGTACACGCCTGCCCCATTGTTGTCGATCGCGAAGACTCCGACCACGGCAACCGTGGGAGACGGTGGTACGGGCACGTTCGCCCTGACCGTCACCAACGCCGGAACGGCTCCCACCACGGCGTCCGTGACAGTCACAGATCCGGTGCCCGCCAATTTGACTGTGACCACGGCCCCAAACGGGACTGGCTGGGATTGCAGCGCGTCACTCGGTCAAAACGTAAATTGCACCAGGAATGACGTCCTGAACGCAGGAATCGCTTTTCCGGCGATCAACGTGGGGTACACCGTCGCGACCGGCGTAGCTTCGCCCTACACGAATACCGCAACCGTCACTGGCGGCGGAGATCCAACCGCGCCGCACACGTCGTCCGCCAACGTTATCGTTCCTCCACTGCTCTCGATTCTGAAGACGCCGGCCACGGCTACCGTAGCCCAGGGCGGCACAGGAACCTTTACCCTGGCGGTTAGCAATACCGCCGGATGGGGGCCCACAACCGCCGCTGTGACCGTCACAGATCCGGTTCCTGCCAATCTCACAGTCACAACGGCGCCATCCGGGACCGGCTGGGATTGCAGCGCATCCGCAGGTCAGAATGTCAGTTGCACGCGGAATACGGTGCTGGCTCCTGGAGCAAGTTATCCCGCGATCACAGTTGGCTACACCGTCGCCACCGGCGTAGCGTCGCCCTACACGAATACGGCCACTGTCAACGGTGGCGGCGACCCCACGGCCCCACATACGTCTTCGGCAACGGTCACAGTCCCGCCGCTGCTTTCGATTCTAAAAACGCCCGCCACAGCTACCGTGGCCCAGGGCGGCACGGGAACGTTCACCCTCGCCGTTAGCAACAGCGCTACCGCAGGCCCCACCAGTGCGGCCGTAACGGTCACCGATCCCGTGCCTGCGAATCTCACAGTCACAACAGCGCCCACAGGGACTGGCTGGGATTGCAGCGCGTCGGCAGGCCAAAATGTCAGTTGCACGCGAAACACCGTGCTGGCGCCCGGCGCAAGCTATCCGGCGATCACGCTGGGCTATACGACGACGGCCACTGCGGCGACAGGATCGCCCTACACGAACACGGCCACCGTCAACGGTGGTGGAGACCCGACAGCACCGCATACGTCCTCTGCTAACGTGATCGTTCCCGCGCCCTCGGCTCCGCCGCCCGTGGCTGTGCCGGACCTGACCGTCACAAAATCGCACACCGGCAATTTCACACAGGGGCAACAGGGAGCCACCTACACCCTGGTAGTGTCGAACATCCTGCCAACCCAGACCACCGGCACGGTTTCCATCAACGACACGCTGCCGGCCGGACTGACTTTCGTATCGATGAGTGGCACAGGATGGAACTGCATCGCGGGAGTACCTTCGTGCTTTCGCAACGATGTTCTGGGAGGAAATGCGAGCTACCCGCCGATCACCGTCACGGTGAACGTCTCACCGACGGCCAGCGGCACGCTCGTCAACGCCGCAGTTGTCTCTGGCGGCGGTGAAAACAATACGACGAACGATACAGCGGTGGACCCGACCATCCTCTCCGGGATTCCCGACATGACGATCGCGAAGACCCACACCGGCACGAATTTCTCGCAGGGTGGCTCAGTGACCTTTACCCTCACGGCAAGTAACGTCGGAACCTCCGCCACCAGCGGTGCAGCGGTTACGGTTTCGGATATTCTGCCCACGGGCTTAACGGCAACAGCCATCAGCGGCGCCGCTCCCTGGGTGTGCCAGCCGATTCCGGCCCTATCCTGCACGCGCAGCGATATCCTGGCCGTCGGCGCCAGTTATTCTCCGATCTCTGTTACGGCCAGCATCGGGGCCAACGCTACAGGAACGCTTGTGAACAACGCTCAAGTGGGCGGCGGTGGGGAAGTCAATTTGACGAACGACACGGCGACCGATTCCATCGCGCTCAATGGCGTCCCGGACATGACGATCACGAAAACGCACGCGGGAACGAATTTCACGCAGGGCGGATCCGTCACATTTGCGCTGACCGCCAGCAATGTTGGCAACGCGGCTACAAGTGGGATCGTGACTGTAACGGATATTCTGCCAGCCGGCCTGACCGCGACAGCGGTCAGCGGAGCTTCTCCCTGGGTGTGCCAGCCGTTGCCAGCGCTTTCCTGCTCACGCGGCGACACGCTCGGGGTAAACGCCGCCTATTCTCCAATTACGGTTACGGCGGCTATTGCCGCAAATGCGACGGGAACACTCGTGAATAACGCTCAAGTGGGCGGCGGCGGTGAGGTCAACCTGGCAAACGACACGGCGACGGATTCCATCCTCGTAAATGGCGTTCCTGATATGACGATTACGAAGACCCACGCCGGGACTACGTTCAACCCGGGCGGTTCGGTGACTTTCTCGCTGACTGCGAACAACATTGGCAGCGCGTCCACCAATGGAACGGTAACGGTAACCGATACATTGCCTGCGGGTCTGAAGGCAACCGCGATCAGCGGTGCGGCGCCCTGGGTATGCCAGGCACTGCCCGTACTGTCCTGTTCCAGAAGCGATGTGCTGGCTTCAGGTGCGAGTTATTCGCCGATTTCAGTAACAGCTACCATCGCGGCCGGCGTATCGGGAACGCTGGTGAACAACGCTCAGGTGGGTGGCGGCGGCGAAGTCAATTTACCGAATGACTACGCCACCGATTCCATCGTGGTGACAGGCTCCTGCCAGCCAACATTGACCAAAACCAACAACGGCAACTTCCTGCCCGGCGGAACAGGCACTTATACGATGGTGGTCTCCAACACTGGCACCGCGCCGACTTTTGGGAACACCTCAGTCAGCGATCCAATGCCTCAAGGCCTGACTGCCACTGCCATCAGCGGTACCGGCTGGACGTGTTCGCTTTCGCCGCTAGCGAACTGCACGCGCGGCGACGCCCTTGCCCCGGGCGGCAGCTACCCGCCCATCACACTGGCGGTAAATATTGCATCCAACGCGCCGTCAACAATTAACAACGTGGCGACTGCGATCTGCGATTGCGACCCGGTACCCGCGGTGCCGATCACGGCTACCTCAGGAGTAATCCTGTCCGTGGATCTCTCCACCTTCCGCCTCACCAAATCAGCGAATCAGTCGCAGGCGCAGATCGGCGACGTGGTGGAATACACGGTTCAGGTGGTGAATGGATCGACCTCGCCGTTTACGAACGCCCAGGTAAAAGACATGGAGCCGGCCGGTTTCCTGTATGTTTCCGGCAGCGCTCAGCTGGCAATGGGAAGCGGCGCACCGCAACCTGTCACGCCGATTACGACGACGCCAGGAATACTCATTTTCCCGCTCGGCACGCTGGCCGCGCAGCAGACGGATACGCTCACCTACAGGCTGCAGGTTGGCGGGAAGGCCCGCTTGGGTCCCAACGTCAACAACGCGCAGGGGACGGGAACCGAACCGAATGGCTCTCCGGCATCAACGAATCAGGCCCAGGCAGTGGTCAATATCGAAGCCGCATTATTCAGCACCCGGCAATTCCTGATCGGACACGTATTCGAAGACCTGAATGGCAATGGAGAGTTCGACGAGGGTGAACCTCCGGTTGCCGGGGCGCGTGTTTATCTTTCGAACGGCGCCTCCGCCACAACCGATTCCAACGGCCTTTACAACATTCCAGTAGTAGCGCCGGGTTCCGTGGTAGTGGAACTGGACGCGGCTACGGTACCGAAGGGGTACACGCTTTCGAGCGGCGACAGGCTCGACGCGCAGAGCTGGTCGCGCCTGGTCCGCACACCGCTCAACGAAGGCATGATGCTGCGGCAGAACTTCGGCCTGAAGAAGTGCCCGTATTGCCAGGCTACAACCGTAGCTCCGACGGCGGCTGCCGCAGTGGCGCTTTCGTCGAGGCCTGCCGCAAAGCTGGAACTCATTCCAATGCAGCCGTCACTTCCCGGCGATGGACGTACGGCGATGAAAGTTCGGGTTCGTGTGCTGGACGACCAGGGTAATCCAACCAAGGCTGCGGAGGTTCGGATTCGGACCTCGGCCGGTGAGGTCACGAAGGAAGCCGGCGCGAATGCCCCGACTCCCTCGCTCCTCGGAAAGCACACTGAACTGCAAGGCGGGACTGCGATCGAGCAAGTGCCGCAGACGATGCAGGCAGGAATTGCGAAGTCGGTGGAAGGTGAGACGACGTTCCTGCTGATCGCGGCACATACGGCTGGTGAAGCGCAACTCGTCGCAGAGAGCGGCGATCCAGATCATCTGCTGTCCGCCGAGGCCAGCGTTTGGTTCACACCAGAGAAGCGTTCGCCAATTCTGGTGAGCGACGGCGAAATCTCCGTGGGACGTGCGGCGCCGGAGTTTCCAATCCTGGGGCAATCCGGTAATGTTTCGCGACGTGGCGACGCCTATTTGCAAACTCCGCTCAGCGGGGGGTATCTGATGATGACGCTGGGTTACACCAGCCATCTCACACTCAACGATTCGAACGGTAATCCAGGTCTGTTCCAGATCGATCCGCAGAACCGCATTTATCCGGTATACGGCGACTCTTCCACGCAGTATTACGCGGCGCAATCGAACGCACACGCCTACGGAAGGCTGGAACATGAGCAGTCTTATCTGCTTTTCGGCGATCTGCGGATGTCTTCGTCGCCGGTAAGCGGTGCGCCCGTTCCGGCGGGGGATGCGTTCTCGCCCACGCAACCGGTGCCTCAACAGGCCGCCTACGGCGTTGGCGATTACAACCGCAATGTGGTGGGAGCGGCGTTGCACCTGGAAGACGGCCATCACGACTTCATCACGGTAGAAGGCGCGCGCCCGAACACGGCGTTTTCGCGCGATGTGTTCCCCGGTTCCACGTTTGGCCTGATTCAGCTGTCGCATACCAACGTGCTTCCCGGTTCGGAATCGGGAGTATTGGAAACCCGCGATGTTCATAACCCCGAAATCGTGCTGGCGCGCGAACAACTGGTGCGTTCAGTGGATTACACGATCGATCCATACACTGGTGCAATTTTCTTCCTGCGCACCCTAAACGCATACGATCAGGCGCTGAACCTGAATCAGGTAGTTTTCACGTACGAGTATCAAAACGTGGGCGGCGTTTCAAGCGTGTATGGAGTTCGCACGCAGCTGCGTGCTGACGGAGTGGGCTTCCGGATGGGCCTGGGGGTCACGGAACAACGGGATCCAGTGGCGGGTTCGTATTACCTGGGCGACTTCACGCTGCAGCAGCGTCTGCCCAATAACGGACGGCTAAGTCTGGAAGTGCCGGTCAGCCATGGCACCGCGCTTTCGGCAGGACTCACAACTGGCGGCACGGCGAACGTCAACGGTACTGCGATTCGCGGCGACTTAGACCAGCCGTTCAGTTTTCTAAGCGGGCGCATGCAGAGCAGCTTCTCAAAGACCGACTCCGGATTCTTCAATCCTTTTGGCGCAACCACGATTCCGGGGGCGCTGACGCTCCGCGAATCGGTAGAAGTCAAGCCGCTGAAGAAGACCACAATCAAGATCGGATTCACGGGGGAACGTAACAAGACCAGCCTGGTGGACAACCAGCGCCAGACCGGGTCTTTCGAATGGCGGCAATTCCTCACTGGCAGGATCAGCCTGACGGCTGGATACGATTACCGCGATTTCAAAGACACGCTCAATGTGAAGCAGGTGACGTCGAATGAAGTGGCGGCGGGCATCGAATGGAAGCCTTTGAAACGCTTCACCGCCTCAGTTCGCCGCGAAGAGAACCTGACCGCCAGTGACCCGACCTATCCTAACGAAACCCTGGTAAGTGCACGCTATCAGGCAACAGAAACCGTCCGGTTGTTCGCTACTGAACGGCTGGCTTCGGCACCGATCACCCCAATCGGCGATCTGAGCACGACCGGCTTTGCGGCCCTGGCAGGCAAGAACGAGACCGCCATCGGCGTTGAAGACAAGTGGAGCAAATACGCGTCGATCCAGTCGAAATACCTGATTGAAGACGGCGCCAACGGCACTGACACATTTGCGGTGATTGGCCTGATCAACCGGATCCCGGTGCAGGAGCATCTGAGTCTGGATCTGGGAATGGAGCGCGGGCAGCTGGTGACGGGAAAAGATCACAGCTTCGACGCCGGATCGGTGGGCTTCTCGTGGTTACCGAAAAAGAACTTCCGGGCCTCGACCAGGTACGAAATCCGCGACCTGGGCGGCCTCGGGCAAATATTCACGACCGGCGCGGCGGGGCGGCTGACCGATGGCCTGACGCTGCTCGGTCGCTATCAATACTCAACAGCCGCGTTCCAGCCGGGCAGCGGCGCGGTGGACGTGCTGAATCCCCTGGCAACAAATTCGACGCTCTCGCAGCAGGCGAACGCAAACCAGGCCACTGCAGCGCTGGCGTGGAGGCCGAAGTCGGACCGCGAAGGGATTCTGTTCTCTTATACACTCCGCGATGCAAACCTGAACAACGTGGCAAACTCCACGCTGCCCGAGCACGATAACGTCAGCATGCTTTCCACCGATGGCTACTACCAGGCAACTCACAGGCTGGAGTTCTACGGCAAGTTCGCTATGAGCGACCGTACCTACAGCTACACGGGCAGCCCGGCGGTTTCGACGTTGACGTATCTGTGGCAGGCACGGGCGCAGCAAAGAATCAGCCGACGCTTCGATGCGGCAATTGAAGGCCGCACGATTTACCAGCCTGATACAGGGCTCAATCAATGGACGGTTGCCGCGGAAGGTGGCTTCTGGGTCGCTCGGGATCTGCGGGCAGGCTTAGGCTATAGTTTCCGTTCTGCCAGCGAAGTAGCCGCGGACTTCCTGACCAATCCTGTGAAACAGGGCGTGTACTTTGTTTTGACCAGCAAACTCTCGAACATGTTTAACCTGTTCGACCCTGGCACCTGCACCTGCGCAGTGCAGGCAGCGCCGCCGCCTCCGCCACCACCTCCGGCACCGAAGCCCGTGGCGAACATTCAGATTTCGGCCATCACTGGCGCGCATGACGTCTGTCCCAATGACGATCTCCGTCTGATGGTGACCGCAAGCGGCTGGTTGCCGGAGCAGACGCCGGCGTACCAGTGGTACATCGACGGCACCGCAGTAGCGGGCGCAACGGGAACGTCGCTCATGATGCCAACTGTGCGCGGCTCTGGAACAAGGTCAGTAACCGTTTCCGTGACTGCCGGAGGAATTACGAAGACCTCCGCCCCGGTTTCGGTGATGGTGAAACCGATTCTGCCGCCAACGATCCGCTTCGTGGTAAACCCGACGGAAATCAATTACGGCGATAAAGTTCCGCTGGCGGCAACCGGGACTGCGTCGGAATGTACCGTTCCCGCCGTCATTACTTACACGACCAGTGAGGGCAGCATCACAGGCAACACGTTCGATTCGACCGGCGTGGCGTTCGACGTGAGCAGTACGAAGCCGCAGACGAAGGTGGTGCATCTGACGGCTACGGCAACAGACCGGATCGGGCAAACGGCCACCGCGCCGGGCGACATCACGATACGGATGATGCCGAAGCCGCGCCGCCTGGACGATATCGTTTTTGTGGAAAACGACGCGCGTGTCAACAACTGTGGCAAGCGCCTGCTGCTGGAGGAATTGACACCGATGCTGCGGAGCGATCCCGGAGCGAAGGTGATCCTGATCGGACACCGGGATACCGCCGAGAAGCCAGGCAAGCAGGACGATCCGCTGGATGAACAGCGCGTGCTGAATGCGGCGGCCGTACTCAGCGCGGGGCAGGGCGTCTGCCCTCAACTCGACCTGAGCCGTATCTTTGTCAAATCAACTGGGACAGAGCAGGCTTCCGACACAAGACCGACACTGTGCGGTTCCTCAACCGGTGTTCGCGAACGCGCAGGGCAAACCGTGAAGGAATCCGACACACGCGCGCAGTTCCGTCGGGTTGAGATCTGGTTCGTCCCGAGCGGCGCGGAAATGCCGACCGGAATTACCGGGCTGCAGCAGGTACCTGAGAAAATCAAGTCGGTCGGCTGCCCGAAGTAAAGGGGGCGCAGGGGAGTTGTTAGAAGAAAGCGGGCACGCTCGGGGGGTTGGGGGTTTGAGTGCGCCCGCTGTGTAACGGGGATTGGCTAAGAGGCGCAGACCTTCCAGAGAAGGTTACTGCGCCTCTGCCGTAAATGTTAGCTTTCGAACATTCCCTCAAACAAGATGCTGCTCAGGTAGCGCTCACCGGAATCCGGCAGAACAGTGACGATGGTCTTGCCGCGGAACTGTTCTTCCTTGGCGATGCGAACCGCGGCAGCGACGGCAGCGCCACAGGAAATACCGGCCAGGATGCCTTCCTCGCGGGCCAGACGGCGCGCCATTTCGATGGATTCCTCGTTGGTGACCAGTTCGACGCGGTCGATCAGCGACAGGTCCAGATTTCCGGGAATGAATCCCGCGCCAATTCCCTGAATCTTGTGTGGGCCGGGCTTCAGCGGATCGCCATGGCGGGCCTGGGTGATGACCGGACTGCCAGTGGGTTCCACTGCGATGGTGACGATTTGCCGGCCCTTGATCTGCTTGATATAGCGCGAGACGCCTGTAATGGTGCCACCTGTGCCAACGCCAGAGACGAAGACGTCGATCTTGCCATCGGTATCGTCCCAGATTTCCGGGCCAGTGGTCTTGACGTGGATTTCAGGATTGGCGGGGTTTTCAAACTGCTGGAGCAAGACGTAGCGTTCGGGATCTGACGCGACTATTTCCTGCGCTTTTGAGATGGCACCCGCCATGCCGCGCGAACCTTCGGTCAAAACGAGTTTCGCACCGAAGACGCCGAGAACCTTCCGCCGTTCTATCGACATGGTTTCGGGCATGGTGAGCGTAATGGGATAACCTCGCGCAGCGGCGACGAAAGCCAGTGCGATGCCCGTGTTGCCACTGGTGGGCTCGATCAGTTCTTTACCCGGCTTGAGAATGCCGCGCTTTTCCGCATCCCAAATCATGGACGCACCGATGCGGCACTTCACCGAATAGGCCGGATTGCGGCCTTCAATCTTACCGAGGAGCGTGACAGGCGCGCCATCGGTGACGCGATTCAGGCGGACCAGTGGTGTCCGTCCAATGCTCAATGAATTGTCGAGGTAGTACATCAGATCTCCCAGTTTGGTACAAAGCGGTTATGTCGTTCGGTCCAGTCGCGGACCAGTTGCGCGAAATTAGCGGCGTCGAGAACAGAGTCCATGGCCTTGTCGGTACGCTCCCAGAGGTCGCCGAGCGGGGAATCTGATTGCCTCCGCATGCGCGAGCGTTCCTCCTGGCGGCCCTCCACGAAGCGGAGCACATCGCCGACACTAATCTGCTCCGGACGTCGGGCGAGAAGATAGCCCCCCTCCGCGCCACGACGGGATTCGACGAAGCCGCCCTGTTTGAGGCTGGCGAGGATGAGTTCGAGAAACTTTTGCGGGATTTGCTGGCGGCGGGCAATGTCGGCGATCCGGACTGGTTCGCGTCCGGGCTGAGAGGCCAGGTCAAAGATGGCGTGCAGCGCGTATTCACCCTTGACGGATATGTTCATCAGTAGTGCTTCCCCATTTTGGTCGTACGGTCCAGCCTGCGGAGAAATACCCCGGCGCGACTAGAGATGCCAACTAGAGAATACTACTAGAGATTAGATGAATCGAAGGAGGTACGTCAACTGGAACGACAGGGAAGGAGATGCGGGAAAAAACGGAGGGGGAAGGTGATGGGCTGACTGCCAAGGGTTTCCAAGGCAGTCAGCCCGGAAAACTACATCTTGGCGGTGGACTTCTTTGCAGCCTTGGTCGACTTCGCCTTGGTGGTCTTGGCTTTGGTCGACTTCGCCGGGGCATCTGCCGCGAACGACACCGAACCGAGTACGAGGCCGAGGCCGAGAGCAATGGTCATCATCTTTTTCATGTTTGTTATAGTCTCCTTTGAATTTTCGACGACTGATTCGTCTGAAGTAGATCATACCTAACCCCAGATGAATCATCCCTTAAGGTGCGATTAAATAAGGTTCATCTATCAGTCACGATGATTTTCCCTTTTTAAATCATACAGTTACAGAAGCGAGGAATCGCCCGGGTGGTAGCCTTTGGACGTATGAAGAAGGCAGAAATCGCAAATCATGAAGGCCGAAGACAAAAGGTGACGGCGGGAAACGCGGCCGATCAGATGGATCGCGCCGTGAGTCAGATCATTCGTGCGCTCAGGAGCGGCAAGGCGGCGGAGTTGCCTGGCCTGGGAACCATCCAGCCTGGCAAGCGTTGGGTTTTTCACCCGAAAAAGCGCAGATCAGGGCAGAAAAACCATGAATAATGAACAACTTGCCAATTTGATTCGCCGCTCGCTCAAGCGTTCGCGGCGCGTGGAAATCGACGGATTAGGGGTGTTCCAGCGCGGCGACACCGGGCGTGTTTCACTACGGGACGCCAATCAATTGCAGGTTTTCATCGCCTATGCCACTGAAGATGTCACGCTAGCCGAACGTTTGTTCGGCGCTTTGCGGACCAAAGGCCATGCACCGTGGCTGGATCAGCGAAAGTTGTTGCCCGGGCAAAACTGGCCCATGCGAATTGAAGAGGCGATTGCGGATGCCGACTACTTCATTGCGTGCTTTTCGTCGAACTCAGTGAAGAAGCGCGGCGGGTTTCAGGCAGAGGTGCGCTACGCGCTCGAATGTGCCAGCAGATTGCCGGTTGACGACGTTTTTCTGATCCCGGTGCGTCTGGACGATTGCAAGGTTCCGACAAGAATTCAGCGGGAGACGCAGTATGTGGATCTGTTTCCGAGTTTTGAGGACGGGGTAGAGCGGGTATTCGCGACGATTGAGGCAGGGCGACGAGATGCGGCTTGAGGGTAATGACGAATCATTTCTCGTTCGACGTGCTGCCGCCAGACGGGAAGATCCCGCAGCGTCCGGCGAATCCGAGGGAGAGTTGGTTATATCAGCCCGTTCAGGTACTTAGCCAGATCCACTCTGATCGGCATCAGATATACGTTGGCACCCAGGTTTCTAATCGCCTTGATTGCAGATCTGGCAAAAGTCCGGTTCCAATCCAGCGTTGGATTGAAATCGGAGGGGAATATGATTTTGTTCGTCGTCTCCCAGTAAGCTCGTGAACGGGGGCCTACAACCGGGGCTATGCCCCAAAATACGTCATGCCCTCTCAACATCTCAGCGCAGACCTCCAGAAGCCGGAGGTCGAAGATGGGTTGGGTAAAGAAGCCATCGGCTCCTGCATCCACTTTTCTTGCAACGGCATCGAGCTCGTCCCGGAAGCCTTGTCGATAGGGATCGAAAGCTGCAAAAACCTTCAGCTGCGGATGGTGCCGTTTGAAGCGACGTATGATGTCCTCGCTTGTATTGGGGTATGTCTGGTGGCTTAGATCGTGCGGCGGATCACCTCTAATAACCAACACTTCTGAGAGGCCAGAGGCAAGAATGGCCTCTGCCATCGGCAGATCACCAACTGGCGGAATGTCGATGGCCCTGATATGCGGGATGGAAGCAGGAAGAATTTTGCGGGCGATCGCACAGGCGTCCCAACTGCGGAGGGGGAAGCGCATGAGATCCGGAATATTGAACGCATTGACTTCCGGCATCGCAGCATGGACCAAACCCGCATCCGCGTACACTTCCGCTTCACTGCGAGGAACAAGCTCAACCGAGATTCTCATGTCGTGGAGCCACAGACTTTTAGAATACCTTTCTAACGTGGTTCTGACTCAAAAAAACGGCCTCGTCAGAAACGGAGCTACAGGCAAGAACAGTTTTCGCAGCGAAGGCAATGTTTCATGCCTGACCGTTCCAGCCACTGTTCCGTTAAGAATTCAGCGGGAGACGCGTTATGTGGATCTGTTTGCGAGTTTTGAGGATGGGGTAGTGCGGGTATTCGCGACGATGGGTAGCCCAGTTGGTTAACCCTAACCCGCCGCATAGCGGTCGCGCTCTGCGGGCGGCCACTCAATGAGTGGCGGGCAGCCCAACGACAATGAGAACCGCGTAGTCCTGCTTGCGGCAGCCGTTCACCACGGGCATGGCCGCCCCCGGATTCACCGGAAAGCCCGTGGTCCGAACGTTCGAAGGCGAGCATGAGTTGTTAGCCGCGGGCGTGTAGCGTGCGGAGCGGCATCCGAGATGGGTGACATCGTAGAGGGTCGCGCCGTCGGCGAGTTCCCACCGCTGATTGCCGTCCTTGTCCCTGGGCTGAATTGTCAGCACAGTCGTGACCTGGCGGTCGCCCGTGACGAGGTATTTCCCAGGAGACAGCGGAAAGGTCGGCTTCTCCATGATCAAGCCGTGTTCCTCCAGCCACCAGTCCGCAGCGTCGAATTTCCACTGTGACGGCGCCACGCCGCCGGCCGCCTTCAATTGATCGTAGCGGTCCAGCTTGCAACCGCGCGGACCCGGATCCTGGCTCCAGAGGCCCCATGATTGCGCGCCGTTGCCTGAGGTGGCCCCGGGGTCTCCCAGCGCCGCGATGTACTGCGGCTCGATGCGCCTGAACTTCGAGAGGTCTGCGCCTGACGCGTGAACCGGCTGCTGCAGGCCAGCCGCCAAGATGAGGGATCCCATAGACAGGAGCCGAAGGCTCACGGACGGTACAAGGTGGCGGACATTCATGCGATTGCTCCGGTTGGACGATCTGATGACATCCTACACCAACTCGCGCCCGAGAACTGGCCTCCGCGTGGTGGATCTCGACCTTGGCCCGACATCAGGACGCCTCGCGTCACGGTGAACGGTATTCAGTCTAACGCGGCTTAAGGCTCAGCAGGGGCCGCGGACTTGCCCCATTTCCAGAAAACCTTGCAGGTGCCTGCCGTTACGCTCTTCTGATAGAAGGCGTTGAGCCCGATACGGTCAATCTCGTCGTCATCGCACATTTCCACGGTGTCGAAGGCGCCGGCCCTGATCATGAGGTCCAGTTTGCGGCGGGGGAGCACGTGCAGTGCCTTCGCCTCGGCGTCACCGAAGGTCAGTTTGTGCGAGTCTTCGAGTTCCATGCCGGTGGGCGGCGTGCGTCCGAGGATGAAGTAGACCATTTCATCGGCCAGGAGAGATGCAGCGGGAGGCGTCACTTCTTTCACCTTGGCAGCGGTTTGCTCGAGATCCTTCCAGGCGAGATCGTCACGCTGTTCAAAGAGAGATGCGCCAAGGCCATAGATCGTGATCGCGCACAGAATGCTGGCGGCAAGCCATGGGCGCGGACGCGTAGTCAGCCGGTTGGTGACCTCCCACAGACCTGCGGATGCGGCGATGGAGAGGAATGGCACGGTAAGCAGAAAGTAGCGGCTGAAGGTGGGCCTGGCGGTCAGCAGGTGGACCGTAATGGCCAGTACCAGCCAGCCGCAAAGATAGAGTTCGGACTTCAGGCTGGAGTTGGTTTGCTCCGGTTCCCGCGCAGCACGTTGTTTCGCAAAAACAATGCCCGCCGCGGCGAGAAGAACCAGGAGAACTGCCTGGCTGGAATCGGCCCAGCTGAGCACTTCGCCCAGGTTGTGAATCGCGGCGCCATCCCACTCCACCTTGCGGTAGAGAAGCTGATATTGCAGAAAGCCGAAGATCACGGGATGCGGCGCTTTTATCAACAGGCGCAGAAGGGGAATGAAGGCAATGACGACGCCAATGGAAAAGCTGAGGAACTGCCGTATGCGCGTGCCGCCCTGGTTCATCACCAACGACCACACCAGGAGCACGGGAGCCACAGGAGCCGTAAGCAGAGACGATGCAGCCGCTACGCCAGCGCAGAATCCGGCCAGCGCCGAGAGCGATAGACGGTTGCCGCGAGCCTCCGCCGCGTTCACCGTCAACACGTATGCGGCGACGATCATGAGCAGACACAGCCCATAGGCCTGTAGAGAACCAAATTCCACGACAGCCGTATTGCAGCCCATCACGATCAAGGTAGTGGCTGCGGCGGCAGCGCGCCAGGAACGGGAGGCAGGTAACCGCCGGTAAACGTGACTGGCTGCCAGCGCGACTGCGCCTGCGGTGAGGATGGCAGCGGCAGTGTGGGGCACGTGCCAGCTCTCGCCGAATATGCGCAGAAGAAAAGAATTCCAATAGGCGTTGACCGGCGTCTGCGGGAAAACGAAATCGATGTACGGCTGCTTACCGTGCGCCATCAGCCAGGCAGCGACCAGATGATAGCCTTCGTCCCAGGCGAAGGCCGCCGTGCGGGCGTACCAGATCAGGCCGCCGGTCAGCAGCGCCGTGAGAATGCCAACTGCTAATGGCGGGCTATCCGCAGTCCCTGCCCTTGGTGTTTGGCTGTCTTCCGGCTGCTCGTGGAACATCTCAACTCCGGCCGAGCGGCTCCACAATCTGGCCGTCACGCATGTGCACGGTGCGATGCCCGAACGCGGCGGCTTCATCGTTGTGGGTGATCATCAGAATGGTCTGGCCGAGGCGTTCGTTCAGATCGCGCAAAAGGTTGAGAACGGCACGGGAATTTGTAGAGTCCAGATTGCCCGTAGGCTCGTCGGCGAGAAGAATCGCGGGCGCGGTGGCCAATGCCCGCGCGATCGCAACGCGCTGCTGTTCTCCGCCGGACATTTCAGTCGGGCGGTGATCGAGACGGCCCCCAATGCCCAGCAGGTCCAGGACATTGCTCAGTTCCTTTTCGAATTTATCCAGAGGGCGGCCAGCGATGTAGAGAGCGGTACGGATGTTATCGCGGGCCGTTAGATTGGGCAGCAGATTGAACTTCTGAAATACAAACGCGACGGTGGTGCGGCGCAGTTCAGTTCGCTTCGCGTCGCTCGCCTTACCAACGTCAACACCTCCTACAATGACCTGCCCCGATGTCGGAGGGGTAAGTCCGCCCACGATATGGAAGAGCGTAGATTTCCCCGAGCCGGATGGGCCGACCACAGAGAGAAATTCACCTTTGGGGACGTCGAGATTGACGCCGCGAAGAGCCTCGACGGAAACCTTGCCGGTCTTGTAAACCTTGCGCAGGTCGCGGAGCTGAATGATTGGTTCGGGCACGGCGCTACTCACGTTACTCATACGAGAGCGCCTCGATCGGGTCCTGGCGAACTGCGATCATGCCGGGGTAGATGGCTCCCAACAGTGCCGAAGCCAGCGCGATGCCGAGTACATTGAGCCACCAGTCCGGTACAACGGCCTGGGGCAGTGAGGTGGCAACAAACTTCATCAGGGCCGCCCGCGACAAGTAGCTCAGTCCGATTCCTACGATCGTTCCACCCACGCCCATCACCACGGCTTCCCAAAGAATCAGCCGCATGACGAAACCCCTGGTGGCGCCGAGGGATTTGAGGATACCGATCTCCCTGGTTCGCTGGAGCACGGCCATGTACATGGAGAGCGAGACTACGATGAGGGCGGTAATCACGCCGATCCCGATAATCACTTTGATAAAGACTCCCACAGCCGGAATCTGGTCCACACTGCTGAGTGACAACCATTCGCTTTTCGTGTAAATGGGATAACCGGGAAGCAGGTCCTTCAGGCTGGCAGCGCCGGACTCAATGTTTTTCGGGTCGTCCATTTGCAAATAGATCTGAGTCACATGGTCATTCGAGTTGTTCAGATCCTGCAGCACAGTGAGCGGCACGAAAACGTGGGCAAGTTTGCCCGGTTCGACAATGCCTGCTACGTGCCACAGACGGTTCAACAGTTTCACGATGCTTCCGGCATGAAGCGCCGGACGCTGCTCGGCAGCGAAGGCCGTATCGACCAGAACGTCGTCCGGTTGTTGAAAACGGTGACCTTCGACGAAGATAAACCCGCCGCTCATTTTTTCGAACGCCGGATAATCGATACCCGCCAGCGTTTCCCACAGCGAGCCGTTCTGAGTCGTGAGGACGCCGGTGGTCATCTTGACATGCGGTTGATGCGCGAGTGCGGCGACCATCTTCTCCGGCATCGGTGCGCCGCTGCTCGTAAAAGAACTGCCGGGCGGGCGGACCATGATGTCGAAACCGACGCCTGCCGCGCGCTTCTTCGAATCTTCCATGAAACCGCGGCTCACGCCTACCAACGCCAAAATCAGCATGACGGGGACACCGATGAGCAGGACGCTCAAGAGAGTTCGGAGCGGGCGGTAAGCGACGTTTTCCCAGACAAGGCGAAGGATCACTCAATCACCTTACGGGTTGCGCCTTCCAGTTCCGAAGGAATCAATTCGAATTTGCTGGACGGGACTTCCTTGTTCATCTCCATTTTGTCCTTGTCGAGTTCGATCGCGACGCCATAGCCATCGATGCGCCGATTGATATCGATATGCACCGGAAACGGGACACCGTTAAACATCTGCCACTTGGAATAGCTCGTGTCGCTGATAATGTTCCCTCTGGAATCGTAAATTTTTTGGCGCGCAATGGTCAGATCCTCGCGGTCGAACCAGATATCGCGGCCCGGTACCAGGATTCCATTGGGAGTTTTACGGTTGAGTTCCAGGCGATAGAGCGCGTTGTCTTCATCGGTATCGTCTTTCAGCATAGCGACTTCGATTTCCGAATCCACGGGGCGGATGAGCATGGATGAGAGAAATGCATCGGGGCGCAAATTCTCCATCCTGTTGGGGGAGTGGGCTGGGGCCGAGTTCAGACCTTCAAAGAGGGTGTTCTTCGATGGCAAGAGGAAGCGGAAACTGTTGCCGGTCGACACCATATCGAGGGCGAGGTTGCCGACCACAGGCACATAGGCGCGGATTCGGATGCTGTCGGCTTTACGGAAAATGATGAAGCCGGCAGGAAACGACTTGTAGTCTTTGATGTTGCCCTCGTGGACACTCCCCTGAGAGGCGGTCAGCGTGACGTCCAGGGCCTGGAACGAGTCGATGGCGTTGTAGTTCCGGGCGATGATCGCGCTCAGATCCTCACCCGTGGCGACCTTGAGGGGCGGTGCCGTGCCATCGACCTGTTTGTGTCCCCGGCCCCGCGTAATGATGCGCCTCGAAGCCAGACAAGAGCTGAGGAGCACAGAGAGCACGAGAGCAACGGCTACCGGCTGGAGCCGGCGCGATTTACTCATCAAGATTCTATTGTAAGATGTCGCAAGCGATTCCACTGTAAAGATTGCCAGGATGGTATGATGGTTTTAGTCCCTCCCCGTGTGGGCCTGTGGCGCAGTTGGGAGCGCGCTTCCATGGCATGGAAGAGGTCAAGGGTTCGAATCCCTTCAGGTCCACCAAAATTTTTCAAACACTTAGCGTTCCCCGCCTGCCACAAACCTGCCCTGTGGAGTCCAACTGGAGTCCAAACCCACTTTGATGCTTGCGCACCCATGTGAATTTGGTTCCTGCCCACGGTTAGATCATCAGATTCAATACGTTATCTGGATTGGGCAGTGGGCAGTGACTTCGCACTCGTTGTCTTCCTGAGACGACAACAAATGATTCTCTATCTAAGGAGGAAGTGCCCAACGGGCGGGCGGGTGGATTTTGGGCGCGCAGTTAACCCGCCCGAAACACTCTATCGAGACAGCGGACAGGAAGGGTTCTGTTTGCGGTGCTCGAAATGAGCTGCCTGTCCCGTGGTCCCCGTCTTGTGCGGCCGCACTGCTTCGTGGCAGGCTGGGCATCGTCCGTCGGTCTCCTGGGTCGCAAGCGCCTCGTCGATGTCCATGGTTCGCCAACCACCGGCAGACCGAACCTCGCATGTGGTGCACTTCGGCATTCGGAAAATCCATCCTAACGCAAATCGCAATTCGAGTCTGCCGGAGTAACCGCTTTTCGGGCGACGCCTCCGTTGGGCAGTTGGGCACCGTCCCTCATGGCTGTTGTTTTCGGAGAAGGCTGCACCCGGAAATGAAAGCCCGGCGACAGGTTGGCGCTCGCCACATCGCGCGGGGTTACTCGCGAAATTGAGCAGGCTGTCCGCGCGCTGCAGGCCTGAGGGCTTACAAACGGTCGCCCCCGTGCTATTATGTACGGATTCTTTGTGTCAGCGGATCTTGAACAGGCAGACCGGGATGCTAGGGATGAAGACAATAGTCCATTCAGGAGGAACGGTATGAAGCTCATAAAAGAAACCGCAGGGGTTTGTCGTTGGCCGCAGGGGTTTGTCGTTGGCCGCAGGGGTTTGTCGTTGGCCGCTTGCGCCTTTGTTCTGCTGACCGGCGTGCCGGCTGCGTTCGCAGACGGTGTTTACATCACCGGTTGGGTCACGGGCCCGAGCGCGGGGGGGAATAACATCTATACCAATCTGAACCAGGAATTTCCGAACACCGGCTCAGGTGTGCCGGGTTCGGGCGTCGGGCAGGACAACGCGAGTTACCTGTACAATCCGGCGACTTATACTGCGCCCGACCTCGTTACGCTCACGAACCCGGTTACCAACGGCATCAGCTTCGATCTGGTTTCGAATTCCACCGGCCAGGACTTCGTGCAGATGGGCGATATTTCGCCTGATACTCTGTCGATCTCCACGGTGGATGGGACCAACAGCCTCGACGTAACCGGCGTATCGACCGTTTATCTGCTGGTCGCGGCGTACAACAACACGGGTTACAACGTAACCTTTACCGGCACCGGCGGTGCTATCGACATATTCAGCGGCGTTAGCGTACAGAACTTCTGCAGTGTCTACCAGCAGGACACAACCTCTAACGGCGCGAATGTCCAGAGCGTGCTCGAAGTGAACGATGTCGGCGCCTGCGGGACCGGAAACAGCACCACCGGCCCGGACTGGGATCAGCAGTTGTACGAAGACTCGTTTGCGCTGAACTCCAGCTTCAGCGGCCAGGCCCTGACGGGGATCTCGATCACCAACGCCTACGATGGCGGCTCGACGCTGCTTCTGGGCGTCACGTCGGATGGCACGGAGGTAGGGGCATCCGCAGCTCCTGAGCCGTCCACGCTCGCGCTGCTGGGCCTCGGTCTGGCCGGCGTGAGCTTCTTCAGGCGCCGCCGCGTCTGAACAGCTTACGGTTCTTCAACTGGCGTCGCCGGGGCAGCGCGCTGTGAACAGCGAAGCGCTCTCCCTCGGCGATCCCATCAGCTGATCCACCGCAGTCACCCGGCTGCGCTATAGAGGCGTCGAGGGAGCAACGCTCCGAAGGTCGGCGAGGTACTGCCGGGCTTGGCCTTTGTCGATCAGCGTCCGAGCGTGCTCTTTTCGAGACCCGGCGTTCACTCGCCGGACAGTCATAGGTTGATTGATTTGTCCTTCGGCTCGATCTCGAAGCTGGTCAATCTCGCTCCTGAAAAGGTCGAATCGGGTAAGGTCGGCCTTATCGACGAACGCCGCTGCGGCCCGGTCGTTCTTAAAGGTCGGAATTTTCTTTTTCATAAGCATCGATGCATGCAACGGGCGCTAATGGAATGTTGTCTCCTCCAGCAAACAACAATCACAACGGCTTGCAACCGCGCGCACGTGAAGGCACGCCGCGTGCCAATTCCGATGTGGAGTCCCGGAGTCCGCGCGGAGTCCAGATTGTGAAAACGGCGTCCTGTGGCGTCCAAATCGTGTTACGCTAAGTCTTGTGTTTCTGGTGTTTTTGCCTGTAAGTGATTGATGTCTCTTAAATGGCATGGAAGAGGTCAAGGGTTCGAATCCCTTCAGGTCCACCAATTTCTCATTTGGCTCTACGCACTCTTACGAAGAGAACGGGCTCTACACACTTAATGGGGGCAAGCCTTGCCTCCGACCGATCTAAGAACACATTACCCAACCCTGAGTCGGTAGTTGTTGACGTGTCCTGAAGCCGTAGGCTTGGCCGTTGTAAAACCTCCATCCGCCTGGACAGCTGATCAAACGTCCACCCTCTGGCTAAACGGATTTGACTGATTGCTGCCTTGTCCCGGAGCCTTGACATGACACAGGCGGCGGTTTCACAACTGGAGCGACGCACGGACGTCTACCTGAGTGCGCTCGGGAATTTCGTCGAGGCGATGGGTGGGCGGCTCGAAATGTATTCGGTGTTTCCAGACGGGAAAGTGAAACTCGGTCTGGATCGGGAAACGTCTTAGGGCCCGGCGTTGTTATCCGACCGGATCTTTGCGCAGAGAACGCAACAGCCACCATGCGCCCAGCGGTAGCGGCGCCAGAATTCGAAATACCAGGTCGTAGCCGTGCGTGCGGTCCACGATTGACCCAATCAGTGGTGAGATTCCAGCCTGCAAAATCCCATACCCGAAAACCAGCGCTGAAATCGCCGTTCCCGCGCGTTCCGCTCCCCATATATCCACCGGGATTGTGTAGAGATTTACGCTTCCCGCTACCGCCCAGAAACTACTGACGGATATTGCGACAGTTGCCAGTTGCGCCGTCGTGCAAAACGGCACCACCAGGATGGCGAGGCAGCCTATCGCACTGATGAGCGTGCCGAAGATGCGTGCGTCGGCATTGGCGCGTCCGCGAGTAATTGCCTGGCGGGAAATCCAGCCGCCCGCGAAAGCGCCAAGGGTCGCCGCTACAGGCGGGATCGCGGCAAACGGCGCAACCGATTTTAGAGTGAAATGGAATGTC
This sequence comes from uncultured Acidobacteriia bacterium, assembly GCA_903825445.1. GTDB lineage: Bacteria > Acidobacteriota > Terriglobia > Bryobacterales > Bryobacteraceae > BOG-234. The sequence goes on from CAIKAS010000184.1 coordinate 28,111, forward strand.
CAGGTCAGGTACGATGTGGTCCAGTTAGTGAACAGAGAATAACTGCCCATCCAAAGCATGTTGGCGATGACGAGACGTTGCAGACGGCGGTCGAGCAAGAGCCGGAGACCTCCGCTTTCACGGCGTGGCGGCACGTTTTCGTACGGCGTGACGCGACGTTTCACCTGCAGGAACACAGGAATCCAGAGCAGGCCGAGCGCTCCGCAGACGAAGAACGAACTGCGCCAGCCCGGCATCAACGCCACCAGCCACACGGCCCCATAGCCCGCCACGCTTAGACCTACCTGCGTCATGGCGGCGCCGATCGCACGATTTTCCGGTTCCAGATAACTGGCGTTCAGCTTGCCCGCAGCCGGAACGCCCGCCGATTCGAAACCGCCCAACATCACGCGCGCGCCGAGCAGCTGGCCGAATCCGCGACTGAGTCCACCGAAGACCGAGGAGACCGACCACATTGCGACCGACCACGCCATCGCAAGTTCTACGCCCAGCCAGTCGAGCAGCCAGCCCGTGGCAGGCGAGGCCAGCGCATAGGCGAGCGAAAACGCCGAGATCAGCCAGCCAAACTGCGCGTTATTGAGATGAAATTCGGTGCGAATGGAGGGCGCGGCCGCCATCAAAACCTGACGATCCAGATAGTTCCAGGTGGAGGCAAGCGCAAATACGGTAACTGCGGCCCAGCGTGCGAGTTTGGAATTCATCGTGGGATAGCGGCAGGGCCGGGGTTAGTTCTGCAACTCGTCGGCGACTTCCCTGCCCTTCTTGATCGCACCAGCCCACGCTTCCCGCCGTTCGACCCGCGACATGCGCGCGCCCGTCCGGTAAAACTTGTCGAGCCCCGTGCCGACCACCCAAGTGCCGGCGTAAGCGATCGCTGCTTTCGGGATGAGTCCGCCACCCAGGGGAATCTTGCCCACGAGTTCGCGCGCAATAGCACGCCAGCCGAAAGCGCCGGTGGCGATAGCGGCGATGGACGTCTTCTGCTCGGCGTAACCGACTGGCCTGTCGTAAACCGCAGCCATCATCAACGCCATGCGGATCTGGTTCATGGTGAGAAATGCGGTATCGGTGGCGAATTCTCCCACGGCCCAGGGGAGTTCGATGAAGCTGGGAATCACATTGGGCAGTGCAGTCACCAGCGCCAGCATAGCGTTTTCACGAGACACACGGGACACGATACGATGCGCCACGCTGCGGCGAAACGCCGGAAACGAACGTGCCAGGGCGAGTTCTATGGGCTGATTTTCATCGACGATTGAATTGATGAGCTGGCTATCGGGAGCGGCAGCATCGAACAGATAGCCGCGCCGGGGCAGCCCAACTCCCGGTTCGCACAGAAACAGATCGAAATCCTGCTGCGGCTTCTCCAGCCGATAGACCATTCGGAGCGTTCGTGCGCGGGCCTCGTGGTCCAGATGGGGCGGGACCAGGAAATCTTCCATGTCGCGGAAAGTATCTTCACTTGAGGCCAGAAGGCCTATGGAAAGTTCCTGTGCCGCCTGCGCGCGAACGTCCGCGGCGTTGAGTCCGGAATAGATTTTCCGGATGTCTTTTAATACGTTCAGCGGCAAATCGAGTGCTCCCGCTTCATCTTAGCGCCCGGGAACGACGCCGGACTCAAATGGGTGAACCGTCCGGCGGATCGGATGGTTTTGCCACAGTGATTTGCTTCGGATCGTCTTCGAAGCGTTTGATCTGCGCGGCCGCATAAACAGAATGAGCGCGCTCGGCGACGTCCACAGTCTGGCGGGCAAGCAACCACTTCCGCAGATCGTCCAGCTTCAGATAGGCGATGGCGCGAGCCTGCTCGGAAGCCTGCCCACTTTGCGCCAGTTGCATCAGACGATAAAGCAAAACATTGCCGATGGTGCGCTGTGTTTCCGCTTCGTGCGCATTGGTACGGGGCGTTTTCCAGGTAGCGGTGATGAGCCGATCAATAACTTCGTCGAGGCCCGGGTTCTTTACATCGCGCGCATGGTAGTCCACCAGGCGCGTGGCGCGTTCCGGATTCAAGAGCATTGCAATCGGCATATCGGCTGCGGCTTCCACGGGCGCCATGGAATCGAAAGTAATCTGCGTGCGCGCGTGAAAATCTTCGCGCGTTGGCTCGTATTGCGGCGGATGCGGCGGCAAGAGTTTTAGAATTCGCTCCGGCAGCGTGAGCGCCGATGGCTCCAGGGTCTTCAGGATCGCCTCTAGCGCGCGGCGTTGTTCCGTCGCAGGAACGATCTCCGCAACTGTTTGTCCATCACCGCGCACCGCATAGGTATAGTTGAGACCGCCGACGACCTTCGCGGCCGCCTCCACCTGATAGCGATGGAAAAGGTAGACCGGCACGAGGACTTCTTCGAGCGTGCTCATCGGAACACGGAAACGGATCTTCTGTTCCGAAAAGCCGTCGAGCGCCTTGGCGCGTACCTGCATGATCCGGGTCAAATCGTCGACGGCATTGGCACCGGTATCCCAAAGATGCGCAATCGGGTGTGCGCCACCAGCTGCGCGCGCGTCGCGGTCGGAAATGAAGACCATGCCCTTATCGCGCGCTTCGTTCAGGATGGCGTCGAGCGCGGCCGGTTCACTCGCACCCGCCCCCAACTGCGAATAACCGTATCGAATCGCAATTTTGTCCCACTCACCGATGCCCGTCGCATAAGCGTCGCTAAGATCGATCTCACCGGTTGCATTGAGCTTGACGAAGGGTGGAGGATAATCCATCACAGACGCGCGATCATGCGCGCTGGCGGCGAAGTTGTGTTCGAGGCCGAGCGTGTGGCCGACTTCGTGCGCGGCAAGCTGACGCAAGCGTGCCAGCCCCATCTGCTCCATGCGGGGATCCACCGGCTGCCCCTGTTCGTACTTCGCAATCAGCCCTTCGGCGATCAGGAAATCCTGACGCACGCGCAGCGAACCGAGCGAGACCTGGCCTTTGATGATCTCGCCCGTTCGGGGATCGACGATGGCATCCCCATAGGACCAGCCGCGCGTAGATCGATGCACCCACTCGATGAGGTTATAGCGGATATCCATGGGGTCGGCGCCGGCCGGGAGCATTTCCACGCGGAAGGCGTTGCGGAAACCGGCGGCTTCGAACGCCTGCGACCACCAGCGCGCACCTTCCAGCAGCGCCGAACGGATCGGCTCCGGCGTGCCGGGATCGAGGTAGTAAATGATGGGCTTCACGGGGTCGCTTACTGCTGCAGTCGGATCTCGCTTCTCCAGACGGTGACGAATGATCAGGCGCTTCTCGATCGGCTCCGGGATGGGTGTGGCGTAATCCCTGTAGCTGATGGCGATGAAGCCGGAGCGAGGATCGTACACCCTCGGCGTCATAGGCGTGTCGGGAAGAGCGACAAACGAATGGTGCTCGCGTACCGTGAGCGAGTCGGGGCTGGGGGTGACCGATTGCACCCACGGTCCGGCATCCTTGCCGCTGAAAGTGAGCAGCGCTTCCACTTCGGTATTACGCGGAAAGTTCTTCGTGCGATCGGGATAGATAGCGGAGCGCTTGTCGTCCAGCGAGAAGCTGCCTTGCTTTTCCTGCGCAAGAGTTTCCGGGACGTTGTGCGCATCTCGCAAGAAAAAGCTCGTAGCATCGATCAGGACCCGGTCGCCTTCTTCAGCTTCCACCGTAAAACCGCCAATGACAGACTGCGCAAACGATTCTTCTACCGCCCGGCGTTCCTGTGCGTCGTTCGTAACCGCGCGGTAATTCTGGTTCGGCTGGACAAGCAGCACCTTCGGACCGAACCGCTCAAACCGGACGATCATGGAACCGCCGATCTGCCCGCGGTCGAGACCAATGTCGTTAGAGCCAACTCCCGCCGGCAGCGAATTCACGTACAGGAAATCGTCATTCCAGCGCGACACTTCGAGAAACACGTGGCCGGTCTTCACCTCATAGAACATCGGAAAATACCCGGGCATGGCCGTCATGTCCTTAGTTTTTTCTGCGATGGTGACGGGCGCAGTCTGGGCGGCCGCAGCGAAAGTGACAATAGCCAGGAAAAGCAGCATAGTCCGCATGAAGTTGATATTAGCCTGGAAAGCTTTGTTCTTATCCGTGTGCATTTGTGTGCATCCGTGGCCAAAAGCCCGAAGCACGCGATAATAGAATTTCCGCCCGCTTTACATGCCGACTCTCACCGAACCTTCCGTCGGAGGCCCGCCGCCGATCATCCCCACACCGCCGTACGGTGGCGGCGGCAACAGCAACAGCAATAATGATCCCGGCAGTTCGTCGGATTCCGGCGTCGCAGTCCGCATCGCTGTTTACCTCGGCATGGTCGCCAGCACCATGACGTTCACTGCCCTGCTTTGCGCGATGTACATCCGGCGCGGCCTGAACCCCATGGACTGGCACCATCTTCCAGTCCCGCCTCTGCTCTGGTGGAATACGGCCGCTCTCGTACTCAGCAGCATCGCTCTCGATATCGGCAGGCGCGCTTTCCGCGCGGGTCGACGCCGCGAATTCCGCAGAATGTGGCTGACCGGCACCGCCCTCGGCACATGGTTTCTCATCGGCCAGGCCATCAACTGGAAATTTCTCGCCGATCATGGCCTCTACCTGCAGCACAATCCCGCCAGCGCGTTTTTCTACGTGTTGACCTGGGCGCATGCCGCGCACGTCGTCGGCGCCATCGCCGCGCTCTATTACATCGCGTATCGCATGCAGTTCAAACCCACTTCGCCGCTCAACCGCAATGTAGTCGAGGTCGGCACCATCTTCTGGCATTTCCTTGATGTGATGTGGCTCATCCTCATGTCGGTCTTCGCCTTCTGGTCGTAGCTATGGTCATAGCTATCGGGAATTAGTTCATGCACTTGAGAATTGCCGAATACGCTGCCACTCCCGCACGCCGCCGCAGCATGGCGCTCATCGCCGTTAACCTCGCGTTATTTGCGGCTCTCTTCGCCTTCATGTATCACACCCGGGCCATCACGCCTAACTGGCCAGGCATGGCGGAGATCGGTCAGCAGCCTTTTGAATTCGGCTCGCTGCTGATGGTGGCGGCAATGGGGATGTCGGCCATCTGCGCCAGTATCACTATGGCCGTGGGAGCCAACAGCGCCGCGCAGGGGAAGTTTGAGGAAGCTGTCCGCTGGATCGCCATCGCCATCTCGGCCTGGCTCGTCTTCTTGTTCCTGGAGTGCGTGGAGTGGGTCCGAATGGTCTATCTGGTCGAACTGGGTCCGCACACACCCTTCGGCGAAACCTACCTTCTGATCACGGGAGCTCACTGGCTCGCCGTCATCGCCTGCACTACCTGGTTCACACTTGTCGTTTCAGACGTGCGCCGCCGCGATATCCTGGCAGCCGCGCTCTATTCTCACTTCCTGGCGATCTTGTGGATTGTGATTGTGGTCCTGTTGTATCTGCCCAACATGAACCCACTGATGGACCTCTGATTGTTCTCTCGGAGTTCAGCTTGAACGCAAAAACGCCCTGAAGGCCGGGTTGGCTTCAGGGCGTTTAAGGTCTGCGATTTTGATCGTGACTACTTGTTTGATCTAGACAGGAGTTACACCCGGCCAGCGGCGCGTCGACGTAACATCACGACACCAGCGAATCCCATTCCGAACAGCGCTATCGTCGCGGGCTCTGGAGCTGCTGAACCCTGATCGATAAACGAAAAGTTCAGGCCAATGGTGCTGCAGCTGGAAGGACAATAGTTCCAAACGTCCAATTGATTACCGCTGATCTCGACGAGCAATCCGCCCTTGCCGACCATTTCAGCCGTTGGGTCCGCGACTCCAGTCAGTCCAGTGGGGTCACTCCATTCAACCGTATCGTTAATAACCGCAGTGTCGCCGGACGAGCCAAATCCAGGTGTAAACACGTTCAGGCCGGCATTCGGTACGCAGGCACCCGAAATGTTGGCGCACCCCAGGAAGGTATCACCCTCCAGACCCGTCGAGTCGAGTTCGAACGTGGCCAAATTGGGCTGGGAGGAGTTGCTGCCAAAACCGGCAAAGCTGAAAGAAACCGAATCGCCAGTGTAACTAACGCCGGATACGCTGAAACCATAATCCGTTTCCAAACTGAATCCGGTAATTAGGGCCGCTTGGGCGGTCCCGGTGAGCCCCAAAGCCACTGCCGCAAAAAGTACTGCCGTATATAAACTATTTTTCATTCTTTCGTGTCCTCCACCACAACTTCAAGATTTGGCCACTACAGTGCTCGGCCATATTGGAACACCGTAACATAGGTCACAATACCCATACAATACTCATAAAGAAAATGTGAGTAATATTACCTGTAGTACCAGCAGTACCCAGCGAGATCTTCGTCCGCCTCGAACTGGCCCCGCAGACCGACCGCCAGGCAGATCGGCCCACCAAAATACCTGCTATCATCCCAACGTGGCGAAGCAAGATCACTCTCCCTCCCGCCTGAGCCGCCTGTTGCTCGCCATCAGACGCCTTTTCCGGCGCCAACCGGACAGGCCCGAAGATCCCTACTCGTACGTGACAACCCGGCACCGTCCGCGTCCCGGTGGCCGTAGTGCGGCCGCCGTGGCCGAACCACCCGAATGACTGATTAGCCGCGTTTGCGCCCCGTTCGCCAGACAGAGCCCGCGCGTTAGTGATCGAAGCCCGCACTTCGATATCATGCATAGTGATCCGGCATGTCTAACCATCCCAGTAACGATATCCAGTCCTCCCTGAACGAGAAGCGCATCTTCCCGCCATCCCCCGGCTTCAGCGAGAAGTCCCACATCCCGTCTATCGCCGACTATGAGCGTCTCTACGCCGAAGCCGACGACGATCCCGAAAAATTCTGGGGCGATATCGCAAAGAATCTCGAGTGGTTCAAGCCATGGACCAAAGTGCTCGACTGGTCCGATGCCCCCTTCGCGAAATGGTTCGTCGGCGGCAAGCTCAACCTTTCCTATAACTGCCTCGACCGTCACCTCACCACCTGGCGTAAGAACAAGGCCGCGCTCATTTGGGAAGGCGAACCGGGCGAAATCCGTACCCTCACCTATCAACAACTCCACGACGAAGTCTGCCGCTTCGCCAACGTCCTGAAATCGCTCAACGTCAAGACCGGCGACCGCGTCGCGATCTATATGGGCACCTCGCCCGAACTCGCCATCGCCGTGTTGGCCTGCGCCCGTATCGGCGCGCCGCACACCGTGATCTTCGGCGGCTTCTCCTCGCAGGCCATTGCTGACCGCATTCACGATTCCCAGGCGTCATGTGTCATCACGCAGGACGGCACATTCCGCCGCGGCGCCGAAATTAAACTGAAGCCCGCCGTCGATGCCGCACTCGGCAACTGCCCCACCGTCCACTGCGTCATTGTCTTCAAGCGGACCGGTACCGAACAAGTCATGCTCCCCGGTCGCGATCACTGGTGGCATGAGCGCATGGCTATTGCCTCCGACGAATGCCCCGCCGAGCATCTCGATTCCGAGCACCCTCTCTACCTGCTCTACACGTCAGGCACCACAGGCAAACCAAAGGGCATTCTGCACACAACCGGCGGTTACGCCGTCGGCACCTACATCACCAGTAAATGGGTCTTCGACCTGCGCGATGACGACATCTTTTGGTGCACCGCCGATATCGGCTGGGTCACCGGACACAGCTACGTGATTTACGGACCGCTTCAAAACGGAGCGACCGTCGTCATGTATGAAGGTGGCCCCGTCTACCCCCAGCCCGACCGTTTCTGGGACATGATCGATCGGCACAAGGTCACCGTCTTCTACACTGCCCCCACCGCGATCCGGGCCTTCATGCGACTTGGCGAACAGTGGCCGGCGCGGCACGCTATGAAAACCTTGCGCCTGCTCGGCAGCGTCGGCGAACCCATCAACCCCGAAGCGTGGATGTGGTACCGCAGCCTGATCGGCCATGATCGCTGCCCCATTGTCGACACATGGTGGCAAACCGAAACCGGCGCTATCATGATCAGTCCGCTGCCAGGAGCGACGCCGACCAAGCCAGGCTCGTGCACCCGCCCGCTGCCCGGAGTGAAACTTGAAGTCGTCACGCGCGAAGGTGAACCCGTGCCGGCAGGCTCCGGCGGTTACCTGGTGATCCGCAAGCCGTGGCCTTCCATGACGCGCGGCATCTACAACGATCCCGAGCGCTTCAAAGAAGCGTACTGGTCGCAAATCCCCGGTTCGTACTTCACCGGCGATGGCGCACGGCAGGACGAAGACGGCTACATCTGGGTGATGGGCCGCGTCGATGACGTGATCAACGTTTCCGGCCATCGCCTCAGCACCATGGAAGTGGAGTCCGCGCTGGTAGCCCACCCGAAGGTGGCCGAAGCGGCAGTAGTGGGACGTCCCGATGAGATCAAAGGCCAGGGCATCACCGCCTTCGTAACACTGCAACTGGGCTATGAAATGAGCGACGGCCTCAAAGAGGAACTCCGCGCCTGGGTTGGTAAAGAGATTGGGTCGCTTGCCAAGCCCGATGATATCCGGTTTACGGATTCCCTCCCCAAGACCAGAAGCGGTAAAATCATGCGCCGGTTGCTGCGCGAACTGGCGGCAGGCGGCGAGGTGAAGGGCGATACCACTACACTCGAAGATCTCGGCGTGCTGGCAAAACTAAGAGCCGACGAAGACTAAGAAGCAGGTGTCCAATGTGCCGCAATATCAAGCCATTGTTTAATTTCGATCCGCCGACGACGGAAGAAGAAATCCGCGCGGCCTCGCTGCAGTTCGTGCGCAAGATCAGCGGCTTCACCAAGCCGTCGAAGGCCAACGAAGCGCCGTTTCATTTCGCGATAGAAGAAATCGCCGCGATCTCCGCTCGTCTGATCGATAGCCTGGAGACGAACGCCCCGCCGAAGAATCGTGAAGAAGAAGCGGCTAAGGCCAGAGCGAAGGCCGCTGTGCGATTCGCCTGAGTGCGCTTGTCACAGGCCGGTATTCCGATCCCGACGCATAAAACAGTTGATTTCGCCGGGCGGGCAAACGGAATGGAAGGATTTGGAGAGGCGCCGATGAAGAAGCAACCAAAGCGCATGATTCCTTCCTTCGCGAACGAGACGGAGGAAGCCAAGTGGTGGTATGCCAATCGCGAGACCCATGCGAAGCAACTGAGCGCGGCGGTGAAAAGCGGCGAAGCCGCCGTCCTGACAAAGGAAAGATTACTGCAACGGATCGCAACTTCGCCGAAGCCTCCGGCTCCCGTGGTGGCACTAAGTATTCCGCAGGAAGATCTGGCCCTCGCGCGCAAACAAGCCCGTGAGAAGGGTCTGCCCTACCAAACCTACATCAAGTCGTTGCCACACGAAACGCTGTCCGCGCGCGAACGCCGCAAGGCGGGGTAGACGAAGCATGCAGGCAAAGACCGTAACCGCCCGGACGCCCGATGCGCTGGCCCGCACGCTTGGCCTCAGCGCCGTTGAATCGCAGGAATGGCAAGTGCAGTACGATCTCCTGAGCTTAGCGCTTTTCCCTTTTTCCCTTTACCTGCGCGCAGCGCCTGCCGCCATGCAGTTCAGCACCTGGAAGAGCGACGTGGCAGAGGAAAAGTTCGATGAGCCACAGGGGCGCCATATCGGGGATGATCGGAATTTACGGGCGCGTCGTATCGCTGTCGCTGGAAGCGAAGTCACGCGGCGGTGCGCGGGCGGATGTACCGTTCGATTTCTTTACTCGTCTCGTCGGCCGCATTCTGCAGATCGAAGTGAGTCTGCAGGTTCATCCAGAATTGGCTGGTGGTGGAAAAGTAACGGCCCAGACGCAGCGCCGTATCGGCAGTAATACCGCGCGCTTCGTTAACGATAGCGCTGATGCGCGACGCGGGAACGCGAAGTTCCAGCGCCAGACCGTTGATGCTGATTCCCGCAGGTTTCATAAAATCCTCCAGCAGGATTTCGCCGGGGTGGACCGGATCGGTTGGATTCTTGTGCGCCATGAGAATCTCCTTTAACAATAATCGACAATTTCCGCGCGCGTCGCGTTTCCGCCGGACCAGACGAAGCAGACGCGAAACTGATCGTTGACGCGAATGGAATGCTGGCCTTTTCTGTCTTTGCCAAGCGCTTCGACCGACATTCCGCCGCCCGCAAGATCGGATAGTTGTCGGACTGAATCGAGCGCGATCAGGCGTCGGTACGCAACGCGCTGGATGTTGCCGAACTTACGGCTGAGCTGCCGACGGAAGATCCTATCTGTTTCGGGGCAGTGAAAAGAAACGATCACGAAATCACGATTGTACCGCTATACGTCACACGGAAAACGGAATAGCGTAGGCACCCCCTACAAAAACAACCGGCTAACCGAAGTCTCCTCATGAATCGACTGAATGGCCGACGCCAGCAGCGGAGCCACCGATAACTGCCGAATCTTCCCGCACTTCTTCGCCTCTTCCGTCAGCGGAATCGAATTCGAAAACACTACCTCCCGAATCCCAGACGCCGCAATTCGCTCGATAGCCGGCCCTGAAAGCACCGCATGCGTCGCGCAAGCAGTCACACTCGCTGCGCCCTGTTCCAGCAGCGCTTCCGCACCCTTCACCAGCGTCCCGGCCGTGTCGATCAGATCGTCGACAAGAAGACAATTCTTGCCTTCCACGTCACCGATCACGTTCATCACTTCCGCCACATTCGCTTCTTCGCGGCGTTTATCGATAATCGCCAGCGGAGCATTGAGCCGCTTCGCAATCGACCGCGCACGCTCCACGCCGCCCGCATCCGGGGAGACCACTGTCAGTTCCCCTATGTCCTGCGACTTCAGATAATCCACCGTCACTGGCCGGAAAAACAAATGGTCCACCGGAACGTCGAAAAAGCCCTGAATCTGCGCAGCATGCAGGTCGAGCGCCATAATTCGGTCCGCCCCTGCGCGCTCCAGCAACGACGCGATCAATTTCGCCGAAATAGGCACACGTGGCTTGTCTTTGCGGTCCTGCCGCCCGTACCCGTAATACGGCAGCACTGCAGTGATGCGCTCCGCCGACGCGCGTTTCAACGCATCGATGGTGAGCAAAATCTCCATCAGGTGGAATTCCACCGGCGCGCACGTCGGCTGCACCACGAAGCAATCGGCCCCACGAACATTCTCCAGCACCTGCAGATGGATCTCTCCATCCGCAAACTGGCGCAGCTTCATATCGCCCATAGCGAGGCCGAGATTCTCGCAAATCTCCTTCGCCAGCGCCGGATTCGCGCTGCCTGTGAAGATCTTAATTCGCTCCGGATTCATCGCGCGTGCCGGCTTTGGGGCGGCCATATTTCGTTACCTTTCGTTTTGTCTGCGATCGTATGTTGCTGAAGCGCGCGCCGCCATGCGCCCTGATACCGCGCACGGTTGACAAATGTCACCGCGAATGCCCGCTCCCCCGCCATCCCGCGTTTTTCCCACGCCAGTCGGGCCAATTCCAGCTTGCCCGGATTATCGAAAATTCCGAATACCGCGGACCCCGACCCTGTCATCGCCACACGTCCAGCCCCGGCGGCCCGCAATCTCTCCCGAATGCCCGCAAGCTCCGGATAACGAGCCAACACCACAGCCTCAAAATCGTTGATTATGCTGGATTTATTTCCCGCCCACGCCTCGCGCTGGAAACTATCTAGTTTATTTTGTAACCCAATATTTGTCAACGTACCAGACAGCGGAGCTGCCGTTAGGGTCAATGACACGTCTCGATACGCGTCCGCCGTCGACGAATGCACCGCAGAGGCAATTACCAGCGCCTGCTCCGCCGCCCGATCCGGCAAAGGATAAAGTTCCTCACCACGCCCCAGCCCCAGCGCTGTCCCGCCATACAGGAAAAACGGCACGTCGCTGCCCAGCTTCGCCCCAAGCGCCGCCAATTGCTCCATCGGCAACCGGATCCCCGCCAGCACCGGCAGCGTCAGCAGAACCGCAGCCGCATCGGACGACCCTCCGCCGAGCCCCGCGCCCGCCGGAATGGTCTTCGCTAACTTGATCCGGACCGCGCCCTGTTTCTGTCCAGCCTCCATCACCAGCCGCGCCGCGCGCTCCGCAAGATTATCCGCGATCTCCGGTGTACCTTCCATCTCGATCCGGCTGGTTCTCCCCGGCGTGAACGAAACTTCCAGCTTGTCGGCGAGTGAAATCGTCTGGAAGACCGTGCGCAGTTCGTGATAGCCGTCCGGCCGTTTGCAGAGCACGCGCAGCCCCAGATTGAGCTTGGCGTATGCCTTCACACTGGCGGCTCGCGTCATTATTCGTCGTATTTGAGGAGCGAGTACACGTCGTAACCGCCGAGTTTGCCACGTCCGTTCAGGAACGTCAGTTCCACCACGAACCCCAACCCGGCCACCGTGCCGCCCAGCCCTTCTACCAACTGCGCTACAGCCCGCGCTGTTCCTCCGGTCGCGAGCAGATCGTCCACAATTAGCACGCGCGTGCCTTTGCTGACAGCGTCTTTGTGAATTTCAAGCGTATCGCTTCCGTATTCCAGATCGTAGGAAATCGACGCCGTCTCGGCCGGCAGCTTCTTCGGCTTGCGCACAGGCACGAAACCAGCGCCCAGCGCATAAGCCAGGGCCGGCGCGAAAATAAACCCGCGCGATTCGATGCCGATCACCACATCCACCTGCGCGCCCGCATACTGCGCCCGCAACGCGTCGATGGTCCCGCGCAGCCCGCGCGGATCCTTCAGCATGGTCGTTATGTCATAGAAAAGAATGCCGGGTTTGGGAAAGTCCGGCACCTCGCGAATCAGTTGTTTCAGATTGTCCAAGTCGGTCGATGCTCCAGGGAATTACTTCGTGTGGAAGGACTTTAATTGTTGCATTTCCGCGTCTTGCTGTTCAACCCCATGCACTTCGGAAAGCGAGGGGCCCTGGTGCAGCCGCGCAGCGAGCTTGTCGAGTTGCTCGACAGTTCCCACTGCGTAAGCTTCCACCCGGCCATCGTCCAGATTCCGCACCCAGCCAGCCACACCAATCGACTTCGCGTGGTGTTCCACATGCCATCGGAATCCCACACCTTGCACGCGCCCGGAAACAAACCACCGCCGCGCCATTTCATTTTTCACTGCCATATCTCCAGGTCTTCTCTGCGATCTCTGCGCAATCTCTGCGTGCTCTGCGTGACACCCTGGCAAGCGTATAACTACTTTGCCAGCGCCTTCTTCCCCGCCTCCAGCACCTTCAGGATCGCATCCGTATCGAACACGCATCCACCCCACGTCCCGCCACTCACATCCTGCAGCGCCGCCCAGAGTCGAGTGTCGTCCGGCAGATTCGGATCGGCCGCAAGATCCGGTCGCGGCTCACGCGCCGCCAGAATCGCCGTACCCGCGTCCACACCCTGCACCACTCCGCCTTCGCCCACCATATTCAAAGTGCCATGCAGCCCCACGCGGTCAATCACGATCTCAACCATGTCGCCCTCGCGCAGCCGCCCAATCGGCCCGCCCGCCAAAGCCTCCGGCGAGATGTGCCCAATACAAGCGCCCGTCGAGACCCCGCTGAAACGCGCATCGGTCACCAGCGCCACATGCTTGCCGAACGGCAAATACTTCAGCGCCGAAGTCAGCTGGTAAGTCTCTTCCATACCCGCGCCCATAGGTCCGCGGCAGATCAACACCAGCACATCGCCCTTCTGAATCTGCTTCGCCTTGATCGCCGCCACTGCCGCGGGCTCAGTTAGAAATACCTTCGCCGGTCCAACCTTGCGATACACACCATCGGCATCCACCACCGAAGGATCAATCGCCGTAGCCTTAATCACCGACCCCTCCGGCGCCAAATTCCCCGCTGGAAAACAAACAGTCGACGTCATCCCGTGTTTCGCAGCCGCCTCGGGCGAGAGAATCACGGAATCTGGATCAATCCCATCGCGCTCATGCAGTAACTTCCGCAGCGCGTGCCGGCGTTCGGAACTTTCCCATTCATCCAGCTGCTGGTCAATATTCGCGCCGCTCGCCGTGAGTGCCTTTGTTTCAAGCAGGCCCGCCCGCCTTAAGTGCAGCATCACCTCCGGAACTCCGCCCGCCAGAAATACATGGACAGTCGCCATAGGCCCGTTCGGCATCACATCCACCAGGCGCGGCACCGTGCGATTGATCCGCGACCAATCGTCCGCCACCGGCCGCTTCAATCCCGCCGCATGCGCGATAGCAGGCGTATGAAGGATCAAATTCATAGATCCGCCAAATGCCGCGTGCACCACCATGGCGTTGTAGAACGACGCGTCGGTCAAAATATCCCGCATCACCGTGCCGCGCTTCTCCATCGCCATGAGCGCTTTTGCCGACCGCGACGCCATATCGAGCCAGATCGCATGGCCCGAAGGAGCCAGCGCAGAATGCCCCAGCGACATTCCCAGCGCCTCGCCCACTACCTGCGATGTCGCAGCGGTACCAAGGAACTGGCATCCGCCACCCGGCGACGCACAGGTGCGGCAACCAAGATCGGCCGCATCTTCCAGACTGATTTCGCCATGCGCGTAGCGAACCCCGATGCTTTGAATCCGCCCCGCGTCTTCGCCTTTCTCGGGCAACAGTGTCACACCACCTGGCACCAGCACGCAAGGCAGATCATGCATGGAAGCCAGCGCTATCATCATCGCCGGCAGGCCTTTATCGCAGGTAGCAACACCCAGCACGCCACGCCGCGTAGGCAGCGAACGGATTAGCCTGCGGAAAATGACAGCCGCATCATTGCGATAAGGCAAACTATCGAACATCGCCGTAGTTCCCTGCGAACGGCCATCGCAAGGATCCGTGCAATAACCCGCAAACGGAATCGCGCCTGCCGCTTTGAACTCGCGCGCAGCCGCTTCCATCAACAGACCAACTTCCCAATGCCCAGTGTGATAACCCAGCGCGATCGCCGTTCCATCAGCGGCCCGAATACCCCCGTGCGTCGAAAGAATCAGGTACTCTTTCCCGCCCAGAGCCGCCGGATTCCACCCCATCCCGGCATTCTGACTCAGGCCGAAAAGATCACCCGAAGGCCGCTCGCGCAGCATCTCCGCAGTCAGCGGCAGCGACCCCGCGGGCCCCTTAGCCCGAGTGGGAACATCAAACAGCCCGTCTATCCCGGCATCAAGAAAATTAAACATGTGTTATCGGCGTTTATCGGCGTTCATCGGCGGCCTATGCCGTCGTCCCACCGTCAATAAACATCAGCGACCCCGTCACAAACCCTGCCTCACTGGAGCAAAGATACAGCACCAGATCCGCCATCTCGTCCGGACGCCCCAGCCTGCCCACCGGCTGCCGCGCATTGAGTTCCGCACGAATCTTCTCCACCTCATGGCTGTGATACTTCGCGATGTAAGCTTCCACGAACGGCGTATCGGTAGTACCCGGGCAGATCGCATTCACGCGAACCTTGCCTGCATACTCCAGCGCCACCTGTTTCGTCATCGCCAGCACAGCGCCCTTGCTCGCGCCGTAAGCAAAGCGCCGCCGGAAGCCCTTCATGCCCGCCGTCGACGCGATATTTACAATGTTTCCGCCCGATGCGATTAATAGCGGGATCGCTGCTTTGGTCACGAAGAAAGTGCCTTCCACATTGACTTTCATCACCCGCTGGAAATCTTCCGTAGACGTCTCTTCCACCGAGCCTACCAGCCCGATACCCGCATTGTTGACCAGGATATCCAGCTTCGGCAGCGCCGCAAACGTGGACTTCACGGCAGCTTCATCGGTGATGTCCAGCTTGACGACAGTGGAACCCGGCAATTCCGCCGAAAGCGTCTTCGCGCGCGCTTCATTAATGTCGGTAATAACCACCTTCGCGCCAGACCAAGTCAGTCGCCGGCAGATCGCCTCGCCAATTCCACTAGCCCCGCCGGTTACCAGCGCGGTCAATCCATCCAGACGAAAAGGTTCTTTGTTCATAAGATTTCAAGGGGTAACCCTGAGTATACTTTGCACCCCTCGCGAGGCTTTCCAATCTCGGGGATATACTAATGAATTCCATGTCCACCACCAATCTCTCAGGAAAAATCGCGCTCATCACAGGCGGCAGCCGAGGCCTCGGCCGCGCCATGGCGCTGTCACTTAGTGCTGCCGGCGCCACCATCGCCCTGGTCGCGCGTGACGCCGAAAAGCTCGCCTCCGTAAAAGCCGAGATCGAGGCCGTCGGAGGCAAAGCCGCTACCTTCGTGGCGGATGTCGTCGATGAAGCCAGCGTCACGCGCCTGCAAACGGACATCGCCGCGAAACTCGGCACAGTTCAGATCCTGATCAACAACGCGGGCATGAACATCAGGAAAAACCTGGTCGACTTCACGCTCGACGAATGGAACAAGGTTCTCGACACCAACCTGACCAGCGTCTTCCTCATGTGCCGGGCGTTCGTGCCAGGCATGCAGGGCACAGGCTACGGACGCGTCCTGAACATGACGTCGATCATGAGCCACATCTCGCTTCCCGGCCGCGCGGCTTACTCATCGAGCAAGGCAGCGCTCCTCGGACTCACCCGCGCCCTGGCCCTCGAACTGGCTACCGAGGGAATCACAGTCAACGGCATCAGCCCCGGCCCCTTCGGCACGGAAATGAACACGCCGCTGATGCAGAACCCGGAGCTCAACGCCCAGTTCGTCGCCAACATTCCGGTAGGCCGCTGGGGCAAAGTGGAAGAGATCGGCTCGCTTGCCTGCTACCTCTGCTCGGAAGACGCGGGCTTCATCACGGGCACGGATATTCTAATCGATGGCGGCTGGACGGCGAAGTAGGGGCAGGGCGCCGCGAAGCCGGTTTAGCCTGGTAAAGCCATTTAAGGGGTCAAAAGTGGCCTTTTGTGGGTTCGCGGCCACTAGCCAGATCCTAATTGATGGAGGAACGGATCATCCGGCATGCCTAAGCTCGTCGCTCGTTGTATCACCATCTCGTTAGACGGATTCTCCGCCGCCAGGGGCCAGGCGCTCGATGCGCCCTTCGGTAAGGACGGCCTGCGCCTGATGGAGTGGGCGTTTGCCACCAGGTACTTCGCCAGGATGACCGGTCAAGAGGGCGGTGCCGAGGGCCTCGACAACGATTTCCTCGTCCATTCTTTCGACAACATCGGCGCCACCATCATGGGCCGCAACATGTTCGGCCCGCAGCGCGGCCCCTGGCCCAACGAGGACTGGAAAGGCTGGTGGGGCCCGAACCCGCCCTATCACCACCCTGTCTTCGTGCTCAGCCATCACAAGCACTCGAGCTTTGAGATGGAAGGAGGCACCAGCTTCAGTTTCGTCAACGATGGAATCGAGTCCGCACTAAAGCAGGCCTTTGCGGCGGCCAGGGGCAAGGACGTTCGCATCGGAGGGGGCGCTTCCACGGTCAGGCAGTATCTAAAGGCTGGCCTGGTGGATGAGTTGCATTTCGTACTGGCGCCGAAGTTGCTGGGCAGCGGCGAAAGGATCTTTGAGGGATTGGATGGGCTCTCAGACCGCTACGAGACAGCCGAGTACATCCCCTCAAAGACCGTCGCTCACGTGCGCATCGTCAAGAAGGCCAAATGACGAGAGCCGGAGTCATCCCAGAGATGAGTCCGGGCTGTTTCATCTGCTGACCCCAAAACTATACCACCTGGTCCTATATAATAGGATCTAGACCACACGTGTGAGAGTTTTCAAATCGCGGTGGTTTCAACGCTTTGCCCGTAAGGAAGGGATCGCGGATGAAACGCTGTGCGAGGCGGTTGCTCGCGCTGAACGAGGACAGATTGATGCCGACCTTGGCGGGGAGGTAATCAAGCAACGAGTCGCGCGACCCGGGCAAGGCAGGTCGAAAGGTTATCGGACCATTATTTTGTTCCGACGCGGGAGTCGGGCGTTTTTCATTTACGGGTTCGCGAAGAGCAGCATAGCGAATCTCGACGCCAACGAAGAAAAGCAGTTCAGGCAGGCCGCAAGACACGTACTCGAATTGACGGAAGAACAAATTGTGGAACTACTGAATCGGGGCGATTTTGTGGAGGTGGAGACCAATGAGTAAGAAGTACCGAAGCGAAGCAATGGCTGCCATACACGAGACCGTGACGGCGTTGCACGATATCGGCGCCATCGATAAACAAACCATGCGGCGTTTCGACGTCGCCTGCCTCACTCCAATTCGTCCCCTGAAACCCGAAGAGATCAAAGCAATCCGCGAACGGGAACACGTCAGCCAGACCGTCTTCGCAAACTACCTGAACGTCACTACCAGCCTCGTGAGCAAGTGGGAGCGAGGAGAGAAACGCCCAGCCGGAGCCTCTCTCAAGCTCTTGTCGCTGGTTGAGAAAAAAGGTCTCGCCACGGTCGCGTAATCGCATGATCGCCCCAGCTGCCGCTCCTCCAAGGTAACTGCTCCACTATCTTGAAGCGAAATTGAGATGAAAACCCGAATCTGATGCGTTGGCCGCGCCCGCATCAGCGTCACGCCAGCCCAACATTGTCATTGAGGTCGACCTCGCAATGGCTCAAAACGAATGGTTCGCGCCTTCAGGTCGCAAACAATGATCCCCGTTCGGTCGCGGTGGAGTTGTCTCCATGCCTGAAAACCTTGGCAAATTGCCTCTTGCCATTGATGCTCAGAACAGCAGCTGACTTCCAAATGGCCGGTCAGATGCCGAATCGTTCGCAGGATGCCGTAATCGACGTTTTTGACACCGTCGAGAAACGAATGTTCATTCGCGTATCCAAAGACAAGGGCGGAAATTCCTTCCTCGATAGCTGTCGCTCGCCCGCCGTCTTCGATACGGTCCACCTTGGGGTCGCTTTTACGCTTACGCCCCATCAGCTTCCGTACGACCGGCGACCATCCCAAAACTGCCGCATAGGCTAAATGAAAGACATCGTGATACCGGTAGCCGTCGCTTTCGTAGGCGTTGTCGGTGAGATCGTTGCCCAGCGGTGCGCCGTTCATCACCATTTTGACTTTGACGCCTTCGGTCGAGACTTCCTCGCGAAACTCGACCCGAAACTGACGGGGCAATTGTTCGTCCGCCGGGTAGGCCTCGTCGAACAGTTTCATGCGCCCCGGCTGCGAAGCGTCGGCGGGGAGCCAGCGGTTCCGGGCCTTTCGGAGATTCTCCTTCGCGATCACGTCAAGATCCAGATCCTCTTTTGAGGCGATGTTCGCGACGTACCAAAGGACGTCACCCAGTTCCTCGGTCACCCGGTCCTTAAAGATCTGGTAGGACGGTCCTTCGCTGAGCCATTTCTTGTATTCGGTCAGCAGCGTACCGGCTTCACCGGCAAGCCCGAGCAGCGGCACCATGATGCCGGGGCCGTCTTTGTCTGTGCGGGTGCCCGGAATCTGGTCAGTTTTTTGTGCCTCAAGCTGATACTCTCGTAAGTCCACGGCCTACCTCCTGTGCGGATCGTGCGATGTTCTCGTTGATTCCCCATTTCGGCGGATACCAGTAGTCCACGGGATCGGCGTTTGCCCTGAACTTTTGTTTAATTCTCGTGCGTAGCGATGTGCCTGCGATCTCAGGATGATAGACGCGCGAGTATTTATCCACTTCGCAGAACAGATTTTGGCAGTCGATCAACTGAAGAGATCGGCCCCAAAGGGATTTGAACTCAATTCCGAGCCGCTCGAATTCGGCTTGCTGCCGTTCCCTGACAACCCGGATGATGTCCGCTTCCGATAAACCGCCGAGCGATTCAAAGCATTTTGAGATGCCACCCTTCGCTCCGGGTCCCGGTATGACGAACTCCATTTCGGAGAAGCTGGTCAGGTTGCTGTAGTTGAGATCGGTCACATATTGGTAGGCGAGGAAATCGCCGATCATCGGATAGGACAGCAACAGCGTAAAGGCCTGCTGCATTGTTTTGCATTCGGCGATACGCAGTGCGACTTCGTCCTCCATCATCTGCTGAAGCAGCTTAAGATGGGCGCGGTGTTTCCGGGTGGTGCCAAAGGTCTTGCTGCCCGACGGCATAATGTAAGCCCCGGAATAGATGGTGTCCTTGTTGTTGATCGCCTTCGACAGGATCGTATCGTATGCTTTGAAATCGAATTCCCGGTAGGTGATCGCGCCTAAAGATCGTTCCAGAAGTTGCCATGTCTCGATCTTGTTGAACAGCTTGAAAAGAATAATCCGGAAGAAAACTTCTTCTTCCGCCTGATCGCCCTTGTAGATGACTTCCTTTATGAGGAACTGGCTGACACGGTCCGATGCGCGGTACGCATTCGTGAACTTGAACTCCGACAGGATTGGGTCGGCTGTCCAAGGGGGACGTTGCTGCTGCCAGCGCCGAAAGAAAATCTCCTGCCGCTCAGCGGCGAATCGCCAGTAGGTATCGTAGACCACCGTAGGCAGAGCAGGGGACAACCCGCTGAATATCGATGGCGGTGAAGAGATTACTTTGGGAGCGCTACTCGATAGCTCCAGAGGAATCTGTCCAGCAAGTTCTGCGGATTCGATGGCTCCGATTTTGCTAAGCGCCTGTTGCATCTGCTGCACGGCGTCATCGACGGAGCCTTCGTTGTCAATCGTAATGACCGTACTCCGTCGTTGCTCCTCCGCCGATACGCGCTCATAGAGTTCGCTCCATTGACGCCACTTCGCCATTGGTTCAGATCGAAGCGGCAGCTGGCGGCGGATTAAGAAAATCGCCGACGGTGAAACCGAACCCCATGCCGCCAGTTCTACATCGATCATGTTTGCGAGCAGCCGTTTATTGCTCCCACCTGCTAGACCATAGACTTTGGTGGACCACCAGAATCGGTCCAGAACAACAGAGGTCCCCGCACGGAGCGCTGGGAGGATCACTGTTTCTATCGCGTCTATATGGGCCGCGATGTGCATGAGTTGCATACTCGCAGGCGTGATGGTTTTGACGCCAAGCGAATTGGGATTGTGATGGAGGTCGTAGACGAGCTTCCCGACGGTGCCACCGCTTTTTCCGGGAAAGGAGAGCCTTATCGTCGGCGTCCCCCGGTCGGTCAGTATCGCTGCGAAACGGCCCGAGAGTTCGGTTTTGCCGACGCCGTCCGGTCCCTCAAAAACATACAGTTGACCGCTTATGCGCACTATGCCGCTCTCATTTGATGTAGATTCAGAATTTGTTCGATGGATGCCTTCAGGGGCGTAAGATCTGCTTTGCTATAGCCGTCGGCGTGTGGGAGTTTGAGGGACGAAGCAATACAGGTGACCTGGGTCAGCCGCAAGTCCATTTGTTGCGCCATGTATCGCCCGAGCCAGCAGAGGCCGAGATAGTTTCCGTACGCCTTCGGAACATGGTGCTGCAATGCGTAGAAGCCCGTCACTTCGAGCGTTCCATCGGACGCGCTGAAAGCCACCTGTTGTAGACAAGGGAATCCGCGCTGGCGACTGTTCGTGTGGTCGCGAGTAGGGTCGAAGATCGAGGCCTGCAAGGCGCTGTGCCGATGGTTGCCGCTCCTGTAGGTTTCGATCACGTGCTTGAGTTGGTTAACCGGAGGCGTTTGCCCATCAGGTTTGGGCTGATACGCAGTGAGCCGACGGAAATACACGCCCTTTTTGTTTGCCTGACACTTCGCGATGGTGGGCCAGACTCTTTCATATCGGGCGTAGAGTTGATCGGCGCTGTTGTCGTCGTCGGGTGTCCAGAGAGAATTCGGGAAGATCGTACTGGCCACGGTACGGCATGACTGGGGGTTCATGCCATCGATTGCCTTTTGAATTTCAGGAATCTGGCGCGGCAGAGAGCGGTCATCAAAGTCTGAGATCGTGATGACCGCAGGGGCGATGTCGTGACCGCCCGGCTCCATGAGGTGAAAAAATACCTCGGCCCACGCGACCGACAGATTTTGGCTTTTCGCCACGTATAGCTTACTCATCCTCGACCTCCTCCAAATGACGGAACCGGGCCAACCCGGCAAACTCCTTACGTCCTATGCGCAGATACTGCGCCCATCCGCTACCGGGAATCGAGACCCGGCCAACGCCGGGGTTCGTGGCACGGACGAGACATCCCTTTGAATCCTTGCAGACCTGCTCCGCGACTCGGCCTTCGACGACGGCATCGGACGGCAGAAGGATCAGGCCCTCGACCTGTGCGTCAATGGCTCTGCCCGCCCAGTGTTCATCCACGACCACCAGATGTTCACGGCATTCCCGGCCGATAATCGTTGAACGGATCTGCGGGGATCTTATCTTGCTGAGGGCAGATGCCTGATCGTCGGTCATAAGGCTCATCCCCCAGTTCATGTTGCCGACGAGGGTGGTGTAGCCGACACCCAGCCACGAGGCGATTCGGTAGCATTGCTCGGGCGAAAGCGTCCGGGCGTTCCAGCCGCGGGCTACCAACCCTTTGAGTACTGCGGTTTTCGGCATGAGCAGCGCGGAAGCAAAACAGTCCGCTTCAAATTCTTTGGGATCGAATCGGCGCGATTTTCCACGGTCATCAACAAGCTCGTCGAAACGCTCGCCATGGCCGTTCACATGGTGGCCGATTTCATGGGCACAGGTGAATGCTTGCCTGCCGGGAGGTCGAAGCGACGATACGATGATTACCGGCTTGCCGGGAGAATAAATGCCTTCTGCCGAGGGGAGGGCGGCAAGGCGAACTTCGATCCCCAACGCTTCCGCCAAATCGAATACGTTGCACGGATGATCAGACGCAATCTGCGCCTGTTGGCGGACGCGTAACGCCGCAGAGGAGGCACGAAGAGCTAGTCTGCGGCGCTCTGGACTCATTTCGGCTCCTTCGATTTCCGAAGCATTTGCAGCAGGGATAGAAGGTGATCGAGGTCCTGATCCTTCATCTTTGAAAGCTCCCGCGCCGCCAAAAGGATGCGGTCGTCGGACGGGTCCGACTCACCGCTGGCGCTGGTAAGCCATTCGACGCTGACTCCATATAGGGATGCGAATTGAGCCAGTTCCTCTCCCGACACCTTACGCCTGCCCGCCTCAATCTCCGAGATGGTGGGACGGTGAAAGTTCAGGAGCTTTGCTACCTGCCCTTGACTCAGGCCAGCCGCGTCCCGTGCGGTTCGCAACCGGTTGGCTATCTGTTCGCGTGTGCTCTCTGCCATGGTTACGCCGCCGCCGGAGTGATCTGGGCCAGCCGAGCGGCGATTTCCGCGATGGTCAGCGGGTCGGGTTTATTCTTATCCCTGAAAACGCTGTCGTCACCGCATGAACAGCCCAGCCGCTCTTCCAGTACGAGCGTTGTCTCGATTGCCAGCAGGCTGTCGAAGAACCCGAGTTCCGCCAACGGTGCCGTTGCCCGCGTCATTTCGCATTCAGGTTCGCCGGTTCCCGCCTGCAAACCCTTCAGCGTTTCAATAATGATGATTTCGATCTCGGCTTCGGTCATGGCTTGATTCCCCTTCTGTTATAGAGTCTTACCAAACTGGTAAGAATATCTTACCGGACGCAAATACGGTTGTCAATAGCTGAGGACAGCTCTCCCGCTCTATGACTGCCACCACTGCTTTACCCGTTGCCAGAGTCCGCCGGCCTTTTCGGCGGACGCCGCAGCCGAAAAGATAAGATTTGTCGGATCTGTCTTCGCCGGTTCGAAATAGTGTTGTTTCGCAGTTTGGTCGTGAGCTCTTCCCGCATCGATCTCGGCAGCTGACCACTCACCCGCCCATCGAGTCTGGTTGTTCCTTATCCAATAGTGAGATCGACAGGGGAAACTCCAATTGCCGATCGACGGGTCGAGCGAAATGGTTTTGCCGTCAAAGATCAGCTTCCAATCGGTGGGGCGAATCGGCGTAACAACCTTGTTTCCGCAGCCGCAGCAGCATTTATGCGACGCCGTCGCGAATCTTATCGACACATAGACTGTCCCCTCGTCGAGGTCATAGGGAATGAACTCGACGAATTCATGCTTCAGCGCAGTCGCTTTTGTCATAGTTGGCGCTCCTCATTGATGAGCAGGTTTCCATCGATGCTAAACGTGCTGTGATGCTCGCCCTTGAGGTCCCGGTAGAACCCAAACAGTTTCTTCCATTTCATGACGGCCAGCGCTGCATTCAGGGCGTTCAGATCGGCGATCTGAATGTTGCGATCATACTCGTTGGCGGCATTTCCGTCCACGAAGGAAATCCTTGTGTGGATATGGTTCCGCATTTTCTCGGTGCTGGTCGTAACCCGGAGAATCCCGCCCAATGAGTCGGCAGACAGGTTGACGCCCATACCGACATCGACAAACGGGAGGCCAAATTCTTCTAAGTTTTCGACGATGGTCTTTTTCGCTGCTCCTTTATCGAGGCACAGGAACACAAAATCCATGTTCCGAAGGATCGCCACGCTCGCGGCATCGATATATTCCGGGTGATCGATGATCCCGCGCCGCATCGGCGAGTAGAGGTTCTTAAAATAGGTGGCCTTCGGCAACCTCTCGCGGAGCGCCTCTATCGAAGGAGCGCCCGGCGAGCGGAATGCGTTGTGTTGCAGGAAAGTGTCGCCGTCAAAAAGATGGATTTCTTTCACCGGCGTCTTGACCACGAGATCCAGCACATATGAGCCGGTGCCTCCCAGTCCCACAATGGCTACCCGCCCCAGCGCCAGTTTCTTCGTTACGATGCTGATCTGTGCCCTGCTCGAAGCGGTGTCGATGTAGTTGAACACGGAATCGGGGTCATCGTTGTCAGACGCGACAACCGAGAAGGTTCTCGCGTTGACGGCGGGGTCGATCTCCTGCGCCGGGCCGGAGAGGATTGCCACGTAGGTCGTCACTTTGGCGTAGTAATCGGCATATTGATCGTTCGGTTTTGGCTTCGCCGAAAAGGAGTGCTGAACAACGACGCCATCCGCGAGTGTCTGCGGTGAGCTGGCGTGCTTAATTTTGGAGATTTCCGTGCCGTCGGCGAGACAGGGGTGGTCGCCCGCAAAGTAGGCGACATGGGTATCAGGTTGGGCTGTCACATCACCCGCGAGTGTCAGTGTGGAAACCAGAATGCCGCGCTTCACCTCCCGCGCGGCATTCACATACGGAACATCCCGAACGAGCAGATAGCCGCCGCGGATCTCCAGATCTAAGCCTTCGTTGCGAAGGCGTGTCAAGTCCGGGCTAAGATTTATCAGTCGCTGTGACATTGAAGATCATGCCCTCCTTGATCTTGACCACTCCGCCCGGCATCAGCGTTCCTTCGGGATTGGCGTGCGGTCCGTTCTCGTAGGTGATCGTAAAGAGGATGTTCTCCCCGACCGGAATAGGATTGAACGCCAACGCGACGAGCTCCGCGAACGTCAGCGACTTTGCCTTCACCCGCTTCTGCTGGCCGTTAACGATAATGGCGAGTTCGTGGACCTGAATCGGCCCGCTATGAAAGTGCTCATCCTCTTTAAGACGGATGGGCTCCGCGTCGTTCTCAACAGACTTATCTTCTCTGTTGCCGCTTACTTCGCGGTAGAGCTCGAATCCGGCGGCGACGCCACCAAGCTTGTAGAGTGCCTCGCCCGTCGTCGGGTTCGGCGAATGGTGTGGCGTCTGGTCAATGTGAATCCTGATCTGATGCTTCGGTTCTTCTTCTCGTTGTGGTGCTGCCGTCATGTTGATTCTCCTGTGGTGTGATCGTTTGCCTTTTCATTTCACGAGTTTTGAGAGCGACTCTCCCCCGGCGCGCTTGCGCAAAGTGTCTAGTCTGGCGTCACTGCGAACCCCGGGTGCGAAGTTCGGTCCGTAGGTTTTACGTAAGGTCCCGACGAGAGTGTCTCCGCGCTTCTGGCGGATTTCACCGTCCAGATCGCGGCAACGTCCATCCAGTCCTTCATTGCAGTCTTTGTTTCCGTTCGGCATAAAGTCTTCGATTCTCCTTGAAGTTTGAAGTTCCGTCTAGTAAACTATGACGAGAACGTCTATAGATGAGCCCAAGAAAAGGTGTCCTTTCGGACACCACGGGTTCGTCTAGCTAGACTATACGATATCGTCTATAGCCTGTCAAGCATGTCCGACCTCTTTCCTGATCGTCTTCGCGCCGCCCGCCAACTGAGGGCTTTAAGTCAATCCGAATTGGCCGATAAGGCCGGGTTGCAACCGTCCGCCGTCTCGCATTTCGAGACCGGGCGGCGGGCTCCCTCCTTCGACAATCTGAAAGTGCTTTCTGACGCGCTCCAAGTCACGACCGACTACCTTCTGGGACGGGTCGATAAACCGAATCTGACCGGCCCCGTAGCCAACCAGCTCTTCCGGCACGCCGAGAAGATGTCGAAGAACGACCTCGACACCCTCACATCATTCGCCGAGATGCTCGCAAAGAAAGCAACGCCAAAGAAGGAGGATTGACGCATGGCGATTGACGATGGATGGAAGGCTGAAGTCCGCGCCGCCGAAGTGCTCAAGCAGTTTCAGATAACGGATCTGCCGGTTGACCCATTCGCCATAGCAAGAGAGCGCAGCATCGAACTTCAGGAAAACCCATCGCTGGCCTCCGGGGTTTCAGGATGTCTGATGAAGGTTGGCGATGTTTTCGGCATCATGTACAGCTCCAAATTCAGCAGCGAGGGTTTCAAGCGCTTTACGGTTGCGCATGAACTGGGTCATTACTTTCTCGACGGTCATGTACAGCATCTCTTCACCGGTGGGCAATACCTTCATCAGTCGGAGAGCGGCTTCATGTCGAAAAACCCCTATGAGCGGGAAGCGGATGCGTTCGCCGCCGCCATGCTCATGCCAAAGGCACTCTTCAGAGCGGCATCGGCCAAGGCTGGCGACGGACTAGACGCCATCACCTATCTTGCAGAGACCTGCGGGACATCTCTCACCGCAACCAGTATTCGCTACGCGAAATTATCCGATAGCCCGCTCGCGGTTGTGTGTTCCTCTGGCGACAAGAACCATTTCGCGGTCATGTCAGAACCGCTTCGAGCCCGTCCCGATCTGACTTGGATACGCAAAGGTACGGGACTGTCGGCTCAGTGCCCAACTGCGAAATTCAATCGCGATACGAGCAATGTCCTTAACGCGCGACGTGAATCCAGCACCGCCAATCTGGGCGACTGGTTTACGGGAGGCGACGGCGACGTGAATGAAGAGATTGTTGGGCTGGGAGAATATGGTCGGACGCTTACGGTTTTGTGGGCAGACGATTTGCCCGATCCGGCTGAGAACGAAGACGCACTCGAAAACGAAGACGAGATGCTCTTGCCGTCGGAGCGCTTCTACCGCAAATCCCGCTACGAAATGTGATCTCGGTCTTGCGGCCAAGACTCGACCGGTCGTGGTTGTCTCGCAGCCGAGGTGCCGTTTCAACTATGGAGTGAACCCGTAAACTGAGACACAGCGAATGAACGCACTTTCCGTCGAAAGGAGAGGGAAGAGATGGGAAAGTG
>CAIKAS010000185.1 GCA_903825445.1 uncultured Acidobacteriia bacterium
ACCACCGCCGTCGCGCCGGTGGTAGCCAACGGCACAATCCACCCGGACTACCACGAAATCCAGCCGCGCATCGGTCTCGCCTGGCGGCCCTTCTCGGCGTCGTCGATGGTTGTGCGTGCAGGCTATGGAATTTCTTACAACACGCAGGTCTACCAGCCGTTCGCAAACCTGATGGCGCAGCAATCGCCGCTCTCGACAAGCCTGAACGTTGCCAACACAGCCGCCAATCCGCTCACGCTGGCAAACGGTTTCTACGCGCCGCCGAACATCGCCACCAATACTGTTGCCGTCGATCCGAATTTCAAAATCGGCTATGCCCAGATCTGGGACCTGGCAATTCAGCGCGATTTGCCCCTCGCGCTTCAGATGGTCGCAACTTACACCGGAACCAAAGGCACGCACCAGCTGCAGGCCTTCGCGCCCAACACATCCCCGACGGGGCCTGCGAGCCCATCCGGCTATATTTACTACACGTCGGGCGGGAACTCGACCCGCCAATCGGGAACCATCCAACTGCGCCGCCGTCTGCACAACGGCCTGACGTCCACGGTGCAGTACACGTACTCGAAATCGATCGATGACGCCGCAGCGCTCGGAGGTGGCAACCTCGGCACCGTAGCGCAGAACTGGCTCGATCTCGGAGCGGAGCGCGGCCTCTCGACTTTCGATCAACGCCACCTGGCGAACATCACGCTGCAATACACCTCAGGGATGGGCCGCCTCGGAATCGGGCGCTTCCTGAAAGACTGGACAGTTCTCGATGGCATCAATATCGGCACGGGCCTGCCCCTGACGCCGATCTACAGCCTGCTGTGTCCCGAAACCGGCATCCCCTGCAACATTCGCGCGAATTACGACGGAGCTGGCGAATACAGTGCCCCTACCCCAGGCCAATGGGGAAACGCCGGGCGCGACTCGATCACAGGCCCAGGCCAGTTCTCCATGAACGCCTCGGCAGCGCGGGCATTCCGGCTAACCGATCGCTTCACACTGAATCTGCGTCTCGACGCAACCAACCCGCTCAACCACGTAGTTGTCACCCAGTTGAACACAACAGTGACCAATCCGCTCTTCTTGCTGCCGCAGCAGGTGAACGCCATGCGCGCGATCACGACAACCCTGAGGTTGACCTTCTGATGAGACGCGCCTTACATTTGTGTGCCGTAGGCGTTTTCGCCTGCATTGTCGCGAACCCGCAACAACGCCCCGTCGTGCATCAAGAGGTGCAACAACAGGTCCAGGCCGCCACCACCACAGCCACCTTCACCTCCAGCACCCAGTTAGTCGTCGAAAGCGTCTCCGTCAAAGACAAATCGGGCAAAATTATCGAAGGTCTCCACAAAGAAGACTTCACCGTCACCGAAGACGCCAAACCACAAACCATCAAATTCTTCGAATTCGAAAACGTCGAAGAAGCCGCCGCTGCTGCGCCATCCCGGGCGACACTCCCGGCGCCCGGCATCCTACCCGAACTCACGCAGACCGAGATTAAGTCCGAGTCCCCAGGCGATATCCGCTACCGTGATCGCCGCCTTCTCGTCCTCTACTTCGACATGAAATCCATGCCGATCTTCGATCAGCTTCGCGCCTTCGACGCCGCCCAGAAGTTCGTTCGCACGCAAATGAGCCCGGCCGATCTCATGGCCCTTATGGAATACAACGGCTCAAGCGTTCAGGTCCTCTCGGATTTCACCGGAGACCGCGACAAACTCCAGTCGATCCTCGCGACGCTGATCGTGGAAGAGGCGGACAACACCGGCGACAACCCTCCCGGAGCCAGCGCCTCCGATAGCGGCGCGGCCTTTGGTCAGGACGATTCCGAATTCAACATCTTCAATACCGACCGCCAACTCGCCGCCCTGCAAACCGCGGCAAAGATGCTGAGTTCCCTGAACGAGCAGAAGTCGCTCATCTACTTTGCCAGCGGCCTGAATCTCAATGGTCTCGACAACCAGGCTCAGCTCAGCGCCACCATTAACGATGCGATTCGCTCCGGCGTCCATTTCTGGCCGATCGACGCGCGCGGCTTAGTAGCGCTTCCACCCCTGGGCGATGCAACTCGTGGCTCGCAGGGCAATGCCGCCATGTACACCGGCACTGCGGCGCTGGCAGTTCAGTCGAACTTCTCCCGTTCGCAGGATACGCTCTACGCGCTGGCCGCCGATACGGGCGGCAAAGCGCTGCTCGATAACAACGATCTCGCGCAGGGAATCGTGAACGCCGAAAAGTCCATCACTGGCTACTACATCATTGGCTACTACACCACCAATGAAACGCTCGATGGCAAGTTCCGCCGTGTCAAAATTACGCTCAACAACAATGCGGACGCCAAACTCGATTACCGGCAGGGCTACTACGCCGGCAAGGTCTTTGGCAAGTTCACGAACGCCGACAAAGAGCGTCAGCTTGAAGACGCTCTGATGATGGGCGATCCAGTCACCGAGCTGACCATCATGCTGGAACCGAATTATTTCCGCCAGAACAACGCCGAATACTTCGTTCCGATCATGGTGAAAATCCCGGGCAGCGAGCTCGCGCTCGCCCGTAAGCGCGGCGCCGAACACACGCTCATCAATTTCATCGGCGAGATCAAAGATAATCACGGCACCACCATCCGCAACATGCGCGACTACATGGATATCAAGCTGAGCGACGCTACTGCCGCGGAGTGGGCTAAACGACCTATCGAGTACGACACCGGCTACACAATGCTACCAGGCGCGTATCAGATCAAAGTGTTGGCACGCGACAGCGAAACCGGAAGAATCGGCACTTACCTCGGCAAGTTCAACATCCCCAATCTCAATAGGGAGCAGGATCGCGTCCCCATCACCTCAGTCGTCCTCAGCAGCCAGCGCGCGGAGATGAAGGACGCCATCGCGACGGCGGGCAAGCCCAGCAAGGCCGCCGTAACCCAAGCGGTGAACCCTCTTGTTCAGGACGGAGCAAAGCTCATTCCGAGCGTCACGCGCGTCTTCAGTTCAAAAGCTAACATGTATGTTTACTTGCAGGCATACGAGCCCAATGCCACAGATGCAGCGACCACGCAACCTCTCGTGGCCTATGTGAGCTTCTTCCAGAGCTCCGTGAAAGTGATGGAAACGCCGCTGGTGAAAGTGACCGACGGCATCGACCCGAAATCGCACATGCTGCCGATCAAGCTGAGCTTCCCGCTTGGCAAACTGAAACCGGGCGAGTACGATTGCGAAGTCACGATTCTCGACCCGTCGACGCAGAAAACCGCCTTCTGGCAAGCGCCAGTAATGCTTATCCCGTAGCTACAGATGACCACGATGGAGGTGCGTCGGTGTACTGAGAAGAGCCGCGCTATGCGGCTCTCTGAGTGATTCCCGGCTCCAGTTGGAGTCGGAGCTTTGAAATTGCGCGCTGTTTGATCTGAGATACACGGCTTTCGTTGACGTGTAGTTCGGCGGCGACCTCGCGGCTCTGCCAGCCGAAGTCGTAAAGCAGTTCGATCACGCGATGCTCTCTCGGGGAGAGGCACCGACGAGCCTGTCGGACTTCGGCGCGAAGCGTGAAGTCGGGCTGTGCCGGGGATGCCAGGCGACGTACCGGGATCTGATCAAGGCTGACCGTCACGGGCGGAGTTCCGTAGCCCGTTGCACTGAGAGCTGGCGCGGATGCGCGAACACGCCGTCGTTCGGTTCGGGAAAGCGGGTCTTCATCGCGGAGGAAATCCTGCATCGCTCCCCAGATTCTGTGTTGCGCGTAGGTCTTGAATTTCAGGCCACGGGAATGATCGAAGCGGTCAACGGCTTGAATCAGTCCGATCATACCGGCACTGGCCAAATCGTCGAATGTGACGCAAGGCGGTAACCGGCGCTGGAAACGCCTCGCGATGTTGTTTACGAGATCGAGGTCCTGAAGGATTGCAGCGTCTCGGGCTGCGCCATTGTTCGGAATGCTTTCGGTGTTGTTGCGGAGTTTCATTTTCGGTCCTTTTCTGCCCGTCTTGTTCGGGGCACAACCAGCGAGCGGACCTGCTCCCGAAGACTCCACGAGCGGAGGGGGATCACCCACTCGCCGCGAACGGCGAGCGGAGCGTTAGCGGAGGGCTGCACGAAACGGAACGAAGTGCAGTAAAGGAAGCCTGGGGATACCCGAGTGGAGGCGGGAGGGCGCACGTAGGCCGATCAGGCCGTCAAGCGAAGCGTTGCCCGAACATGCGGGTGGAAAGAACTGAATAAACTACCGGACTGGCCGTCCAGCAATCCGTATCGCAGAAGCCTTCATAATCCGAGACACGATCCGCGAAAGACTCCATGCGATTCAAGCCGACGAGGCATCCCATTGACGGATACCGTAAGATCGGTCTGATAGCCGTCCTCTGAAGGACTGGGGGCAGATTTCGAGAATTCAGGATCGCGCATCAGAGAAGGAGGGATTCCTCAGGCACGACGCTCTCGATTCCGAACTCCCGGCGGGCGATCCGCACTTTTCACGGGCGTGGAATCAGATCGGTCCGCGACGTTTCATCGGGCTCGCGCGCGGTCGTCTTCCAGACTCGGGAGACCACGCTCAAAGCGCAGAGACAGACGCTCGCCGATTTCCACCTCTCGGCCCAGAGAGGTTGAGGGAACGACGAAAAAGCTGTTGGCTGCAGTCGCCACCGCGATGTGCACGTCATCTTTCGCAACCGCGCGACCAGTAACGGGTCCGCTCTGGGGCGGTGTGCGCTGCGAGATAGGCATTTCCCGAATCGCCGTCTTCGAGGCCCGCATGTAGGCCTCCGCCATCTTGGCGACCTGATCGCGGCCGGGTTCCGCGGGCGTTGGGGCTTGGCTCACCTCCATGTCGTCCTTCAGTTCAGGTGCCGAGTCGGCGCCCTGTTGATCGCCCTTATCGAGATCCAGTGCTGAATTTAGTTCCGCCTGGCGTGCGAGTAGCTGCGTCAGCCGCTCCTCGTGTTCGAAGGGGTGTTCTGCCTGTGCCTGGTAGTCCACCAACTCTTTTTCGATCCGGGCCACACGGCTTTGCTGGTCGTCCGCAAGCTTGTCGAGACTTCTCAACGTGTGTTCGATACTCTGGATCGTTCCAACCGGACTCACCGGATTCAACTTGGCGGAATACGTGGTTTGTCCTCGCACGAACAGGTCAGGAATGCGCTCGTCGTCCTGAAGCAATCCAAAGCCGCCAGTCTTGCCCTGGCTGAGAATCTCGAAGCCCCGAAACGTCCCCCGCGGCTGGAGACTTTGATCGTCGCGCCACGTGAGAATGGCGAAGGTCAGCGCCGTGGCTGCCTCCTCCCGCGCACCCTTGCCGGCGAAAACCCGGTTGCCCACGGTCATACTGAACTCGTCTGTATCGTTTGCATTTCTTGTTGCAACATCGGCTACGATACTTGCCATGTGGTGCTTCGCATCCGCGATCTGTCTCGGCAGGTCGCGGATCTCCCAGCGAATGTGGCGTTGTTGATTGGTGTGCACCGCTCGAAGCTGATCCAGCTTTCGGACTTCGGTGTCGATCTTGATTTTTTCGACGACGGCCGGATTGCCGGATGCAATCGCCTTGATCTCGGCATAAGTGAGAGCGCCGCTCTCCAGATCCTCTGCGGAGCGCACCGACGTTTCTCCCCGCATCACCTGGTGGATGAAGCGGGCCTTGGTTTCGAGGGTCTGCCACATGTAGGCGTCGAATGATCCTTCGGTGACATAACGGAAGATCTGAATCTCTTTATTCGAGTTCCCCTGACGCAGTATCCGGCCCTCCCGCTGCTCGATATCGCGGGGTCGCCACGGTGCGTCGAGATGATGAAGGGCTATCAGAAGCCGCTGAACGTTCGTGCCCGCGCCCATCTTCTCGGTCGATCCCAGCAGGATTCGAACCCTCCCGGCAATCACGGCGTCAAAGAGCAGTTTCTTCGCAACATCCGTCTCGGCGTCATGGATGAACGCGATCTCCGCGGCCGGCACTCCGGCGTGGACAAGCTTGGAACGGACATCCTCATATACGTTGAACCGTTCCGGGTCCGGGTCCGGCGTCGAAAGGTCGCTGAAAACGAGTTGAGTGCAGCGTTCCTTCGCGCTGGCCTTCCATACGCTGACGATGCGGGCCACGGCGCGCTCGATTTTCGTCTCGACCTCGGGCTGTGCGTCCGGATCGATCAACCGCATATCCAGTGCGGCCTTCCGCCCCTCTCCTGTTATCTTCAGCATGTTGTCGACGGCAGGGTCAACGCGTTGCGTCCTCAATCTCTCCGCGCGCTCGGTCAGAACCCGTATGAACGCCTTGAGTTCAGGACTGGCGGGAACGGCTTCGATTGCCGGTCTGCCGTTCTCAAGTGCCGGTCGGGGAAGGTTCAGCATGTCCGCCGTTTGCACATCGGCAGCGGTTCGGAACACAGACAGCAATTCGGGAAGGTTAATGAATTTGGCGAACCGGGTGTGCATCCGGTAGCCCGATCCGTCCGGGGCAAGTTCGAGGGAGGTCACAGCTTCGGCGAAGTTCGCCGCCCACGAATCGAAATGCTCGACGTTGCGTTCGGCCAGCATGTCTGGTGCCAGATAGCGGAGCATCGTGTACATCTCGGCCAGAGTGTTTGAGATTGGCGTGCCTGTCGCGAAGACAACGCCCCGCCCGCCACTGCGCTCCTGAAGGTAGCGGATCTTGAGGAACATGTCAAAGGCGCGGTTGCTGTCCGAGTTCGGCAAACCTGCGATTCGGTTCATTTTCGTGACGTACGCCAGGTTCTTGTAGAGATCGGCTTCGTCCACAAAGATCTGATCGACACCCAGCTCTTCAAAAGTCAGGGCATTGTCTTTGGACTCGCGATCCGCGCGCTTCTTGAGTCGCACCCCGAGGCGCTTCCGGGCCTTTTCCAATTCCTTCACGATTCGGCGGTTGTCACCTTTTTCCTCGTTCGCGAGGCCGATGGCGTTGTCGAGTTCCGCCATCTGCTTTTCCACAAAGCGGTTGAAATACTGATCGGAGACCGGAAGGAATTCAAAGGACCGGTGTGAAACAATCACGGCATCATAGTTGCCCGTGGCGATCCGACCCATCGCCTGTTGGCGGTTCCCAGTCGAGAAATGGTCCTTTCCCGCAACGAACAGGCGTGCCTGCGGGTAAAGCTTCAGAAACTCGGCACCCCATTGATCCACCAGGTGGTTCGGCACTACAAACATTGGCTTTTTCGCCAGGTCCAGCCGGCGAAGTTCCATAGCGGCGGCTGTCATCGTCCACGTTTTTCCAGCGCCTACGACGTGGGCCAGCAAGGGGCTTCCGCCCTGGAGAATGCGCCAGACGGCGTTCTTCTGATGTGGCGCGAGATCTTCGCCGCGGAGCGATGTGCGCACCATTCCGGGCAGGGTCAGATGGGAGCCGTCGAAATCCCGGAGCCGGATGTTGTTGAATCGGAAATTATAGTCCTGCGCCAGCCGCTCGGCTCGTTCGCGATTCTCCCAAACCCAATCGCGAAACCGATCTTTTAATTGCTGCTGTTTCTCTCTGGCGGCAATCGTTTCCTGCTGATTCACGGTACGCTTTCCGTCCGCGTCCTCGTCGTACGCTGTCGGCGTGCGTCCATTGAGCGATTGTTCGATCAGGTCGGTGGCGCGGAAGCGGGCAGTCCCGTATGTCGTCGTGTTGCTGACCACAGATTTCGCAGCGTAGTCGGGTTCAACGATCCAGGTGGCGATGGCCTCGGCGTATCCGATCTTCACGCTTGAGGGTGTGACATCCAGCAATTCCGACACGAAGGCGCGGATATCGGAAGGCGGAATCCACGACGAGCCCAGCCGTGCTTCGATCTCGCCCGGTTCCAGATCCTTAGGCTGAACTTCGCGCAACGCCTCCACGTTCCGGCGATAGGCCGAGTCGAACCGCTCGGCAGCCTGCGCCACGACCAGTTTGGCGCGCACATTGCCGCTGAGATAGCTGTCGGCGGTTTCCCATTCTCCGCCTTCAGGATTCCGGTAAGCCAGCGGTCCGAGTTCATCCTGAAGGTCGGCCGCGCATCTCGCGGTCAGAGATTCCATGCGCGGCCAGTTAATCGCGCCAGTCTCATTAAGGGAGA
This sequence comes from uncultured Acidobacteriia bacterium, assembly GCA_903825445.1. GTDB lineage: Bacteria > Acidobacteriota > Terriglobia > Bryobacterales > Bryobacteraceae > BOG-234. Next base: position 8,036 of record CAIKAS010000185.1, read on the forward strand.
CGAGCAGAGCCTCGGACGCAGCTTCGACACGCTCAACCGGGCGATAGCGCTCCAGCGTGCGGCGGTTGAAGATCGCAGTTTTGGTTGCGCGCTTCGTCTCCGGGTTGAACTCTTCGAGCGAGAGCAGAAGGGGATGGTCGGGATCGCCAGCGAACGCTTTTACGTTCTCCCGCGCGTTGAGGGGGCCATGACGGGAGACAAAAAAGTCGTAAGTTCGATTCAGATGGTTGCGGGCCTCAACGATGTTCCGGTCGTCTCCATCGGAAAGCTGGGTGCGGAACACCTCTCGCACGGCGTCACGCACCTGAAGCATTCCGCGAACCCGGGAGCGGACGGAAGCCGGGAGGGTCAGAGGTTCGAATACGTCGCCATGGCGGACAACGATTTGTCCGTCGCGATCAGCCAGCCCACCCTCTTTTACAGCACCGACTGCCGGAACCTGCTCGAGGTCCGTCCGGAGAACCGGCCCCAGACTCTCTCTGTCCCGATAAACGTTGCCGGGAAGACGCGAGATGGCCTCGTCAAGAATATTTGCGTCCAGAGTTCCGATCAACTCCGGCACCAGGCCATACTGACCGTGTCCAACCTCCATACGCCCCATCATCAT
>CAIKAS010000186.1 GCA_903825445.1 uncultured Acidobacteriia bacterium
AGCATTTTCTCGAAGTGCGGCACGAACCAGTATTCGTCGACGGAATAGCGGTGGAAGCCGCCGCCGAGTTGATCGTTCATGCCTCCTTTCTCCATCGCGACGAGAGTTTCCGCCACCATGTCAAGAGCTTCGTCGTTGCCTGTGCGTTTCCAATAGCGGAGCAAGAAATTGTGGACGGATGGACGGGGGAATTTGGGTGGACCGCCGAAGCCTCCGAGTTTGGAATCGTAAGAGCGTCGAAACTGCTGGAACGCGCTGTCCATCACGGTGACGGGAACGTGGTCGGGGCCTTCGGCGGCCATGGCCGACTGTCGACGCAACTCCTGCATGACCTGAGCTCCGGATTCCATGATGCGGACGCGATCATCTGCCCAACCCTTGGCGACGCGTTCGAGGATCGCAGGAAACCCCGGGCGTCCATAACGGTTATCGGGCGGAAAGTAGGTACCACCGACGAACGGGTTCAGATCCGGAGTTAGCCACACGGACATGGGCCATCCGCCACCGCCGGTTGCCGCCTGCACGTAGTTCATGTAGATACGGTCGATATCCGGCCGTTCTTCGCGATCTACTTTCACCGGAACAAACCACTGGTTCAGGAGCGCGGCAGTGGATTCCAGTTCGAAAGACTCGCGCTCCATGACGTGGCACCAGTGGCAGGTGGAATAGCCGATGGAAAGAAAGATCGGCTTGTCTTCGCGGCGGGCTTTTTCGAAAGCCTCTTCACCCCACGGGTACCAATCGACCGGGTTCTGTGCGTGCTGCTGAAGGTAGGGGCTTTTTTCGTGCTGGAGGCGGTTGAAAGGCATGATGGATATCGCAGGCTTCAGAAAACAAAACCGCCCGCCTCATGTTGAGACGGGCGGCTGAACTTTCAGGATACAGGAACGACTTCGCCGAGCCGCGCGCGACCTGACCGCGGTCCCGGCGGCCCGCGCACTAGAGCAGACGGAAGTTGACTTCGATCTGGGCTCGTACCTTCACCGGCACTCCTTTATTCGTACCCGGCTTGAAACGCCATTTCTGGACGGCTTCGATGGCCTTCTCGTCGAGACCCATGCCGAGGCTCTTCACGACCGAGATCTGCTCGGCCTTGCCATCCGTATTCACAACGATGGAAAGCATCACCGAACCGCTGTACTTGGCCTTGCGGGCTTCTTCAGAATACTCCGGATCAACCTTAGTGATGACCGAAGGAGGTGTGGTCCCGTTACCAACGGAATAAACGCCACCGCCACCGCCACCACCGGCTCCGCTGCCGTTGCCATTCCCAATTCCGCTTCCGCGGCCGTTGCCGATACCACCACCACTGCCAAATCCACCACCGCCGCCAATTTGTCCAAGGGGGTTACCAATCGCTCCGGTGGGAGCGGCCCAGGCATCGGGCGGGGCAATGAGAGAAGCATCCATTACCAGCGCCGGATGTTCAATGGTGACCAGCGGAGGAACAAACTGCTTAGGCGCCGGTTTCGGCAATTGAGCCTTGAGGGCGGGAAGAGGTGAGCGCGAACCACCGCCGCCACCCTGGTTGGGCTTCGGCTGCACAGGCTTAACCGGGGGAGGCGGGGCCATCAGAATCGTGGTCTTTACCAACTTCTGCACCTTGTCGTTGGTGACGGCGAACATCAGTATCGCCACGACGATAGCCTGAAATGCGACCGACGACGCCAGCGCCTTCGGATCAGTACCTTTTCCCCAAATATCTTTGACTTCAACGGGCTTGGAGGTGAGTTCCAGCGGAGGTAATTTCTCCGGGTGGATCATCTCCTGAATGTTTTCGTAGATCGACTTGTACCAGGGGATCTCGGTATCCGGGGCGAGCAAGCGCCCCAAATGGTCATCGGCTTCGACCCGGAGTTTGACGTTGCCTTGGGCGTCGTGGACGGCGACTTCTGCGTCGTAGTGATGGTGATGTTGAGATTCAGACATTCGGGTGTACTCTGGAAACCTCGTTAGCCACGTTATTCATTAAACGGAAACCCCTCAGCAGCCGTTCCATCTTTCGGGAGTGTATCACAGATCCCTTCAAACCAAACGACTTAACCGAAAATAATTCGCTCCAACACAAATCAACTATACAATCGACGGTAGCAGACAGCCTTAAGTTACACCTTACGCCCCCGGCGGTCCTATTGCCAAGTAATTAAACGTCAATCAAATCCGTCACTTGAGCACCTACGCTTCGCAGTTCCCCGCGCCGACGATTTAGATCGTCTCGAACCCATTATAATGACCGTGTGTCTACCATATTTGACGTCACAAAAACGCATTTGAGAGCGGACCGCCCTCGACGAGTTTTGAGTTTGTATTTCGCGTCACGGCTTGGTGCGGATCTGTCTGAAGGCACCCGATGAGCGATCTGGTCGGGATTCGCCTCGCTCCCACTGCGGAGAATATGGTAATCCGATTGCACGCAAGCGACAATATCGCGGTCGCTCGCGTGCCAATAGCCACTGGGACGGTAATCAGAGTTGGTGGCATCAGCCTGACGGCAAAGGACAATATCCCCTCGGGCCATAAGATCGCACTAAGGCCAATTGCGGCTGGCGAACAGGTGATTCGTTACGGGCAACGGATTGGACCTGCGCGGCGGGCTATTGAGACGGGCGAGCATATTCACACTCACAATTTGGGCTACCAGGAGCTTGATTTCGCCTACGAGTACCCGGCAACCGACATACCAGTTCCGCTTGCCCCCTCCGGTGGGCCGACTTTTATGGGCTATGTCCGGGAAGACGGCCGCGTTGGCACGCGTAACTACATCGCCGTTGTGGCGGCCAGCAATTGCGCAGCCCACACGGCGGAGTTGATTGCGGAATCGTTTAAGAATGAACTCCTGCCGGAAAATATCGATGGCGTCGTTGCATTTCCGCATGGCGAAGGTTGCGCGATGTCCATCGGCCCGGACACGATACAACTGCAGCGGACGCTTGCCGGTACGCTGGCGCATCCGAACGTGGCGGCTGCGATCATCCTGGGTTTGGGCTGCGAGACGAACCAGATTTCGCACTATCTGGGAGATTCCGCGCCTCGATCCAGCAGACTCATAGGGATGACGCTGCAGGAAAGCGGCGGGACGACCGGTGCGCTCGAAACGGCCCGAAAGCATATTAAGGCACTGATGCAAGAATGTGCCGGCGAGAAGAGGACTGAAGTTCCCGCATCGAAACTGGTGGTTGGGCTCAACTGCGGCGGATCGGATTCATTTTCAGGAATTACGGCTAACCCCGCGCTCGGAGTTGCGTCGGACATGTTAGCGGCGGTGGGCGCGTCGGCGGTGCTCGCGGAAACGACGGAGATTTTCGGGGCGGAGCATTTGCTGGTGCGCCGCGCGCGGAATCGGGAAGTTGCGGATAGACTGCTTGGCTTTGTGCACGGTTACAAGACTTATCTGAATCGCTTTGGCGGCAGTTTTGACGACAATCCGTCGCCGGGAAATAAGGAAGGCGGACTGACGAACATTCTGGAAAAATCGCTTGGGGCGGTTGCCAAGGCCGGAACGTCGCCGCTCAACGACGCAGTGGACTACGCTGCTCCCGTGACGATGCCGGGCTTCATATTTATGAATACGCCGGGGTACGATCCGGTTTCGCTCACAGGTCTGGCGGCGGGAGGCTGCAATCTGATCGCGTTCACGACAGGGCGGGGCAGTGCCATCGGTTTTCCCACGGTTCCCGTGCTGAAGATATCTACAAACACCGCTACAGGCCGCCGGATGAAAGACAATATGGATATCAACGCGGGCGTGATTGCGGATGGCGATTCGACGATTGACAAAGTCGGTCAGGACATTTTCGATTCGCTGCTGCGCGTTGCATCGGGTGAACGGACCAAGGCGGAGAAACTGGGACACCGGGAGTTTGTGCCGTGGCGAATTGGCCCGGTAATGTAGGGATCTGCCGAACGGAACAAACGAAACAAAATGCTGATGAGAATGGTCGCGGTCTTAGCGAGTTCGATTGCCCTGTGCGCACAGACGTCGGCGCCGCCGAGACCGGATGCTCCGGGCGCTCCCGCTGCGCCAGCTTCGACTTCGGCGAACAGCAATGTTCTCGATACGCCGGCTCTTGAAGCCTACTTCCGTCATTTGCTGATGTGGCCGCCGAGTGTGGAAGTCACTATCAGCAATCCCGAAGCCGCGCCGATGCCGGGATATTACAAGGTGAAGGTGCGCGGTTCATTAGGCGGTAAGTCGCAGGAAGAGAATTTCATTGTTTCCTCCGATAGCCAGACGGTCATTCGCGGCGAAGTTTATGACGCGAAGAAGAATCCATTCCAATCGACCATTGACATCCTGAAGATTGACGACCAGCCGTTTCTCGGCATTCCGGGAGCGCCGGTGACGGTGGTCGAGTTCGGAGACTTTCAGTGCCCGTACTGCAAACAGGAAGCCGCCACTGTCCGGACACAACTGATGCAGGCGTTTCCTGGAGATGTTCAGCTGTTCTACATGGATTACCCACTCGCCTCGATCCATCCTTACGCACGCAGCGCGGCGGTGCTTGGCCGCTGCATTTACAGTCAAAACAATGGATCTTTTTGGGCGTACCACGACTGGATCTTCGAACATCAGGATGAAATCACGCCCGAGAATCTGCGCGAGAAAACGCTCGACTTCGCGAAAACCGATAAGAATCTAAGCCCCGGAACGCTGACTGCCTGTGCGGTTTCTCAACAAGCAGGCTCGGAAGTGGATCGCAGTGTTGCGCTGGGTGAGAAGCTCGGCATCAATGCCACGCCGACGCTGTTCGTGAATGGCCGCCGCATGGTGGGTACGGTATCGCTGGAAGATCTGAAGATGGTGGTGGAGCATGAGATCGCGTACGTGAAGGCCGCGAAGAAAGCCGCCGATTGCTGCAGCGTCCAGTTGTCATTACCTGGTATGGCACCGACCGGCGCCAAGGCACCTCCGAAGTGATTCGCCGCGCCTCGATTCCGCGTGCTGCCGTTTTGCTGCTGGCCGGGTCAGTACTCCTGCTGGCGGCGGAATCTGCAGGGTTCGACGCGGAACGATATCTGGCGCATATCAAGTTCCTCGCATCGCCGGAAATGAAGGGTCGTGCCAGCGGATCGCCGGAGCTAGAAAAGGCCGCGAGATATATTGCGGACAAATTTCGCGCCGATGGTCTGCAACCAGTTGGCGGCAGCTATCTGGAACCGTTCGATATCTCCACCAGTTCGAAGCTGGGCAAGAACAATCGTTTCGAATCGCTGATGAATGGCGAGGTGGAAACCCTCCAACTCAGCAAGGAATTCGTGCCCTATTCGTTCTCGTCGAATGGCAGGTCTTCCGGGCAGGTGGTGTTTGCCGGATACGGAATCACGGCGCCTGAATACAATTACGACGATTACGCCGGTATCGATGTCCATGGCAAGTTCGTTCTCGTACTTGCCCATGAACCCCAGGAGTTCGACGATCACAGCGTCTTTGAAGGCAAAGTCTATACGGACCACTCGCAGGTCTACAGTAAGGCCTTCAATGCGCGGGTGCATGGGGCGAAGGGTGTAATCCTGGTTTTCGACCGGGTGAATCACAAAGATGCCAGTGACGCGCTGGAGGCTTTCGGAAACACCGGTGGCCCCGCCGATGCGGGAATTTCATTCGTACAGGTGAAAGAGACCGCCATTGAGCCCTGGCTCCGGGCCGCGGGTAAAGATCTGGCAGCAACGGAAGAAGCGATTAATGCCGACCTGAAGCCACGCTCCTTTGCGCTGCCGGGCATCGAGATCAGGGAAAGCGTCGACGTAGAAAAAGTGGAAAAGACGGTTCACAATGTTCTCGGCTACCTTCCCGGCGAGACTCCCGAGTACATTATTCTCGGTGCGCATTATGATCACCTCGGGCTTGGCGGGCAGTTCTCCATGGCGCCTTCGATGACGGGAGCCGTTCATCCGGGTGCCGATGACAATGCGTCTGGAACGGCCGGCGTGCTGGAACTCGCTCACTTTTTTGCGGCACGTTACGCGGGTACGGCTAAGCCCAGGCGCGGCATTTTGTTTATGACGTTTGCCGGTGAAGAACTGGGGCTGCTTGGCTCCGAGTACTACGCGAACCATCCGATCTTGCCTATCGACCGCGCGGTTGCGATGCTCAACATGGATATGATCGGCCGCGTGCGTGACGACAAGCTCTATATCGGTGGTGCGGCGACCGGGTCTACCTTTCGCGCCGATCTGGAAGAGTTGGTGGCGAAGACCAGTTTTCGGGTCGATTATTCGGAGAGCGGCTACGGCTCGAGCGACCACACGTCGTTCACGGCGAAGCAGGTGCCTGTGCTCTTCTTCTTCTCCGGCCTGCATGGCGACTATCACCGGCCGAGCGACACCTGGGATAAGATCAACGCCCCCGCCGCCGTCCAGGTGCTGCAATTGGTGGCGGACATGATGGACAAGCTCGAAACCGGGAAAGACAGGCCGGTATTCACTCGTGTCACCGAATCAGCCAACCCTCATGCCGGCGTCAGCGGTTCAGGAGCCACAGGCGGTGGCTACGGCCCCTACTTTGGCAGCATCCCCGATTTCGCGGAACCGCCGACGGGCGTGCGTTTTTCCGATGTGACAGCAGGTTCTCCGGCTGGTCTGGCAGGGCTGAAAGCCGGTGACATTCTGGTGGAGTTTGACGGTATCGAAATCAAGAATCTCTACGATTTCACTTACGCTTTGCGTGCACACAAAGCAGGCGATGAAGTCACCGTACGGGTCCTTCGCGGGTCTGAAAAGGTAACGGCGATGGTCAAACTGACCGCGCGGAAATAAGCCCGCGTACTTACTCGCTACCCTCTCGTGATACAGTTACGGATACTCTTGCAGCAGCGGCAACTCCTCACCCATCGCGCTGATCGCCGTACCTTGTGGTACATGGCCGTTACTACTGCGCTTCTGATTGTTCAGTGGAAACTGACATCCCTTCAGCCCGTCCTTTACCTATGGTTTTTATTTATGGCGGTATCGGTCGCCATCATCGCGCACAACCATAATCACGTCCCGATTTGGCGATCGCGCGCATTGAACATCGCCACCGATTATTGGCTGACGCTGTTCTACGGCTTTCCGGCTTTCGGCTGGATCCCAACACACAACAAGAACCATCACCATCTGAACAATAAGGCGGGCGACTACACGATTACGTGGCGGCTCAGCGAGAAGAACAATATTTTTACGCTGCTGAGCTACCCCTCCATGAGCAGCTACTTTCAGCAGAAGCCGATCGCGAATCACCTGAAAGGCCTGTGGCGCAGCGACCGGACAAGGTTCGGACTCGCGGCTTCGCAGTACGTCGTTTTAGGGATCTATTATGTTGCCGCGCTGCTTTGGAACTGGAAGAAGGCGCTGCTGTTTATCGTGATTCCGCATCAGGTCTCGCTGTTCAGCATCCTGATTTTCAACTACGTGCAGCATGTGCACAGCGACGAAGAATCCGAATACAATCATTCGCGGAATTTTACCGGTTTCATCAATGTGGTGCTGTTCAACAACGGATATCACACGATCCACCACAAGTCGCCGGGGATTCACTGGAGTAAGACACCGGCGGCCCAGGAACAAATCCTGAGTCTGATTGATCCTTCACTCAATGAGCGAAGCTTCTGGTGGTACATGATACGGGTCTATGTGCTGGCGCCGTTTCATCCGGCTTTTCGGACGGTATCGATGCGAACCCGCAGAATCGATGCGTGTTTGGACGACTCACTGCCAGATCTGCGTGTTTCGGCCGGTCGACCGAACAACTGAACGAAGGATTTTGGCGTAAGATAGCGGCGGAGGGCTTGGCCGTGATGCTTCGAAAAGAATTGCGGGCGGTGAGCGCCATTGTGTTGGCGGCAGCGTTGGCCAATGCCACCCATGGGCAGGCGCAGCCGCAAGCTGATTCAATCATCGAATCGGCTCGGAATGCCGCCGCCTCCTACGTTCAGTCACTGCCCGACTACATTGCGAAGCGCACCACCTCGCGTTACCGTGGCGCGCGCCCCGACCTTCGTTATCCTGGTTCTACCGTCGCAATCTGGCAACCGGTCGATGTCGTTACGAGCGATCTCGCCGTCGAACACGGCAAAGAAGTCTACACGAACGTCACCCTGAACGGCGTTCCTTCTCTTGACTTGCCGACTCGGGGCGCGTGGTCCAGCGGCGAGTTCTCCACCGATCTTCTGGCAGTGCTTGCGCCGGACAGAGACGCGCGTTTCAGTCGTCAAAAGTCCGAAGTAATTCGCAATCGCCAAACCTGGCGGTACGATTATGGCGTCGATCAGTCCCATTCGGCCTGGAATTTGTCCGCCGAAAACCTCCGGAACATGGCTGTGGGCAGCAAGGCGAACTTCGCGCCCTCGTATAGCGGAGCCATCTGGATCGACAAGGAATCGGGCCAGGTGCTCAGAGTGGAAATGGCAGCCGGTGGTCTCGGCACATTTCCGCTCGACACGATAGAGTCGAACACAGACTTCGATTTCGTAAAAATTGGCGGCGCGGAGTATGTCCTGCCCGTGCGCTCGGTGTCGTTCACCTGTGAGCGAGGCGCATTTGTCTGTCTGAAGAACGAGACCGATTTTCGCGATTACGATAAATTCGGTGCCAGCGCAAATATTACGTTCGACGACGGCGCGAAGTGAGCCCCCCTACTTCGCAGAAACCTTAAGCATGACGACGCCGTGTTTCGGCACCGTAGTTGAATAAGTTTCTCCTGCAGCCACAACAGGCGCGTGCGTCCAAAGATCGCGCGCGGTGATGTTCTTGCCCGCAAGGCCGAGACTCTTCCAACTCACGCTGAGCTGCCCCGGTGCTTCACCGCGATTCAGCAACGCAACTGCTACGGAGCCATCGGAGAGTGACTTTACCCATACGAACGAGTTGTCCGGTGCGCCGGTTTGCGCTACGGCTCTCACCGGGTTGACCGCTTTATCCTGATCTACCGCAATCACGTCGGGATTGAGCAGGATACTCTTGGTTTCGTCGGACATCGACCGCAGATCATTGCCTGCAATCAACGGCGCGGAAAGCATTGCCCACACGGTCATGTGCAATCGGTATTCGTCGCCGGTCATGCCTCCATTGCCGATCTCCAGCATGTCGGGGTCGTTGAAATGGCCGGACCTTGCAAACCCGGCAATCTCCAGCTGTGTGGTATTTTGCTGCCGCCCGAAACTGATCAGGTCCAGCGACGCCCAGTGATCGTTGATATCGCCCGTGGTTCTCCAGAGGTTTCCGCCCACCTTGCTCCCCCACTGCCAGACGTTGACGTGGCCGTACTGGCACAGGCTATAGACAATCTTCCGGCCAGACTTTTGAAGGGCATCGCCCATCTTCTGATAGACGGCCTGCTCCTCTTCTTCCTTGTATTCGTTACGAGCACCGCACCAGTCGTACTTCAGATAGTCGATACCCCACGCGGCGTATTGCTTCGCATCCTGCTCCTCGTGACCGTAGCTGCCTTCGTACCCCGCGCAGGTGAACGGTCCGGGCGAAGAATAGATGCCGAGTTTCAGTCCTTTTGAGTGGACGTAGTCGGCCAGCGCCTTCATGTCCGGAAACTTGCGATTTGTCGTGATATTTCCCTGCGCGTCGCGCTTCTGGCCTTCCCACGCATCGTCGATATTGACGTATGTGTAGCCAACCTTCGCCATGCCGGAGGAAACCATGGCGTCGGCGATACCGCGGACGTCGGCGTCTGTAATTCGCGCGTTGAATTTATTCCAGCTGTTCCAGCCCATAGGCGGGGTGCGTGCCAGCCCGTTGTCCGGGACGTCGTGCAATGTCGGCGGTTCGATGCGCCGAGGCGGGAGTGCGGCTTCCTTTGCCACTCGGAGCAGTTCACCGCGAGTGGCATTACCGTCCGCACCTGTTGCCGCGAACGTGAAATGGCCATCCTGCGTTTGCGTGCCTTCGTATACAGTGCGGTTCGGCGCCGCGTTGGCCCTCGGCACCAGGATGACGAAGTGCAGTGTCCCGTTTCGCAACGTGCCTTCCGTGAGGGGGTATTCTCGCGACCCGCCCGGCTCAATGCGGCCTGTGATGCTCTCGCCATCCTGCTTCAGTTCGAAGAAGGTCTCGCGATACGTTCCGTCGTTATTCGCGATTCTGGGAGCCTGGAAATCCCAGTAGCCGCTTATGCTCGTTTGTCCGTTTGTTACAACGGCGATTCCTGAGACTACTGCCAGCAGGAGCACTACACGCCTTCGCTTCATTGTGGAATTCCTCGTCACTCGTTCACGCCACGAGTATATTAGACAGTTCAACTCCCCGCTGTTAATTGGTGAAAAAGTGCGATATCATACAGCCGAACGGAGCCGGATGAGAATCGTCGCGTTTGCTTTTTTGTGTGCTGTCACACTGGGCAGTCGGATGTTCGCCGCCGCGCCCGCGCCCGAACCGGTTTCCATCCACCGGCAAGCTGAGGCCGGAGTTCCGCTTCGCGTCTACCTCACGAAACGATTGCCGAAGCGATTAGACGAGCCGGTCCATGCCAAACTGCTGGAGCCGATCTTTTCCTTCGACCACGAAATCATTCCCGCAGGTTCCGAGGTAACGGGCCGCGTTAGCAAGCTGATTCCCGTCTCGCGGTTCCAACGTTTTTCGGCCTTGCTCGGCGGTGACTTCACGCCTCTGCATCAGGCAGAGGTGGAATTCACTGCTGTGACTCTCTCTGATGGCCGCCAGATTCCTGTCCAGACCATCGCTAACACTGGCCTGTATTCCATCTATGATCCGGCGAAGGCGAAGCGTGCCGCCGCGGCGGCACAAAAGCGCGGCGCGGTTCAGCAGGCTAAGGACCAGATAGTCAACCGGGCCACTGCCAGAGCTGAAAGCGTCGTGGGCATGGTCAGAGGTCCCGACAAAATGGAGAAGTTCGGAGATTTCTTTCTCATGAAACTGCCCTACCATCCGCAGTGGGTGCGTAAAGGGACTCGCTTCGACGCGCCGCTCAGCGCTCCTGTCGATTTCGGTGCAGGGACGATAGATCGTGCCGACCTTGCTCAGCTTGGTGGACAGCCTCCCAATGACAGTGTGGTTCATACCCGGTTCATCACGACAGCGACGTCGAAATCTGCGAGACTGGGCGATAAAGTCTCGGCCGTAATTTCGCAACCATTGTTTTCCGGTGATAACAAACTTGTACTACCGGAAGGAACCCGGCTCACCGGTACAGTGACGCAGGCTCGCCCGGCACGCTGGTTCCACCGCGGCGGACAACTTCGCTTCGCCTTCGACCACGTCGACCTTCCGGAAGGTTCTCCACGTCCGTCGGTGGCGATTCAACAGCCTGCCACCAAGGTTCAGGCGGTCGTGGACTCGGCTGAATCGGGCGGCGCCGGACAGGTGGAAGTCGATGCCGAAGGCAACGTGAAAGCCGTGGAATCGAAAACGCGTTTCATTCTTCCGGTGATTTCCGTATTAATCGCCACGCGCGGTATGGATCACGATGGAGACAGGCAGGAGGTTAACGGCGCGAATTCTAATAACTCGGGTCGGCACGTACTCGGCGGCGGCCTCGGATTCGGACTCCTCGGCATGGTGGCGGCACGTTCGTCGAAGCTAACCGGCACAGCGCTTGGCTATTACGGTTTGGCGTGGTCCGTGTTTCGCAATATCGTGGCGCGCGGCGCCGAGGTGGAGTTCGAGAAAGACGCGGCGATGGATATACGTTTTGGTACGCGCGTGTCTCCAACTCAGGCTCAGTGAGGGCTTCCGGCACCGGGGCGCGAGAGACGAAGCCATTGGTGGATCGCAAAAACCGCCAGACAAACGAACGGCAGCGCCAGCCAGACTGAGTATTCTTCAATCTTCGTCTTTCCACCATCGACGGCCAGAACGCCGTTAAACTCCGATTCCGGGACGCTGCTTTTCGAGGGCCTCACTGCAATCGTGTAACTCCAGTCTCCGGGTTCGTTCAACTCCACCGTCGCGGCGTACAACATTTTGTTTTGCGCACGGTCATGTGTCGGGCGCACGGAGACGCTCGAACTTCCCTTGTTGAGTTTCAGCTCGACATCGGCGTCCAGGATAGGATCGAGCGTTTCAGCAGTCTGGAGCAGGACGCTCAGGTCAACCAGGCCCACCTGTGGTGGCGAGGGCGAGACAAATATCGTAAGCGTAAAGTCCCTGGTTTGCCGATTAAGAATCACTGAGCCGCCATCGGCCCTTAGCAGCAGAGCTGACGCTGCCAGAACAAACAGCCAGCGCATCACATCACCATCCCGCGCATTTGCATGGGCTGGAAGAGAATCCAGATAGCGACCGCGTAAATACAAGTTGCCAATATCGCCCAGGGCATCAGCAGGGCGAACGCGCTGCGCAACCCTTCTGTTTCCCGGCGTGCCATCCCCCAGGCAATGTAAACGCTGAGAATCAGTCCGCCATCGAGCAGCAGGATCTGCAGAGTCGGTAACCAGGGTGGAACGTGCGCAGCGAGCGCCGCAGTGGGCACGGCGAAATGCAGAATACGCGCGGCCACCGGGATCGCGGATTGCCACCCGGTGAGCAGGTGGAATACAAAATGCGCCACCCACATTGCCGCGCCAAGTGGAACCATCGCGAAAATGAATCGGCGCGCGATCTGTCCCCAGCCATCAGTCGCATTGCTGAGCCAGACGGAAATGTGCCCGCACATCCAGACCAGAATCAGCGGTGTCAGCACGATACCGCCGAACAGAAACGCCGTGGTAACCGGCAGCATGGAATCCAGCCCCAGGGCACGGTGCACCAGATGCATCCACACCATCACCGGATCGGTCATGACGGCGGCGCTCGCCAGGGCGCCAAAGACGATTACCGCCGCAAGAGCTGCGGCGTCGGTGCGCTGTGAGAGCCTGCCGATGTTCGACGAACGGCTATCCGGGACGAGCGAAGATCCGGGCGGAACAGCCAGGATGCCGACATTGTCATTCGGGCAGGCATGGACGCAGTCGAGGCAAAACGTGCAATCGAAATTGCCGGTCTTCATCGGCTGAAAGAGATAGAGTTGGCAGCCCTGTTGGGAGGCGTTGCCGCTGATGCAATCCTCCGTGCTGCAGGTCGAGCACACGGAAGCCGAACGGAACTTTACCTCCAGCGGCGAAATCAGCGTGTTCACGAAATGGAACTGGCCGATGGGACAAACATATTTGCAGAAGCTCGCGCCTTGAAAAAGGCCGTTGATTGTGATGGCGGCAGCGAAGTATCCGACGACAACCCACGCCGTCCACCACGGGCTGTTCCAGATGCCGAAGACCTCGTTAGCCCATAAATACCCAAACAGCACGACAATCGCGAGCCACTTCGACCGCAGTGCTTTCGGCCAGTGAGTTTTGCCAGGCAGGATCCGGCTGAAAGCGTCGCTTGCCAGTGTGAACGGGCATGCCATGCAGAACAGATTCCCCGCCAGCAGGAGCGCGATCACTGTGAAGCCTCGCCAGTACGTCCAGGGGAGGATGCCAGCCAGATTTAACGGAGCGATCTGGGGGCCAGTCAATCCATCGATGACCACGGCCAGCGCCAGACCGAAAAGCACGGCCTGAACCGCACGCCGAAACCACGGTTTCCGCAGTACAGCGCCGAGTACGGGAATGCGAAACACGTCGAATGGTTGTCTGGACCGTGGGCGCGGCGCGGGTTTGATCCGGACGAATTCCGGCCACCGGCGTTCGCCCTGGATTGCCCGCATTGTAATGATAAAAGCCGGGATCAGAAACGCGATGGATCCCGGCACCCACATAATCGCGCCAGCCGTCGATTGATCTTCGAGTGCTGACATGCCCGCAATGCGCGGTGCGAGTTCATACGTTCGATAGACCACATGAGCGGAGAACACAAGCCATGCCGAAAGTCCCGTGTTCACAATGTCCGCGAGCACCAGGTAGGGGATCATCATCCAACCCGGCCAGTGCGGGCGATTTGGCCAGATACCGATAACCGGCGACCAGAACAACAAAGCTCCGTAGAAAAAACATGCGTGCTCGAGCCCGTGCCACGCTGTGGAGCGCAGCCCCAGATCGTACCAGCGCGGTGTGTGCCAGAACAGAATCGCCGCCGTCATAGCGAACCAGCAAACCACGGGATGGGTCAATCTGCGCCCGGCCCGCTGCAGCCCGTGGCACGAGAGAAACGGACCGAGGCCGTCTTTGAAAACAACAACGGGAAGACCACGCAAGAGAGGCAACACCGGTTGCCCCAGCAGAATCAGCGGCGGCGCTACCACGATCAGCATCAGATGCTGCACCATGTGAGCCATCAGCAGCAGGTTGCCAAACGCGTCAAGCGGAGACGCCAGGGCGAGAAAGAGCGTTAGCAGTCCGGCAAGGTAGGCCGCCAGCCGTTCCGGCGTATAGCGTTGCGGTGATTGCGCGTGAAGCCGAAGCCAGCCCCGAATATAAAGGTATGCTGCGAGGAGAAGAAAACCGATGAACGGGAGGTCGAAGCGCCAGGATGTAAGGATTGCTTCGGCCATACAGCTTCGATCAGAGTATAAGCGGCAGGATTAGCTGCCGCTGTGACCAGGCAGATCCACGCCCGGTGCATCGATGCCAGCCCGTACGGCCAGAGGCAGATCTTCCCGTGTTTCGATTTGCAGGGAACGTGCGATCACATATCCGCCCGTCAGTCCGAAGGCCAGTTGTGAAGCTACGAACCAGCGCCAGTCAACACGGGCGCTCAGCGCGGGGTTGACGAGCGTCATGACGGACGCAATAAGGCCAGACCACAGAATCGGCGCGGAAACTCCCGCCCACCAGAACGCTTTCCGCGGAAACATAGGCAGCATGACCGCATAAAGCACACCCACCAGCAACGATGTGCAAACGTGGATGATCGTACCCAGAATCAGGCCGAGCGAGCTGAACTCTTTCAACTGCCCGATACTCGCATTGGCAAGACTGGGAACTGCGGCCGCGGCGAGCAGGTTAATCGGATACCAAATGCTGCCCCTGATCACCAGACCGAAAAAGAGGGCCACGCCCGCCATCGCGACCGCGCCCACCACTCCGCCTTTGAGGCCTGCTCCCCACGGCTTTGCGCTTGCGGGTACACGGACTTTCGAAACGTGCCTGCCGGCGCGCAGATGGGCCACCGGAATCAGCGCAGGTGCCGCCAAAGGCTCTGGTTCACCCACAACTGCCACTAATTCGTGATGCTCGGCCGGCAGCACTTCACGCCACCATCCAATGGCGGAGACCAGAAGGATCACAGCACCTGCAATCGTGATGTATCCCGTGCTCATCAAACCAGTGAAAATCAGAGCGACACCCAGCGCCAGCACCAGAGGCCAGGCCGTCGGCGCAGGCATCTCAACTGCTGTTGGATATGGCTGACCGGGTATCTGTTGATTTGCGTTTTCGGTTATCATGCAGAGTTTCCTCGTTGTTTAACGGCCAATCACATAGACCACGGTAAAGACGACGATCCAAACGACGTCTACGAAATGCCAGTACCAGCTCAGGATTTCAAAACGGCGCTCGTGTTTGTGCATGTTCGTCTTCGGGCTGAGCAGGAGTACCAGCAAAAGTAGTAACAGGCCAATCACTACGTGGGTCGCGTGCAGACCGACCAGCGAATAGTAGGTAGTGCCAAAAACATTAGTGGCGATGGTCAGATGATCGGTGTTGATCAGCTTGTTCCATTCGATTGCCGTCTGACGCAGGAATTCGGCGCCAAGCAAAATAGTTGCTCCCAGAAAAAGCTGGAACTGGCTCCTGGCATCGCGGCGCAGTGCCTTAACCGCAAGTTCCGCAGTCAGACTGCTGGCAAGCAGGCAAGCCGTAGCCCAGATCGGAAGCGTGAGCACGTCGGCCGGTTGCGGCCCCGTAGTGCTCTTACCAGTGAAGAATATGTAGGCTGTAACGAAGATACTGAACAGCGAAACTTCGGTCAGGATCAGGCAGATCAGACCTACCTTCCCGCGATCGAGGTTGCGCGCTTCGTCGTTGATTGGAAAAGTGGCGGCAGTAGACAAGATAGTGGCTCCTCTGGGTTCGTCTCAGGACTGCTCGTATTTCCAGTCGGGATCTTCCGGGTGCTTCAAGTCCCACAAGGGACGGCTGCTGCGTACTTCCGGCAGCACCGCAAAATTATACTCAGGGGGCGGGGAAGTGGTGGCCCATTCCAGCGTCCACGCATCCCACGGATCGTTGCCGGCTTTGCGCCCGCGGATCAGCGAGTCCAGCACATTCCAGACGAAGATCAGGATCGCGACTGCCTGAATCGCCACGCCCCACGTGGAGTAATAGTTGAAGCCTTCCCAGCCCCGCCCCATGGGATAGGTATAGATGCGGCGCGGCATGCCGAGAAGACCGGCGAAGTGCAGTGGATCAAAGGTGACGTGGAAACCGATGATCAAAAGCCAGAAGTGCCACTTGCCAAGCGTTTCGCTCAGCATGCGGCCAGTGGCCTTGGGAAACCAGTAGTAGACGCCCGCAAACAGTGTACAGAGCAGACCACCGATCAGCGTGTAGTGAAAATGGGCCACCACAAAGTAGGAATTGCCCAGTTGCCAGTCGAACGGCGCCACCGCGAGCATGATGCCCGTCAGTCCGGCCAGCAGGAACTGGAACAGGAAGGCCGTGCACCAAAGCATTGGAGTGCGAAATCGTATCCGGCCGCCCCACATGGTTGCGATCCAGTTGAAGATTTTGATGCCCGTCGGAACGCCTACCAGCATGGTGGCCACAGCGAAGAAGATGTTGGCGCGAGAGGGCAAGCCCACGGTGTACATATGGTGCGCCCAGACCCCCAGGCTGATCAGGCCGATCGAAACGCTGGCCCCGATCATCGCCGCGCGACCAAAGATCGGTTTCCTCGCAAAAACAGGAATAATCTCAGTCACGCACGCAAAGCCGGGAATGCTGAGAATGTAAACTTCCGGGTGTCCGAAGAGCCAGAAGAAATGTCGCCACAACACGGCGTCGCCACTGGCATTCGTATCGAAGAAATGCGCGCCAAGGAAACGATCGAGAAGCAGCATGATCTGCGCGGCAGTCAGTGGCGGCAGTGCCACCAGAATCTGGAAAGCTACGACGCAAAACATCCAGACCAACAGCGGCATGCGCGCGAGCGTCATGCCTTTTGCACGAAGACAAAGCGCCGTTGCCAGAATGTTGATAGCCGTGACCGTGCTGCCCATGCTGCTCATCAGGATGCTGAGGATCCAGAAATCTGTACTCGACCCCGGTGAGAATGCCTTCTCGGTCAACGGCGCATAGGCAAACCACCCAACGTCGGGGGCCGTGCCGGTTCCGGCCGGACCCGCCCAGGCAAGATAGCTGCTGTATAGCAGGATGCCTCCGAATACCGTGAGCCAAAAACCGAGGGCATTTAGCCGCGGAAACGCCATGTCCCGCGCGCCAAGCATCAGCGGAATCAGGTAATTTGCCAGCCCCGCGATAAACGGCATTCCAACGAAAAACACCATCGTCGTGCCATGCATCGTGAAGACCCTGTTAAAAGTCTGAGGTGACAGAAACGTATTGTTCGGGTACATCAACTGGATGCGGATGGCCGCACCCTGCAGACCTGCGACCACGAAAAACAAGAGCGCCACGATGATATACATCAGCCCGAGGTGCTTGTGATCGACCGTGAATATCCACTCGTCGGCAAAGCTGGCCCAAAAACTCCTGGGCTTCCGGACAGCGTGGTGTCCGTGTCCTTCCTCAATGGGATATGGAATCGTTGCCATGTAGTCTCCTGATTTACTTGAGCGTCGTCAGATACGCCACGATCTGATCCAGTTGGCCATCCGTCAGCGGGACCGTTGGCATCTTGTTGCCGGGCTTCAGGTGTTGCGGATCTTTGATCCAGTCCCGCAGATTGGCCGCGGTATTGGGCGTTTCCGCCGCAAGGAGCGTGTCGCGGCTCATCAAATGACTAAGATCGGGACCGATCGCCCCCATGGCTGACGTTCCATTGACCGTATGGCAGATGATGCACGGGGATGACAGGAAAGCCTGCCGATTGGCGTCGGAATCCGCACCCGCTTCAGCGGCCCGCTGCCGCTCCACCCATTTCTGAAACTCCTCGGGGGTATCCACGACGACTCGGATTTCCATCTTGGCGTGCTGCGTCCCGCAATATTCGGAGCAATTCCCGAGATACGTGCCCGTTTCCTGTGGGTCGATCCAAATGGTGTTTGTGCGATTCGGAATGACATCAGTCTTGCCTGCCAGTTGTGGAATCCAGAACCCGTGCGACACATCGGCGGACGTCAGCTTGAGGGATGTCATATGCGGTGCCGCCGTGCTGCTCAACGGGATGTGCAGTTCGTTGGCAGTCGTGATCTTCAGGTCCGGATACTGAAATTCCCACCACCACTGGTGTCCGACGACCGTCACATATAGCGCGTCTTTCGGGATCTTCTGATTCTGGACCGCCGAGGTGATTCTTGCCGTCGCCATGGAAAGCACGAACACGATCAGAATCGGAATTACCGTCCACGCGATTTCCACCTGGTTGCTGCCATATACCTGCGGTGGTTCGCTCTTGCTGTCGCCTTCACGGTAAGCGAATCGGATGACTGCGTAAGCCAGCAACCCAGCCACCACGAGGAAGATGGAAAGGCAAATCACAACCGTCAGTTCCGATAGTTCCGAGACCATACGGGCCGGTGTCGCCAGCGGCCGGAACATGTTGCCGGAAGGGTGCATCGTTTGCGCTGAAAGCTGTGCAGAAAGCGCACTGACAAACAACAGAAAACTGCCGGACTGACGTGGTCGCAGATTCATAGGCGTTCCTCCCCCAGGCGAATAGATTGTGAACCCGATTTGGTTGAATAGCAAGCATGGCAATTTTCAAACCATTTACAAATGCGTGGTTTTGCGCCATTTGAGCGTTGGACGGGAGCGATCCCCTGTGTGAAAGGTGCCGGTATGCGCCAAAACACACAGCCGTAACGCAGATGGAACTCAGCAATTCCCGGTGGCGTGCCGATGAGTCCTGTTAGGCCACCCGGTGCGCCTCCGCCCCTGTTATTTCACCCACCCCTGGTAGAATAATTTGAATTTCTGGCCGATAATGTAGAAAGAGTGTCGCACGATTCCACTACCGAACTGCCGCCCCTGATTCTCCACCCGTTTGGAGGCGATGCCGGAACTACCCAGTTGCTGGATGGCTCACGGGCCGCCCTGGCCCTCGAAAGGGCAACGATTTCGAATCCCCACTATGCGGAATTGCAAAAACGCGTTGTGCTGGGCAGGTATCAGGAAATCCGCATGCTGGTGTTTCTGGGCAAGGATATCTTCCGCTGGATCGAGCAGTGCATGGACCAGATGAGCCGTTCAGGTGATATAGGGATGCGCATCAATGAGCAATGCTTCTCCGCTCTGGTTGTCGATGCGCCGCCGGAGGCCGTTCGTACCAAACTGGAGTCTTGGGGTGTCACCGACCGTCGCGCCGTGTTTTCGCGCGCCATCGGCATTCGGTGTCTTTTCGAAGAACCGCCGGAGATTGATACGCTTTCGCCCATGTTCCTGGAGCACTATCATCGGTTTGCCGATTACGCCTATATCTGTTTTCAGCAGATGAAGCCCTACCGTCCCATGGATGGCAAGGAATTCGACTTCCAGATCTACGCGTCCGAAGAGTACTCGCGCAAACTTTCCGAAGAGTGGCAGGCTCAGTAGTACTCAACGGATCGATGTTTTCTCGCTGATATAATTCGGTTCTGTGAAACTACCCCGCATGCTTTTGGTCGGCCAGAAATTTCCGGACCGGCGCTTAACTGATATCCCTGGTGAGATTTTTCGCGAGCTGACTGCGTCGGATTTTGGCGCAGGTCTCGCCCCCGGTTCCACCGTTGCCGTCGGCGTCGGCAGCCGTGGCATCAGCAATATCGATGTCATCGTCCGCGCTGTGATCGATTACTGGAAATCACGGCAGTTGGTTCCTTTCATATTTCCCGCCATGGGCAGTCACGGGGCAGCCACTGCAGAAGGCCAGACGGACGTACTCGCCCACTACGGAATCACTCCCGAGACCATGGGCTGCGAGGTTCGAAGCTCTCTCGAAGTCATCGATCTCGGACATTCCCCCGAAGGTATTCAGGTCTTTTTAGACCAGCACGCCTCGAAGGCAGCTGGCATCTTTCTTGTCGGCCGCATCAAACAACACACCGATTTTGCAGGGAAGATTGAGAGCGGCCTGTATAAGATGATGGCGATCGGCCTCGGCAAGTGGGCTGGCGCGAAGAACTATCACATGCAGGCGCGGCGCCTGGGTCTGGAGGCCGTGATTCGCTCGGTTGGCAGGCAAGTGCTCGGTTCGGGTAAGATTCTCGGCGGACTCGCCATTCTCGAAGACGCTTTCCACAACACAGCCAAACTCGCGGCAGTTCCCGCAGCCAATATGGAGGCGCGCGAAGAAGAGCTCCTGGCCCTTTCCAAGACCTGGGCCGCTACGCTGCCTTGCGATCTCGACCTCCTGATCATCGACGAGATGGGCAAGATCTACAGCGGCGCCGGTATGGATACCAAAGTTGTCAACCGGGGAGTGGAGGGGGAGATCAATCCCTGGCCCGGCATTCCGCACGTAGAGCGCATTTTCGTGCGTGGTTTGAGCGATCGCAGCTACGGCAACGCGTCGGGGATTGGGATGGCGGAAATCATCACCGACCGGCTCGCTGCAGCCATCGACAACAACGCCACCTGGCTGAACGTTCTGACGGCCACGACGCCGCGCTGCGGCAAGTTACCCATACATTTCCCGACAGACCGTGAGTGTGTGGAACGGATCGTCCCCACCATTGGTAAGCCCGATTTTACGCAGGTGCGTATCGGTTGGATCGCCAACACGCTGGCGATTTCACCCCTCGCTCTCAGCGAAAATATGCGTGCCGAAATTGAGGCCAATCCGAGACTGACCATTCTCGAAGAGGCATACGAACTGCCCTTCGGATCCGACGGAAATCTGCCCCTGGATGCTTTCGGCGTCCTCGCGGCGGCACACTAACCAGCTGTAGCTGGAGCAGCCCAACGCCAGTCACGACGATTGCAAAGAATTCCGTGCTACCTCACATCATCCTGATGTAAAAAGAGTTAGCTTCGGGTACTAGCACCCGGTGGCCGCAACCCGTCCGCTGATACTTCCATGCTGCGTGGTACTTTCCAATTGAGTCGCACTGGCCGTCCCTGACAAAGGGCTCCCGCCGAAGGTTCTTTGCCAACTGAATATTGACCGACGCGACCGTCACGCCCGAAGTGTCATGTTGCCCGACCGGATCGGGTTCGTTTTGCAAAACGCCGCATCATGTGGGGCAATATGCCCGCGGGTTGGCGCAAGCCGGCCCGCGCCACCGAAGTTCGTTTTGTAACACCACATATCACCCTCCGTCCCAGCTGCTAACCAGCTTGGAATCAGCACCGACTTAAAAAATGGGTTCATTTTTTCGAATGACAAATCCGGGCCTCGACCAGGCAAAGGTTCGTTTTGTAAAAACCTCCCAACCGGAGTTCAGCCAGTGTTAGCCTTGCAGTTGCATGAACAAGAGCACTTTTGACCTCTCGGCCGCTGCCCGTCAAACGATGATCGATGAGGGCTTTCAGCCAGATTTCCCTCCCGCTGTCGAGCAGCAGATGGTGGCTCTGCGAGCGCAAAAACCGTCTCCGCCGGACTCGTCGATTCGCGATCTTCGATCACTTCTCTGGTCATCCATCGATAACGATACTTCCCGAGACCTCGATCAGGCCGAAGTTGCCGAACGCGTGGATGGCGGCATCCGGTTGCTCATCTCGGTCGCTGACGTCGATGCGGACGTTCCCGCCGGCACGCCCATCGATCAGCACGCCGCCATCGAGACCACCTCCGTCTACACCGGCATTCGAACCTTTCCAATGCTGCCCGAGGAGCTTTCCACCGGGCTCACCTCTCTGAATGAAGATTGCGACAGGTTAGCGATTGTCGTAGAGATGCTTATTTCGTCCGACGGCTCCATCGCCTCCGGCAGCGTATATCGCGCACTGGTACGTAACCAGGCGCAACTCACTTATAACGCCGTCGGCGCCTGGCTGGAAGGAACTGCCGCCCCGCCCGCGAAGGTCGCCGCATCTGCCGATCTCCAGGCGCAGCTGAAACTTCAGGACGAAGCCGCACGATTGCTGCTGGACGAACGTCACCGTATGGGCGCGCTGAATGTGGATCGGGCCGAGGCGGAAGCGGTTGTGACAGATGGCCAGGTCACCGGTATCAACACCCGTCAAAAGAACCGTGCCACTGAGCTGATCGAGAACTTCATGGTGGCCGCGAACGGCGTGATGGCGCGGACTTTGTCTCAGGCTGGTGTCTCCTCCATCGCGCGAGTGGTGCGTACTCCGGAACGCTGGCCGCGAATTGTGGAACTCGCCGCGCGTTACGGCGAAACTCTCCCTGCGAATCCGGATTCCGGCGCTCTGAACCAGTTCCTGCTCAAACGCAAGGCTAGCGACCCGGTTCACTACGCGGACATATCGCTCGCCGTAGTCAAGCTCATGGGGCCGGGCGAATATGTCCTCGCCCGGCCAGGCGAGAAGGACCTCGGCCACTTCGCTCTGGCCGCCCACGATTACACTCACTCCACGGCCCCGAACCGCCGCTTTGCAGATACTGTGACGCAGCGCCTGGTG
>CAIKAS010000187.1 GCA_903825445.1 uncultured Acidobacteriia bacterium
GGCTTTGAGGATGATGGGAAGTTCGTGGACTTCGCCCGCCGCCATCTTGCGATGGAGCTGTTCGAGTGTGAGCCGGCCGGTCTTGGCCAGCTGAGCGGCGCGTTCTTTTTCGGCGCGATAGAGTACGATCTGTTTCGCTTTGGCGGTATCGGTGACCACCTGGAAGTTGTCGCCGGCTTCTGGCAGGCGTTCGAGACCGAGGACTTCAACCGGCATGGACGGCCCGGCTTCCTTCACAGGTTCGCCGTTATCGCCAATCATGGCGCGGACGCGGCCGAATACGGTGCCGCAGATAAAGTCTTCGCCGACACGCACGGTGCCGTTACGAACCAGGATTGTGGCGACCGGACCACGGCCGCGATCCAGCTTGGCTTCGAGGACGCTGGCCATACCGGGGCGCGCGGGATTGGCACGGAGATCGGCCAGTTCGGAGACGAGAAGAATCATTTCGAGAAGAAGATCGAGATTCATCTTCTTCTTGGCGGAGACGGGCACCATGACGGTATCGCCACCCCATTCTTCGGGGTTGAGGCCGCGATCGGCAAGTTGTTGCTTAATACGGTCCGGCTGGGCTTCGGGTTTGTCGATCTTGTTGATGGCAACGATGATCGGAACCTTAGCGGCGCGGGCGTGATCGATGGCTTCGAGGGTCTGGGGCATGACGCCGTCGTCGGCCGCCACAACCAGGACCACGATATCGGTCACCTTAGCGCCGCGGGCACGCATGCGGGTGAAGGCTTCGTGGCCGGGAGTATCGATGAAAACGATGGTGTGATCGTTGTGTTCGACGTGATACGCGCCGATGTGCTGCGTGATGCCGCCGGCTTCGCGACCCGCCACGTTGGCAGTACGAATGGCGTCAAGCAGCGAGGTCTTACCGTGATCGACGTGGCCCATGATGGTGACGACGGGAGGACGCCGGAACAGGTCAGTAGTCTCTTCGGCGAGCTCGACATCGAGCATCGCCTCTTCTTCGTAAGTGACGGCTGAAGTGGAGGCACCGAATTCACGCGAGAGTTCGGTGGCAAGCCTGCTGTCGAGAGTCTGGTTGATAGTGGCGAAGATGCCACGGTCGACCAGCTTCTTGATAACAAGATTCGCTCTGACGTCGAGCTTTTCCGAGAGCTCTTTGACAGTGATGCCTTCCGAAATAGTGATGTCGCGGTTGATGGGCGGAGGCGCGGCCTGTTCGCGGCGCATCTGTGGCCGGAGAATCTTCTCCTCGGCTTCGCGGCGGCGGTCACGTGGCGTGCGCGGACGCTTATTGGCCTGCGGACGACGAGCGGCTGCCTGATCGGGCGGCGGCGGGGCACCGGGGCCCAGCAGCGGACCTCCACGTGAAGTGGGGTGCATCGGGCGAGGACCACCGGGACGTTGACCCGGGCTGGGCATGCCAGGACGCGTGGAACGCATCGGCATGGAAGGCTGGCCTGGACGTGGCGGACCCTGATAAAGCGGTTGGCCCGGACGCGGCGCGGCTGGCCGCATGGGCGCAGCCGGACGCGGCGCAGCATGGCCTGGCATCGCGGGCGGAGGCAGAGGGGTCTGCCCTGGGAACGGAGAGCGGGGTTGTTGTCCCAAACGCGCGGCCAAATCGGCACGCGGGGGCACAGTGGGACGAGCCGAAGGCTGACCGACGATGGATTGGCCACCGGGTGCCTGCTGGCCGGGGGTATGCTGACCGGGAGACTGGCGGAGGGGCTGACCGGCCATGGGGCGCGGCGCGGATGGCGCGGCGGGACGGGGCTGGCCGGGCGCTGCCGAAGGACGGGGTGGCGGCGCAATGGGCACGCCAGGGCGAACGCTCGGCGGGGCCGCTGGCGATGCTGCAGTGGGCGGCGGGGCAGGCGTTGGAGAAGGCGGCGTGGGAACGGGTGGTCTTGAGGCAATCGGCGCTGTGCGTACAGGCGAAACCAGCGGCTGGCGGGGGCCAGACAAAATCTGACCGGGCCGCGGCGAAGTCGACGGGATCGGCCTTGACGGCGGCGGTACTGGCCGTAGCGGCAAAGATGGCGGCGTGGGGTGCGATCCTGTAGCCGTCACCGGAGACGTGGGACGGGGGCCAACTGGCGGATGGATAGGCGCACCGCGGCCCAACATTGGCGGACGCAGCGGAATAGCGCGCGGCTTGTTATCTTCCGCAGACTTTTCGTCGGCCGCCTTGGCTTCTGCTGACTTCGCATCGTCGGCTTTGTCGGATTTCAAGTCGCCCGACTTAGCATCGCTCGTTTTGCCGTCGCCAGACCCGTCTTCCTTAGCTTCGGAGACAGCGGGTGCGGCGTTTCGCTTGACGGACTCGGTCGACTTTGCGGGTTCGGCATCGTCGCGCGGTGCCGCTTCGCGACTTTGGGCGGCTACCTTCCTCGGTGACGAGGGTTCTTCAGCGCGCGGAGCAGGAGGCTCCTTACGCGGAGGGATGGCCGAAGTGTCGCCGCCGAAATAGCGGCGCAGCTTTTCGGCCATGTCGTCTTCGATCGAGCTGGAATGGGTCAACGGCTCGGTGATGCCGAGATCGTGCAGTTTATCGATGACCTCACGCGACTTGACTTCGAGCTGCCGCGCCAGCTCATTGATTCGGATCTTACTCATGTTTAAGGCGTTTCACGTCCAACTACAACCGGTCCAACTACAAGCCCGAAAAAGCAGGCACTAATCGAATCAAAATCGTTTCGTCCGGACACAACTCAAACGTCAGCGTCCGGTTCAGCGCCCGCTTCGACCGATTCACTCATCGTACCAGAGGGCAGAGGCGTGCTCTGCTCTTCAGAATTTTGGACTCCGGCCTCCGGTTCGGCGGGTGCATCCCCTTCAGCGAGGATGGCACCTGCCGCAGGTTCCGCCGACGCTTCGGCGCTGTCCGCCGCAGCGGGCTCCGGAGCCGGAATCTCTTCCGCGTATTCCTGACCGTAATAACCGTTGATCGCCTGCTGGATGAAGCTAACGGCGTTTTCGTCGATACCCTCTATTGCTTCCAGTAATTCCGGCGTCATGCTGCCCAGTTTCTCGACGGTACCGATGCCGCCTTTCACGAGCGCATCCACCGTCGCTTCGGCCAGACCGTAGTCAATGAGTACAGAAACCGGAGCGCCCATTGAAAGCAGGTCGATGGAACCCTGCACTTCCTGCCGCTTTTCTTCCTCGCTCTTGATGTCGACCTTCCAGCCAAGCAATTTGGCGGCCAGTCGAACGTTCTGGCCCTTCTTGCCGATGGCGAGAGAGAGTTGCGAATCGTCCACAATCACTTCCATGTGGCGCTCTTCGGCGTTCAGTACTGTGACACGGGTGATCTTGGCAGGGCTAAGCGCATGGGTGGCGAACTGAACCGCATCTTCGGAGTATTCAATGATGTCGATCTTTTCGCCACGCAGTTCGCGGATGATCGACTGTACGCGCATTCCCTTCATGCCGACGCAAGCGCCGACACTGTCAACATCGCGATCACGGCTGGATACGGCGATCTTAGTCCGTTCGCCGGCTTCGCGCGCGCAACCCTTGATAACCACTGTGCCATCGTAGATCTCCGGCACTTCCTGTTCGAACAGGCGCTTCACCAGTTCTGCATCGGCGCGCGACACCACCACGCCGGGGCCTTTGGAAGACTTGTCGACGAGTTTGATTACGCAGCGAATTCGATCACCAACGCTGAAGCTCTCGAGGCGTGACTGTTCGCGCTTGGGAAGACGCGCCTCGGTCTTGCCAAGGTCGACAACAAGGTCGAGACCTTCGATGCGTTTGATGGTGGTGTTGATGAGTTCACCAACGCGATCGGCGTATTCGCGATAGATAGTTTCGCGCTCTGCTTCGCGCACCTTCTGGAAAATGACCTGCTTTGCCGTCTGGGCGGAAATGCGCCCCAGCGCATCGCCAGGCTTGGCAAAACGGAGCGTGGAACCGATCTCGGCTTTCGGATCGGTGCGCTGCGCTTCGGTCAACGTCATTTCCGTGGCTGGATCGGTAACCGTTTCGACCACGGTCTTTACAGCAAACAGCTTGAGCCCGCCCGAGCGGTCGTCGAAATCGACTTCGTAATTCTCGTTGGTGCGGAAGTGCTTACGCGCTGCCAGCAGCATGGCGTCCTTGACGGCGTCCAGAACGATCTGGGTATCAATGCCTTTTTCCTTGCTGAGAAGCTCGATTGATTGATAGATGCTGTCCACGGTGATTCCTCGATCCTGTCGTTAACGCTTTAAAAAATGTCCGAAATGAATTTATCTGCTACCACTCAAACTTGAGATTGGCGCGGTCGACCTGACTGAAAGGAAAGGTCACGTTCGCACCGTCGGAAAGTTCAACCGTGATCGATTGTTCCGAGGCTTCGGCGCGCGCGATGGTGCCGTCGAAATGCTTTGTCCCGGCCTTCGGTATTGCTCCACCGGCAACAGGCGTGGCTGGTTCCCGCAAAACCACCCTGGCTTTCTTCCCGATGAATCTCTCCCAATCTCTCCACATGAGGAGTTTGCGTTCGACGCCAGGAGAACTGACTTCCAGGCTGTACGTACCGTGAATGACATCTTCGTCATCCAGGATGGTTCCAACCTGATGAGAAATCAACTCGCAATCGCTATGCGTCACGCCGGACGGGGCTGTGCTTTCAGGCGCAATCGCAACGCCGTCCGCAGGGGCTGGCGGCCGGTCAATGACAATGCAAAGCACCTGGTGACGTCCGGCGCCCTTGAGTTCGACCTCGACAATCTCGATGCCTTCAGGTTGCGCGACACGCTCGGCGATTTCTTCGATCTTCGCGATGACAGCCGTTCGATTCATGCCCGATTCCAATAAAAAAGTGGGCTTTCGCCCACTGCCTGAGTCCGACCACTAAAATTCGAGTATAGCAGAGAACGGGGGAGGCGCAACAGGCCCGCGTTGAGTGCCAGTCCGATCAGCGAACCTTAACTTTTGCAACAATGGCGGAAACCGCCAACGCAGTTTCCGCCATTGTTAGGAACATCTTAAGTTTACTGGACCATTCCGGCGCAAGCCCTTGCGCGGGAATGGGAACTCTACCGGGAAGCTTACTTTGAAAAGCGGCGGCGGAGCAAGGGGAGGCAAGCGATGCCGGTCAGAGATAGCAAAATTGTACCCGGCTCCGGCGCGGTGGCATCAATGTTGATCGAGTCCGTTACTGAAGTCGAATTCGCTGCGTCAGTTACGGTCAAGGTCACAGTGTAGTCGTCAGTGGCATTGGGGTCGAACGGACCACCCAGCCAACTCAGGTTCTCGGCGTTCTGGGCACCGGAAACCGTGGTAAGGTCGGCCTTGTAAACCCGGGCTCCGTTCCACTCGGCGTTATCGTCGAATGTGGTAGTCGGATCGAAAAACGGGCTGACGACGCTGGTCGTCGTGTCGGCAATCTGCATCGCATATGTGTAATCGCTAAGGGCGGATCCGTTACCGCCGCCGTCAACGTTGATGGAAAACTCAAAATCCCACAACGCAACGCCACCACCGATGCCAGTCGGCACGATGTAGGTATTGCTGCCAGCGCCGGGGTCAACGGGGCCGACATATCTGAGAATCGCGCTCAAACCCAACTCGATGCCGTCCCCTGTGGCGACGGTAAAGTTCGAGTTTGAATTCCCCGAGCCGTTGTAGAAGCCCGGGGCAGCCAACGAAGTATCGTCAATGATGCTTGCGGTTGCCGATACTGC
This sequence comes from uncultured Acidobacteriia bacterium, assembly GCA_903825445.1. GTDB lineage: Bacteria > Acidobacteriota > Terriglobia > Bryobacterales > Bryobacteraceae > BOG-234. The sequence continues at coordinate 5,649 of CAIKAS010000187.1, forward strand.
AAACGCGCAAAGAATTAGTGCGGCACTGCTGCTAAGTCCTAAAACTCGTTTAATATTCATGATTTAGTTTGTCTCCGTCTTTCTTTCGGCCGTTTTCTGTCCCGGCATGCCTGGCCACCTGCCTAGCGATAGATCAAGTATACGTAGCGATATAGCCGACTGTCATTGAGTAATAGTGCTGTTTCTAACGTTTTGCCCTGTCCGAATTGCTCTCGAGTGGGCAGAATTGGGCTTAGAGCGAACGCGGCAAGATTAGTGCGCCCATAAATGATTCCCCGCTATACTCAGATTTCCGTGCTCCTACAGCTAGAAAGACAAATTCAGGCCGCGTTTCGCGACGGCCTCAACATCCGGTTTGGTGTGGATGCCGAGATTATTCTCGAACAGCCCAAACAGGCATCCTTCGGCGAACTGGCGCTACCGGTCGCCTTTCAGTTGGCGAAGACCCTGAAGCAGTCTCCAAAGAAGATAGCTGCGGAACTGCTGGAAGCCGTGGGGGACATCCCCGGCGTGGCTGCGATGGAGGTGGCCGGGAACGGGTATATCAATCTGCGGCTGGACCGTGGCGCGCTGGCTGCCGCGCTGCTGAATCCCCCGGATGTGACCGCTGAGGCAACAGCTCCCGCCTGTAAGACCATCGTGGAACACACGAACATCAATCCCAACAAGGCGGCCCACATCGGCCATCTTCGAAATGCCGTGTTGGGCGATACCTTCGTTCGCATGCTGCGTTCCTGCGGAAATGGTGTGGAAGTGCAGAACTACATCGACAATACGGGCGTTCAGGTTGCCGATGTGGTCGTCGGGTTTCACTTTTTGGAGAAGAAGTCGCCGAAGGATGTGGCGAAGGTGATCGCGGAGCCGCGCTTCGATTACCTTTGTTGGGATTTGTATGCCCGGACTTCGCAGTACTACAAAGATCATCCTGAAGCATTGGCGTGGCGGGCGGAAGTGCTGCATGGCGTGGAGGCCGGGTCGGGCGCACTGGCGGAGCTCGGGCATCTGGTGGCGGATGCCATCGTAAACCTGCATCTGGCGACCATGCTGCGGCTCAATATTCAGTACGACGTGTTGCCCCGCGAGAGCGAGATTCTGCATCTGAAGTTCTGGGCGTCGGCGTTTGAACTCTTAAAGCAACGCAAGGCCATCTACTTCGAAGAAGAGGGCAAGAACAAGGGATGTTGGGTGATGCCGTCATCGTCGTTCCGTGGTGACGACGAGGCCAATGAAGACAGCAAGGTAATCGTGCGTTCGAATGGCACGGTGACTTACGTGGGCAAAGATATCGCGTACCAGCTGTGGAAGTTTGGCTTGCTCGGCAAGGATTTCCACTATCGTGTGCTGACGGAGTACACGGACGGCAAGAAGGTCTGGGTGTCGACGGCAGAGCCGCAGACCGGGGCCGTGCCGGAATTCGGGCGCGGCAGTATGGTCTATAACGTAATCGACGCACGGCAGTCCTATCTGCAGGACGTCGTGGTGGCTGGGTTGCGCGCGCTTGGTTTCGACGAGGCCGCCAATAATTCAATTCATTTTTCATACGAGATGGTGGCGCTTTCGCCGCGATGCTGCGCAGATTTAGGGATTGAGCTTTCCGAAGAAGATGCGAAGCGCCCGTATGTGGAAGTGTCCGGACGAAAAGGGCTCGGCGTCAAGGCCGACGATCTCATGGACAAGCTGGTGGAGACGGCGCTTCGCGAAGTGGTATCGCGGCATCCGGAAGACAATGAAGCGGCGCAGCTGGCCGTGGCGACTGAAATCGCCATGGGCGCACTGCGTTACTTCCTGCTGAAGTTCACCCGCAATACGGTGATCGCGTTTGACTTCCAGGAAGCGTTGAGTTTCGAGGGTGAGACGGGACCCTATGTGCAATACGCGGCCGTGCGTGCGCGGAATATCTTCCGTAAACTGGAAGACCGGGGCGAGGCTAAACCGGACTTCCCGGCGGCGCTGACGCTTGATATTTTGGGGCGGCAACTGGCCTCGGATGAGTTGTGGCAGTTCCTGATGGCGGCGACGCGCGCGGATGCCGTGGTGGATCGCGCGGTGACGTCGGGCGAGCCGGCGCACGTGGCGAAGTACGTTTTTCAGCTGGCGCAGACGTTCAATATTTTCTATCATCAATACCCGGTTCTGGCGGAACCCGACCCGGAACGCAAAGTCTTTCTGCTCTGGATGACGGAATACCTGGCACTGCAACTGGAACGAACACTCGCCGTCCTGGGTATCGCGGTTCCGGCTTACATGTAAGTTTTCGGGCCTCAAAATTATGCTGCTTGCACTTGACGCCGGCAATACAAATATCACGGTTGGAATCTTTCAGGGCGATGTGTTAGCCGACCACCGGAGGCTGCGCACTGTACGCGAGCAGACCTCGGATGAGTGGGGGATTCTGTTACAGAATCTGCTGAGGTACGCTGGGCTCGATCCGGCGAGAATCGACGGGATCATTGTTTCGTCGGTGGTGCCACCGCTGAACGGCGCGCTCGCGGAGATGTCGCGGCGCTACTTCGGTACGGAAGCGATGTTCGTCACGGCGCAGACCGATACGGGGCTTACTATTCGGTATGAAAACCCCTCGGAAGTGGGTGCGGACAGGCTCGTGAACGGAGTGGCGGCCTTCCACAAATACGGCGGACCATGCGTGGTCGTGGATCTGGGGACCGCTATTACGTTCGATGCGATTTCGGCGAATGCAGAGTATCTGGGAGGCATTATTGCGGCGGGTGTCGGGATCTCTGCTGACGCTCTGTTCAGTCGCACGGCTCGGTTGCCGCTGGTGGATTTCCGCAAGCCCGGAAAGCTGATCGGGACGAATACGGTCGCAAGTATGCAGTCCGGGTTGTACTACGGGGCGATCGGCGCGATTGACGGGATGATCGAACGTCTGATCGCCGAACTTGGCCCTGACACAAAAACGGTGGCGACTGGTGGACATGCTGATCTAATTGCAGGCGAATCGCGATTTGTCCGCAACATCGATGAGAATCTGACGCTCGAAGGCTTGCGGCTGATTTGGGACAGGACTCGGTGAACGGGCAGGAAGACAACACAGCAGGTTCTTCGGCAGCAGCCTGGTCCAGTTATTTCAACTACTTCACGGAAGTCGAGGAGCATTTCCAGAAAGCTCGGGGGACGAGCCTGTTTCTGCTCTCACCACTCGACTGGGCGCTGATTGAATCATGGAAGAATTCGGGTGTGCCGCTGGAGGCGGTGATGCGAGGGATCGACGTCGCGTTTGAGAAGTGGAGGGCGAAGCGGTCGCGGGTCCAGATGGTGAACTCGCTGGCGTTTTGCTCTCAACCAGTCATGTTGGAGGCACAGCGGATGGCCGATGCCGGGACTGGCCAGTCAACAGGCGGGCCTGGTCGATCGAGAGAGCCGCAGGCAGCGCCGTTTGCCCATGATGAACTCAACCGGTTTCTGGAACGCAACGCGGCGGCAATTCGGGCCACGGGTGTGGGGGAATTTGAGCCCGTAGCCGCGTCGCTCGATCAAATCCGGTCCGAACTTGCTGATTTAACTGGAGATTTGGAGAAACTTGAACAGCGCCTGACCATGCTGGAGCAGAAGCTGGTTGCGCTTGCGAGAAGCCGGCAGACCGACGAGCAGGCACTGAGCGTCCGGGAGCAGTTGGACTCCCAACTACGCTCGTATAGAAGCAAGATGACCGCGCCCCAAATCGCGATGCTTGAGGTTCAGTTTCTGGAGAGGGCGCTTCTCGAAGGCTTCGGACTGCCGAGACTTAGTTTGTTTTATATGAGTTAGCGTCTCAATGCCAAAAATGTAAATAAACGTACGTTTTATTTCCATCTGCGGCATTGAGAATGTGTTAGTCTGATTACAGGTTGTTCGTTCTGTAACCGAATTAGGTTTCCGGCGTCTATAAAGGTGCTGGTGCAGGAAAAACAATCACCAGTTTTTGCCGAACGGTGTCGCGCGCCCAATAAGCGTAGCGACCCAGCCATCAGGGGCACTCCTCCGAGCGCCTGGTGACTCTTGGTGAGGCGGCAGGCACCATCCTCCGAGTGCCTGCCGTTTTTTTATTTCTTCCCTCCGCATTTTTCAGCGACATTTCTGGTTTTGAACTGCTTGTGATAACGGATTCGGAAAGCCATCCGGGTCCAGATGCTCTTTGTGCAGGCATTGGAAGTCCTTCTCAACGAGGATGCGGACGCTGGCATCCACGCCCTCAATCGTGACCTGGTCGCTCTCCGCCCACGCATTCGTAACGGTCCTGGGTAAGACCACGCGCAGCGAATCGTCTTCATAACCTGCGGAAACGGCTGTGGCATCCGGCGAGCTTGACACCGAATACCTCAAGGTGCGGCCCGACGGAAACCCAATGGCGCATTCGACCAGGCCGTCCCTGTGAAGACGGGCAACTTCCTTCTGAGAGAGGCGGAGGCGCAGCGAGTTATCCTGGATGCGAAGTTTCATTTATCGATTAGGCAGCCTGCTCTTCAGGCGCGAGTCCCGGGCTTCTGACCAGGCCCGCACGGATCGCTGAGTCTGTAGTCCATTGTCTCCTCCAGACAGGGCCAAGGTAAAGCAGGGCTGCAAAGCCTGCCGCCACGGCACCCGCACAGACGAAGAATCCAATGCCGAAGCTTCCGGTGCGGTCTTTGATCTGGCCGAGGACGTTCGGAAGCAGAAAGCCGCCGATGCCCCCTGCCGCACCAACCAGGCCCGTCAGCAGTCCGACTCTGTCCGGGAAGCGCTGTGGCACCAGTTGGAATACGGCGCCGTTGCCCATACCCAGCATCGCCATCGCGAGCACCAGCAGAGCCACTGCCGGGTAGACGGTGGGAAGCGTTCCCACTCCGGCAAGGCAAAGCGTGACGCCTGCCAGCATGGTCAACAGCATGCGATAGCCGCCCACGCGATCCGACAGCGTACCGCCAACGGGACGAAGGAAGCTTCCAAACAGAACCACGATGGTGGTCAGGTCTCCCGACTGCACCTTCGTCAGATGGTATTGATCGCGGAAGAAGATAGTGAGGAAGCTGGCAAGCCCGACGAATCCACCGAAGGTGAGGCTGTAGATGAAGCAGAACCAACCGGAATCGGCGATACGCAGAACAGCGGCGTAATCGCTCCACGTCTTACGCTTTATTTTGGTCGGAGCGTCTTTGGCGAGCAGGGCGAACAGCGCCCACACGATTGCCACTGGGATCATGGCAAAGCCGAAGACGGAGTGCCAGCCGAAGCGCATGGCGAGACGGGGAGCGAAGAGCGTCGAGATCAGAGTGCCAGAATTTCCAGCACCTGCAATTCCCATGGCCAGCCCCTGATACTCAGGCGGATACCACCCGCTGGCTAAGGGCAGGGCGGCGGCGAAACTGGCTCCGGCGATTCCGAGCAACACGCCGAGTGCGAGGAATTGCCCGAAGGTACTCGCCGCCTGCCAGCCCCATATGAGGGGGACAAGCGAGAGGCTGAGTCCGATCAGCCCCGTCTTTCTGCCGCCGATGCGCTCAGTCATGAAGCCGAGGATGAGTCGGAAGAACGACCCGCCCAGTAGCGGGACGGCCGTCAGCATGCCCTTCTGAGAGGTAGACAGCTTAAGCGCCTCACCGATGAAAGGTCCCAGCGGTCCCAGGATGACCCAAACCATGAAGCTGACGTCGAAATACAGAAAAGCCGAAAGTAGTGTGGGGGTGTTTCCAGCCTTGCGGAAGCCTTGAAGTGACATGTTTTCTTTCTCCTTTGATAGCTCTGTTGTGCTGAAGGGCCGCGTCAGAATTTCCAGTTCGCCATCATGAACGGGTAGGTATACGGATTGCCCGGTGTGACGGCTTTCAGAAATTGCCCAGGAAGAATATGGCCCACTCCCGCGCCAACCGTGAAGGCCCTGGCGAACGTCCACGATCCCGTCACGTCGAATTCCTGGCCGATGTGGGTGCCCGCAGTGCCAGTCGCTGAGTGAAAGATTGCCGTTCCGGCCGCGTTATAAAGTGAATCTGTCGCACTTGCCAGATACCAGTCGTTGTATTGGAAGGCGGCCGCAACATTTTTCACCGGCTTCAATTCGAGGCCTTCGCGAAAATCTCTTACATTGCGCCAGCCGACCTGATCTGCGAGACCGTATTTGTCATGCCCTGTGGGGTAGAGCTGATCGAAAGTGCCGCGGATACCATCTTTGGCGTTGGCATCGCCGCTCGCATAGTTGTACTCCGAGTAGACACGCGGAAAAAAACGAATCTTGATGGTGTCCCCGGCAACCCAGTGTCTGGCCCACGATTGGATTTTGTCGGCGCCAAGTGAGCCGAATTCCTTCACCATCTCCGCGCCGTAATCCAGACCATACGGCAACTTCGTTCCGACGACTCGGGCGCCGACAATCTTCTCGTCGAGTTTAGAAACGATGCCTTCTTCGTTCTTGAGACCGTGTTCCAGACGCCACATTGCGTACGGCTCGACGACGAAGCGAGGGCCGAACCTGTCAATTCCGCCATAGAGGCCGTCGAGATTATTGCCCTGGAGGTGATGGTCCCAGGTCCCGCTGACTGGATTCACAACGGAGGCAACGAACATATCGAGCCGATACTTCTTGTAGCGCGCCGTGCCGCGGAAGGCATCGAACGCATGTTCGGTGTTGGTCCATGGGGAACTGCCGATTAGGCGCTGATCGCCATACAGCAGTTCCTGCCGTCCTACACGCAATCCCAGGATGTCTTTCTCGGTGTCGCCCAGTTCGATGTATGCCTGCCGGATATCCCAGGTGTTCTGGAAAGGCGCGACCTCCGGGCTCTTTTCGAGCGATCTGGCGTCCATGCCCTCAATGAACAACTTGAGCCATGAAGAGGCTTTGATCGTCAAATCTAGTTTTAGACGGCTGAGCAGATAGTCGTCGGACGTGTTGGGTTTGAAACTTCCTCCCGTATAGCCTTCGAAACGGGCGCGGTATTCGCCCCCGAAGACTAGCCATGAGGGAAGCTCTTTATTAATATCGGCCGCGGGAGATTCGAAAAAACCCGACGGACCTGGCGGCACTGTTTGACTGGACGGGGTCTGGCCGGCTAACGCGGCGGCCATGGAGAGCCAAAACAAAGTAATCGCCGTTATGTTTTTCATTGTTGTTTTTCCTGAGTCTTGTGTTCCTTGTCCTCTAAATGTTTTTAAAATGCCCACGCACACACACCTCGGGCGTCCGCAGACGGAAGCCTGCGCGGATGGCCAGCGGGTCGGTGAGACTTCGCTAGGCGGCCTTTCCTGTTTTGCGAATGGCCGTTGGTACGGCTACTTCGACGACGCCGTCGTTAACGCGCACGTCGTACGTGTCCACCCGAACGGAGACTTCGGGTTTCAGAACTGCTCCCGTTTGCAGATCGATCTTCCAGCCGTGCAGCGGACAAACAACCGCATGTCCCACGACCGGCCCGCAATCGAGCGAAGGCGCCCTGTTGCCGGTTACTATGCCATCGCAGAGCGGACCGCCGCGATGAGGGCAGGCGGCGTCGATGGCGGCGAAGCGGTCGCCGAGATTAAAAATCGCGATTTCGCGGTCCTGCACATGCACGCTGCGGCCCTCACGCACGGGGATGTTCGTTTCGCTGGTGACGCGAATCCAGTTAGTTTTCATTGAATAGTCGCCTCAATCATCTGCATCGGTTCAATCTGGACAAACTGCGTTGGCGTCGGGTTATCGCGGTCGAGCCACGCGTCTTTGGAGAGAGCTTTCGCCTTCTGGAGCCGTCGCAAAAGAATGCGTTTTTCCTTAGGCTGCGCGTACACGGTCTCTTTGCGAATCTTCTCGATGCCCAGACGTTCGACGAAATCGTAGGTGCGTTCCAGATAATTGCCGTTTTCGCGATAGTACTGAAAGAACAGCAGTGCCGCCTCAATCGCGTCTTCAGTGGTTTCAACCGTGATGAGCAGATCGGCCTTGCGGACGTGTTTGCCGGCGGCTCCGCCTACCACCACCTGCCAGCTGCCCTCCTGCCCCACTAGCCCGATATCTTTCACCGTCACTTCAGCGCAGTTACGCGGGCAACCGGTGACGCCGAGTTTGGTCTTGTGCGGGGTGTAGAGATTTTCGAGTCGGCGTTCGAGTTCGACGCCAGTAGCCATGGCGTCCTGCACGCCGAAACGACAGAATTCCGTGCCTACGCAGGTTTTCACCATGCGCACTCCTTTGGTGTAGGCCTGTCCGGAGGGCATGCCGAGATCGGCCCACATGGCAGGCAAATCGGCCTTCTTTACACCAAGCAGGTCGATCCGCTGTGAGCCGGTGACCTTGACTGTTTTCACGTTGTACTTGTCCGCGGCATCGGCGATACGGCGAAGTTCATCCGGCGTTGTGATGCCGCCGCGCATGCGGGGGATAACGGAAAATGTTCCGTCGTTCTGAATGTTGGCGTGGACGCGATCGTTGATAAAGCGGGCCGAGCGATCCTCTTCGTGTTCGCCGCACCACACCACGTCGACCAGATAGCTGAGAGCTGGCTTGCAGACTTCACAGCCGATGCCGTCGCCGTAAATCTCGAGTACATCCTGTACGCTCTTGATCTTTTGGGTGAATATTATTTCGCGCAGATTATCCTGGCTGAACGGCACGCACTTGCAGAGAACCTTCTTGCCTTCTTCCACAAAATCCGGAGCTACTGCTTTGAGGAGACCTTCGCAGGTGCCCGCGCAGCTACCGCAACCGGTGGATGCGCGCGTGCATTCCTTGAGCTGCGCCATCGTCTGGATACCCTTTTCGTGGATGACCTGGATGATCTTGCCCTTGGTGACCCCCATACAACCGCAAACGGTTTCGCTGTCGGGGATTTCCGCGATGGAGGTACCCTTATCCGCAACCGGCTCCGGGAAAAGCAGGTTCCGGCGACGTACTTCGAGATTGGCCGCGGTGCGCAGCCAGTCCATGTAACGGTTGCTGTCGCTGGTGTCGCCGACCAGCACGCAGCCAGCGAGGCGATTGTCGCGGACGAGGAGTTTCTTGTAAACGCCTGAGCCTGGATCTTCATACCGAACTACGTCCGCACCGGGTGATTCGAGAAACTCGCCTGCGGAAAACACTTCCACTCCCATCACTTTGAGTTTGGCCGCCGGCGCCCAGCCTTCGAAAGTTGGGCCGCGGTTGCCGGTGATCGTGGCGGCAAGAACCTTCCCCTGGTCGAATAGCGGCGCAACCAGACCGAAGGTCTCACCGCGATGTTCCGTGCATTCACCGACCGCGAAGACGCGCGGATCGGAGGTCTCCATGTAGTCGTTGACGACGATGCCGCGGTTGCACTGGATGCCTGCGCGCGCAGCCAAATCGGAATTAGCGCGGATGCCCGCGGCGATCACAACAATATCCGCAGCCAGACGTTCGCCGTCGGCAAGTTCGACGGCTTCCACTTCGTCCCGTCCCAGCAGAGCTTTGGTTCTCCGGCCACTCAGCACTTTAATGCCGATCGCTTCCATCTTTTGCCGCACATACTCGCCAGCGGTGGAATCGAGCTGGTTGTTCATCAGCGTATCGACGATATGTATGACGGTGACATCGCAGCCGCGCACCTGCAGTCCGCGGGCGGCCTCAAGACCCAGCAGACCACCACCGATAATCACCGCGCGTTTGCCGGGTCCAGCCACGCGGAGCATTCCGTTCGTATCGTCCATGGAACGGAAGGTGAATACATTGCGGCGGTAGATGCCATCCATCGGGGGAATGAAGGCGCTGGATCCGGTGGCGAAAATGAGTTTGTCGTAACGTGTGACGCTGCCGTCTTCCCCGGTCAGCGTGCGGAGTTTGGTGTTGACATCTATGATGCGGACACCGAGGCGCAGGCCTATGCCATTCTTCTGATACCAGTCGATGCCGTTGATGGTGATTTCATCGGCTTCGCGTTCGCCGGCGAGCACGCTGGAAAGCAGGATGCGGTTGTAGTTGGCATGCGTCTCATCGCCAAAGATCGTGATATCGAACTTGTGCTTGTGCGAGAGGATGTTTTCGAGACACGCGACGCCCGCCATGCCGTTGCCGATAATGACTAACTGTTCCATAGGTAACTCCTTGTGGTCGAGCAAAGGATGAAGATCTTCATGCCAAACGCTCCGCTGTACGTTCCACTTTTACTGAACACTGCTTGTAATTGGGCTCGCGGGAAATTGGGTCGAAGGCGCTCTGCGTGGCGCGGTTCACATTCGTTTCAGCGAAGTGAAACGGCATGAAGATCTGCCCCGGGGCTACGATTTCAGTGACGCGTAATTCCACGCCATCCACGCGACTGCGGCGAGAAACTACAGAAACACGGTCGTGCGGTTTTAGCTCCAGCTTCCTGGCGTCGCGCGGATTCATTTCGAGCCACGCGCGCGGCGACATGTTATTCAGGATCGCCACGTTGCCGGTTTTAGTGCGCGTGTGCCAGTGTTCGACCGTTCGGCCTGTGTTCAGAATCAGAGGGAAATCTTTGTTGGGCTGTTCGGGAAACGGTTCACACTCGATGGTGAAGAATTTCGCGCGGCCATCGGTGGTCTGAAACTTCCCATCGGTATAGAGGCGTTCGCCACCCCATTGAATTCCGCCTGACGCTTCGATTGATTCCCAGGTCATGGCGCTGTAGTCGCACATACGGCCTGCGGAAACTCTGCGCCATTCTTCGAATGCGTCGCGGGTTGATGTCCAGCCGGGATACAGTTCCTCGCGAACGCCCAGCTTCTCCGCTACGGCGAGGAAGATATCGAAATCTGATTTGGCGTCGCCCGGCGGTTCTACGATCTTGTTCACCTTGCCCACACGTCGCTCAGAGTTCGTGTACGTGCCTTCCTTTTCGCCCCACACGGCGGCGGGCAGCACGAGGTGAGCGAGTTCCGATGTCGGATTGGGATGGAAGCCATCCTGCACTGCCAGGAATTCCAGGTTTTCAAAAGCCTGTTTGAGTACATCGTAATTCGGGAACGAGACAACCGGGTTTGTCGCGATGATCCACAATGCGCGGATCTTCTTAGAGACAGCGCCCTCGATGATATCCGGGTATGCCATGCCCCGCGCATCCGGAATTCGTTCTACCGGAATATTCCAAAGGGCTGCCAGTTCGGCGCGATCCTCGCCGCTTTCGAACTTTCGATAGCCAGGCAGGCCAGTGGTAAAGCTGGTTTCTCGCGACCCCATCGCGTTGCATTGACCGGTGATGGAGAACGGCGATGCGCCCGCGCGACCGATTTGCCCTGTCAGCAACGCCAGGTTATTGATGGCATTCACTGTCTCGGCACCCTGGGTGGAATGGTTGACACCCATCGTCCACCCAATGAACGCCGCCTTGGCGCGCCCATAAAGCATTGCCACACGCTCGATTGTTTCGATCGGCAAGCCCGTGACGGCAGCGGTGTGTTCGGGCGTGAACTTTTCGAGGAAGGTCTTCAGTTGCTCAAACCCCGAGGTGTGCAGATCGATATATTCCCGGTTGATCAGGCCATCCCGGACCAGGATATGGGCGATGCCGTTGATCAGCGCTATATCGCTGCGCGGTTTGACCGGCAGGAAAAGATCGGCCAGCATCGCGGTCTTGGTGACGCGCGGGTCGGCGACGATCAGGGTGGCCTTTTCGTTCTTCTGCAGGCGTCCGCAGAGGATCGGGTGATTGTCTGCGATGTTGGCGCCGATGAGCAGAATCACGTCGGCGGTTTCCAGATCCGCATAGGAACCGGGAGGGCCGTCGCTGCCGAAACTGCGTTTGTAGCCGGCAACGGCGCTGGCCATGCAGAGCGTGGTGTTGCCGTCGTAATTCCGGGTGCCGAATCCCAACTGGATGAGCTTGCCCAGGGTGTAAAACTCTTCCGTGACAAGTTGACCTGTGCTGATGACGCCCAGCGCGCCCGCGCCCCATTTCTCCTGCACGCCGCGGAATTTCGCCACCATGGTGTCGAGCGCGTGATCCCAGGTAACTGGCTCGAACTTTCCGTTGCGCTTGAGCAGAGGGTTGCGCGCCCGATCCTTCGTCTGAAGCGTGTGATGTTCGGAGAGACCCTTCGGGCAGAGTTTCCCGTCATTGACCGGATAATTCGGATTGCCGCGAACTGCTACAGCTTTGCCATCGCGAACGCCCACGAGCATGCCGCAGCCAACGGAGCAGTATCCGCATGTGGTGGAGACCCAGTGGTCGGCGACTTTTGAAGCGGCCACGTAGCCTTTGACCGGATCCTGGGCGTACGCGTACTGTTCGGCGAGGGTGTCGAGACCAGCGATACGTTTCCAGTTCATGCGGCACGACCCGACGCCCACGGCAGCGCCATGTTGCGTGGCACCACAGAGACAAAGAAGAGATATCGGCCTGTCAATTCACCCGCGAGGGCGCAGAGGAACGCCGGTATGGGATAGCCGGCCAGCGTCAGAGCAATACCGCCCAATACCAGCAGGGCGAAACGGGCGAGGAAGATGCGCTCCAGATCCTGCGAAAGCAGTCTCGCCGATGCCTTAAGTTCGAACTCATCAGAGCGCATCAGACGTAACAGTTTCAATAGCTGGTTGAGCAATTGCCCTGTGGCGAAGCCGGCAATGAGCCCCGCCGGAACCTCGACCCCCAGAGCGCGGAGGAATGCCGAACCAAGCAGCAGACCGGTCAGATGGAAATCAACCAGCGTATGCCAGTTATTCCACGATGGGCGGGCAGGCACCAGATAAATGAAGGCGCTTGCCGTGATACCGGCGAAGCCCAGCAGCATGGTCGGAATTCCTGCCAGCCGGGGCAGCCCCAGCATGGTGGCTCCGGCGAAGGCGGTGGCGCTGCCGGCAAACAATCCAAACAACAAGACCTCACGGCTCAGCCAGCTGCGGCGCCACATCTTCAGCGCGCGATATGCATAGATCGGCCGACCGAGATGCAGGGTAGAGGCTCCGAGCGAAATAAAGGCAACAAGGAGAGCTGCAACCGCCGCCAACGGGCGGGCAGATCGCAACAGCGCCAGGCCGGCGAAGGCGCCGACTGAAAGCTGCGTCAGCGTCAGCATGAAGACCAGTGGCCAGTGCGGATGTTCGGGATGCACTCGGGTGTGGTTCGCCTTTTCCAGCTCCGGACCCAGTTCGCCCGGCAACGTAATGCGGGTGGTGGATACCGTGTGGTCCGCGGAAGGCAGACCCGGCGCATTGGCCGAGGAGTGGTCCGCCACCCAGTCAGCAATGTTGACGATTTCGATCTGAATTGCCTCTTGCGGGCAGGCGTTAGCGCAGGCCGGAGCGTCGCCATCCGCCAATCGATTGTGGCACATATCGCATTTGCCGACCACGCCGCGCTCGGGGTTGTATTGCGGCACGCCATAAGGGCAGTTCCACGTACAGTATTGGCATCCGATGCAGGCATCCGCGCTGTGCAGAACGATCCCGGTTTCGGGACTTTTTGTATAAGCCTCGACGGGGCAGCCGTTCAAACAAGCGGCGTCTGTGCAGTGGTTGCAGCCCATCGACAGGTAAAAACGTTGTGTGAAGGGGTAGACACCACCTTCGATTTCGCCGACGCGGCGCCATTTCTGGTCGGCCGGGGTGCCGTTCTGTTCGCTACAGGCGACCTCACAGCAGCGGCAACCGATGCACTTCGTCATATCGAAGTGGAAACGGTATTGTTCGCCGGGGCAGGGTTCGCGGTGGGGAATCAGCGCCGGGGCGGGGGGCGCGTCGGGAATAATGTGGAGGTTGACGAGGCCGCCCATTGTGAATGTGTCACCGCTGGTAAAGCGGGTGATCGGGTCGCCATGGATGGCTCGTTCGAGAAGTGGCAGGGACACGACGGGCGTCCTCCTTTCTGAGAAAAGTATCTTTTCGGAGGACGTTCGGGGTCCGGACCTGGATGTAAGACCGAGTGCAGGAAGAGGGGAGCAGCGCTGTCCCCTGAATCTATGTTAGTGGAAAGAATACGGATAAGACCAATTCAAATGTTCGATACCGATAGATCGAAACGCTTATGTTAAGAAAACTGACCGCGTCAAAATAGGCTCTGGAAACTGGTGGATGGCGGGTGGATAACGTTGTCTTATTGACCACTTACGGGGTTCCTCGCTTTGTTACAAAACGCCGGAATCGTTTGTTGCCCCGGCTGCCGGAGTTCTTTTCTCCTCCGAAACGGCGACCGCTCGTGAGGTAGTAGTCTGGAATAAGTGGACGATTCGCCTTCAAGAGGATCTTTTTCCCGGGAAGTTCCGCCATCGGATATGCGTGGCCCGACCGTGAATGCGGTGCCGCGTCGAGCCACCCCTGGTCTGATCGTCTGCCTGCTGGCCGGTCTGCAGGCCGGAATTATTGGCGTTTTCCAAATGCTTGCCTGCTTCATCGTCTCCGCTTTTTGGACAGGCGACGGCATCTGGACGGTGCCTAATCTCTTTTCCACGGTTTTTTATGGGGAATACGGTAATGCCGACGCATTCCTGCATTCCACGTGGGCAGGGATCGCACTTATGGTGGTGATCTACGGACTGCTTGGCGCGATTTGGGGTTGGTGGTGGAAAGACGAGAGAAAGCCACTCCTGTCGCTCTTTGGCGCGCTCACCGGTCTTGTGACGTATTTTCTTTTTTTCGATCTGATTTGGCCTTACGCTGACTCTCTTATTTCGATCTCTGCACCGGTTCGGCAACTACAGGTGGCTCACATACTTTGGGGTGCGGCGCTGGCTGCCTCCCCCAGGTATGCGAGACAGATCATGGCAGCGATTGCGGACCTTCATGTGTTCATGCCTGCCGACGTGACTTCGGAAGCGCTTCGGGACGACGTACTTGAAGTTGAGGTAATGAGGGACGAAACGGACTTGGCTGGCAGGACACCGGCGAGTCAAGACGCGGCGGAAAGTTCCAAGGGCGACAGAACGCTGTAGAACGGTTGGTCGCGGAGCAGTTCAGCGCAAAATCGGTGACTGGAAGAGTCTCGAAGCACGTGCTCGGTGAAGCGACCACCCCCATATTGCTGCAATGTGCACTCACGGTCCCCATCGCGGCCTGTCACCCGGACGGTGCCATTTGCCGTTTTGGTGACCCGGTAAGCTGTACGGGCTCCGCCATGGACCGCCGCCGCTTCAAGCGATACCGGCGATTCCATGACGAAATGCAGCCCTCCATCCGGCCGGATCAGCAGCGCGAAGTCGTTCGACTCGGTGCTGTCGTCTGACCGGGCAACGTCGAAAAGTCGCTGCGCGTTATCAAAAAAGGCGTCCACTGACAGACTTATCGGCGTGAATCGGGCAGATTAGAGCCACAAAATGTGGCGCGTTGACGTCCCCGCGCTATGGCGTCAGCGGGGAGGGCGGACCGTGAAACCGTATTCGTGAAGTAATTTGCCCGAACTATCATCAAGCCGGACGAAATAGTTTCCGGCCGACAGCGGATTCCGCAATTTGACGCTGTCTGCGGTGCCGCTCCAAATGGGCCCACCTGTGGAATCAACAACTTCAGCACGGAGCCCCGGCTCAGGCGGCAAATCTGCAAGCGTTATAACCATTTCGCGCGCTGGTGCCACCGAGGGGATATCGCCGCGAACGGCGGTCAGTTGAAGTGTAGCGAATGCGGCGAGGGGACTTTCGCCGGAATGAATAAAGAAACCCACCCCGAGCAATAACACTGCAAATCCGAATGCCCATGCGAGCGCGGGCTGTTTCAAATGAAGCCAGGCAGTCCAACTTCCCTCCGCCTTAGATACGGGTGCCGGTTCGGACGAAATCGCCGCTTGCATCGATAGAGCGAATGTTTCCAAGGTCTCGAGGCGCGCCTGACAGGCCGGGCAGACCAATAAATGTTCCTCGACTAACGCCACCTGAGGTTCAGCCAGGCGTCCCAGTGCGTAGAGTTCCAGGCGTTCGTCGGATTCGTGTGAAATGGAAGACACTCCGCTGTCTGGTAGCTTAGTGGCCGGGGGCGGAACTTTTCTCCGATTTATTTTTCATGGTCGTTGTGAAGCCCAGAGAACCGCTCTCCGCCAGCCGCTGACCCAGTTTTCCAAACCTGGCTTTGGCGCGAGACTTTAGCAGGCGGAACTGGTTGTAGGTTAACCCCATCTCCTCGCAGATCCGCTCCTGTGGCTGTTCGAGGAGGTAGAATCGGCGCAGTATCTCCCTGTCGCGTCGAGACACTCCCTGAAAGACGCGCCGGGCAATCTCGGCCCGCTGGTTGGCGAGGAGGTGCTGTTCAGGGTTGTCTTTCCAGTCGGAAACGGACAACGCGGAATCTTCGAATTCCACCGTGGTGCGCCTGCGCGTCACGGCCTCCTCGATACTGGCGGCGATATGACGCCGCACCACGGTGCGGACGTACCCCATGAGCCGCGCCGGATCGCGAAGCTCGCCGGACCGAATTGCCTCAGTCACGATAACAAAACAATCATGTACCCTGTCGTCGATTTCTTCGGCCCCAAGGGTCCGCAACAGCAGGTAGCGAATACCGCGCGTGAAGACACTGTACAAACGCGTCATCGCAGCGTCGTCTCCGGCGCGAATCTGGTCAACGGTATCGGTCCAGTCGGGCGGGTCGAAGGGCTGGCCGGCCAAATCCCCGATGTCGCGCCCTTCTATCTGTGATGTTGCGGGTGTAGCTGTCATTAGTTTCGACTCAATAGCTCGTATCCCGCCCAGTGCAGCGGCTCGCGGTCCGGACCCGCGGAATGCAGTGCGGCCAACTGGGCTTCGCGCAACGCATATGCCGGATTGCCTCGGGCAGTCCCGCGCAGAGCTTTGTAGAAGTTCACCATAAGCGACTGCGCGCTGTCGTCGGGAACATCCCAGCGGGTGGACACGACGGCTTTGGCGCCGGCACCGATCCAGGCGCGCGTCAGCCCCATCAGCCCCGAACCGGGTAGAGTATCGCCCTGGGCGGAATGGCATCCATTCATGACAATGAGCGATCCGTCGACCCGCCGCGCGAGAATGTCTGTCGGCCCGAGCAGTTCCATGGTCCCGTTGCCGTCGATCCCAAGCGCGATGAGCCCTGACCCGAATTCGGATGGCGAACTCACCATGTGGGTAGCGAAATGAATGATGGCGGGTGATTCCGACATTGCCAGTTCCACCGGCTTCACTCCTGCCGCCGAGCCTGTCAGCAACCGGGTTGATTCAGAACCCCAGGCGCGCGAACACGCTTCCAGTTCAGCGGCAGTGTTGGGTAACCGGGGAAGGGCAGCTCTTGAAGGCTTCCTGCCCGCAATTGCCCGATATCGCGGGTCCGCCATATTGAAGACGGGGTCGCCGACGCCAAGAAAAGTGCCTGTGTTTCGTCGATCGTGTGAGTCGCTCCTTTGCAAGAGCAACGCCCCGGGGATCGACTGCAACGCCACACGTTCAATGAGAAAAGTGGAAGGCTGCTCCACGGGCAGGGCTGCAAACGGGAGATCGTGTAGCGGGCCATCCAGTTCCAGGAGCCAGCGCTTATGGGCAAGCGTTGCGGATGGAACCGCGCCGAACAGGCTCTTGTACAGACGGAGACCGGGAGCTGTGGAATCGCCGCCATGGCGCAAGGCCCCTGTGAAGTCTGCGATCTCCTCTCGAAGTTGCTCAGGTGGCGGCAATGCGTAGACTGCGACGCGCCGCCGGTCAACGGCCCAGAGCCAGGCGCTGTTTTCGCTGATGGAGAAGCTGAGCAGTACCGACTCGCTGTCTAGTGCGGACCTCGCGTGCTGCAAAGGCGATTCACCGATGGGTGACGGCGCCGGCTCCGGGCCGATCAGCGATCTCAGGCTCCACAAACGATCCTGTTCGGCGGCATCGAACGTCTCGGAAAGAAGAGCTTTGTCATGTGTTTCAGCAGAGAGACGATTGCCCGCCGCCACGAGTCCTCTGAATATCCCGTTGATCCGGTTTTCCACCCCAATGCGATCCTCGTCCACCGGAACAATGCCGGCTCGCATCCGAAGCGCGAGTCGCCTCGCCTCCCGAAAGTCTTCGAGGGCACCGCGATTGACTCCGTAGTCGAGCCGGAAGCGCCCCCGCTCAAGGTAAATTACCCAGCGGGGAGTCACGCTCTCATTCGCGTCGAACGCCTGCTGGAACAAATGCTCCGCCCTGGCGGCGTTCCCCCTCTTGCCATTGAGTTCGGCAAGATAAGTGAGAACCGACGCGGCCGCTTTAAGGTTGTGAAGTCGAACGAGGTGCAGAGCCTGTTCTAACGCAGATTCCGCTTCCTGGTAACGGCCAGTGTGGAGGAGGTACCCGCCAAGACTGGTCCAACTTCTCGCGGCGGCGTCGAACTTGTTCAAACTCAACATCTGTGCAATGGCTTGCCGGAAGATCGGGTCGGCCTCCGGCAGCCTTCCCAACATCGCCAGAGCCTGCGCTTCCTGGTAAAACAACTTCGCGTGGGCGTCCGCCTCTGCGTTGCCAGCAGGACCTGCCAAAGCGCTTCGCGCAATGCGGAGAGCCTGTTCCGGTTCGCCCATTTGCAGATATAGGCTGGCAAGATTGTCGAGTGTGCGAATCAGTGGCACCATCGCGCCGCAGGCCTCGGCGGATGCCCGTGCCCGGGTCAAATCCTCGAGCGCGGACCGGTATTGCATGCCCGTAACACCCGCAAATCCCGCGTTGCTCCAGTCCCTGGCCGCCTTGTCGGGCAACCCCGCGCGCATCGCTGCCTTGGCTGCGGTCCAAAACGCCGCGCGGGCCTCCTGGTAGTGTCCCTCGGAGAACGCAGTTTTCCCTAAGTCGTGGAATCGCTCCAGTTCCGCGAGGGTCTTCTTGTCGTTAAAGCTTAGGAAGTTCGCTGGGCTCGGGATGGAGCCAACCAGCGACAGCGCCATCAGAGTCGAACCAATGATTACGCTGACAGCTACGGATTTTCTCGGCACCAGGTGTTTCTCTGGTAAGACCGGTAATATCCATCGCGTTTGCGGTGGGTACTACCACCGAGTCTAACAGAGTGAAGCGCCGTCACACTAAAAAAGAAAAATAAAACAAGGTCTCTGAGGTCGACAGCAGCTCCTAATCATGCTCGGAACTGCTGCCGACTCAGTTCAGAGTGTTGTAGGAAGGATCGCAAAGCTACGCTTTTCGTCCTCTGACCGGACCAGGTCCGGATTTTTGCAGGCGATGCGTCTGTTAACGCATACTAGAGACCCAGAATAAAGTGGACGTCCCCGATACTGCCAATCGGATCGGGTTCAACCTGGACTGTCATTTTGGTTCGCTTTCCGCCATCCGTTGTCTTACCGGATTGCAGTCTCATCGTAGACCGGCGCCGAGCAGGAAAATATGTAAATCACTGAAAGCAAACATAAATATTCTGGTGATAATATACTTGGCTTACCATCTGGTAGAATCGTACGGATATGCGGCCAATTAAAGTCAGCAAGAAAGAGTGGGGGAACGGCGTAGTGGCTGTTGCTTTCGCTGTATTTTCTGCAATGCCGAAGGATATCTACGTTTCGGCTGGCGCATTGCTGGTTGCATGGTTTGCATTCTTGTATTTGGCATACCACCACGAAGGGCGTCTCCGCAATAGGGTCGGATTCTGCCTTGTCGCTACCGCAATACTCAGCGTTCTGGTGTATCGGCAAATCGAAGATAGAAAAACAAGTGAGTCTATCTCTGCTTCCGTAAAAGACAAACCATGCTCTCCGTCAGATGTTCAATATGTCCCACCAGCAGGAAAGGCTGTCAGGTTCGATGGGGCAAATCCGATTCCTTCGGAAGTACTTTGCCCGTCCCACGGCATGACTGACGAACAGCGTCGCAATTGCCTATGCCCACGGCTACTGCCGTACACGCTTCGGTCAATGGAGCCTCCCAAGGAAAGCAACTTTGAAACCGAGATTACAATCTCCAAGACGTGCGACCCCATATACAAGGCAAGACTATTTTTTCGAGATGTGTACTCACAACTTGGCTCAATATTTAAGGCCAGCCCGTACATGCCACCAGCATCCAAAGTCTTGATGACCAGAGGGGATATGGAATTTGATCGCTACTCCGTTTTATTAAGCAGCAGTGCTCCCCAGGATACGATTACGACCAGCATTATGAGCGCTGGCGGCCTTCGGCTCATTTGTGTTAACCAAGAGAACTAAGTGCGCTTCTTCCGTCCGGGTGCCATCGGATCACCGCGCCTTGGAGACTCTATCTTTGCCATGCGCACAGCCTCATCAAGTTCTGACTTCGGGACATTCAGGAGTTTCTTCATGCCGCGTTTGAAGACGGCAAACTCGGGGCTTGCTTCAAATCGGTCTCGACTGAAGGCGCGATGCGTTTCCCGCGCCCCTGTCTTTTTATCGGACGGCCCTTCAACCATGTTGGTCCACCAACGTCTTCCCGGTCAGTTCCTTGTAGGTAAGGCGCTTGCCGATTATATGACGCATTCCGAACACGAAGCGGTGAAGGTCGTCCATATTGCGGTTATTGAAGCGAAATGCCTGTTCATCAAGATAGCTTTTCAGGTGGTACGGCTCAACCGAAATGTAGGTGCCGCCAAGCGTGCGCTTCAGGCAAGACCAGAAGTTCTCCAGGCTGTTCGTGTGTACTTTCCCTTCTGCGTAAGAGATCGCATGGTCAATCACCTGATGCTGAAATTCATCGTTGATGAATGCGTAGGACTGAAGCGCATCGGTGTAGAGTTCGGAACCCGGTTCCACGTGCTCACGAAGTTGAGTTTCAACCGCGTGCCGCTTGCGATCCGCAAGTACTTTTGTGCGAACCGTGCCGCCACGCTGCATGATCCCCATGACAATCGTCTTGTCGCCCTTCTGTCCCGACTGCTGAGATCGGCGCTTACGGTCGGGGTGCATGTTGCGGACCTTGCCGCCGATGAAGGTTTCGTCCGCTTCGACTTCACCTGCCAGTTTATTAAAGCTCTGCGAGTTCATCGCAACGCGGATGCGATGGAGCATAAACCATGCGGACTTCTGAGTGACGCCGAGGGCGCGATGGAGTTCCCACGAAGAGATACCGTTCTTGCAGTTCAGGAGCATCCAGACAGCGGGAAGCCACTTTTCAAGCGAGATAGGAGAATCTTCAAAGATCGTTCCGGTCTTCAGGCTGAAGCGCGGTTTCGGATGATTGGCATAGCACTTCCAAACGCGCTGCTTTGCCAGCCACGTGACCTTTTCCGCTCCGCATTCCGGGCACTTAACAACACCGTTCGGCCATCGCAGTTGAGTCATAAACTCTTTGCAATGTTCAAAATCCGCGAAATACAGGATTGCGTCCCGAAGTGTTGCCGTGCTTTCCTTGGCGCTCATGAATTCAGTATGCTCCCAATCTTATGGTAAGTCAAGTATATTATCACCAATATTCTTGTGACTGACGTTTTGGCAACCGTCGATTTGCAAAAAATGGTGTCTAGTTGCGTCGACGCCTTTCGCGACAAGGGTGTTTTGTGTTAAGGTTTCAATTCCACGCTGTTTTCAGACATGGCATCGGACACGGGATCATTCGGCATCATCGATCAGGACTACGCCTCCACGCTGGAGAGTGTTGACGTCGCCGAAGCCGACATTGTGAAAGCGGCGGCAGATGCCGGTTTTGGAGAAGATGATCAGCACGGGATCGGCATGGCTGTGCGTGAGTGCATGGTGAACGCTGTCGTCCACGGCAATCGCTACAACAAAAATAAGCACGTTCACGTCAACGTGACCCGGTCGTCGTCGGAATTCAGGGTGAATATCACGGATCAGGGTGAAGGCTTTGAGACGGAAAAAGTACCGGATCCTCTGGACGACACGAATATTTTGCGGCATTCCGGCAGAGGTTTGTTTTTGATGGGTGCATTTATGGACGATGTGAAGGTCCAAAAAGCGTTTCCCAATGGTACGAAAGTGACGATGGTGAAGAGTTTGGGGTCGCAAACGTAGGGCGACCATAGGTTTTTGGGGCTGCTTTAGGGCAGCCGGTAAATTTGGCCGCCGAGGCGGCGCGAATCATGCGAGGAGGCAACGGTAGTGAGCGCTAAACTGAATACCCGCGAGGTGGGTGACGTAACTGTAGTGGATGTTTCCGGCCGGATTACACTCGGCGAAGGGTCGAGCGCTATGCGCGACACTCTGCGCGATCTGGTGGCCGCGGGCAAAAAGAAAGTACTGCTGAACCTCAGCGAAGTGACCTATATTGATAGCTCCGGGATCGGCGAACTGGTCTCGGGCTTTACGACGGTCGCCAACGCCGGGGGTACGCTGAAGCTGCTGGGTCTGACCAAGCGCGTCAAAGATCTTCTGCAGATCACGAAACTGTACACCGTGTTCGACGTGCATGAAGAAGAAGCGCACGCGGTTCGCAGCTTCGCTTAGTTTTCACGGGGTCCAGTCTAGAAATTGTAGCCGGGTTCGCGCCTGCGAGCCCGGCATTTTGTATTGTTTGGCCGTCTGACAGGTGGCGACGATTTAGTCAGTTCCTGACGAGGTGAGGCGTGTCTGCGCCGCGCCGAGTATATGGCCGGTTCGCGGGTCTTGCAGTAACGCCACCGCCCTTGTTTCGCCAGATACCAGTGGCTGTTTTTGCGAAACCTTCAGGTCACGTCCGGTTCGGCCCCCTTCCCATTTCCCAAATCCAATGACAGACTGCACTACAGCCACGTGGGTCAGCGTCTGGCCACCGTTTTCGCCTTTTCGTACTTCGGAGCGGCTATGGTCCGCAGCGAGAAGGATATACAAATCGGCATTCCTGCCGCCGATATCGGCATCGACATGAACGGAAGCGCTTCCACCCACGTTGACAGCGCGAACCGACATGGATAATTTTGAATTATTCACGGCTTGATCCAGCATCTTCATGACGTCCCGCCGGTCGCTGCCGACCACCGAATACTGCCCGTCGATTACCAATTGGGGCGTGTAGACGGAGGTTGCCAAATGATTAGCGTAGCCGCGCTGTCGTTCGCTGAAGAGTGGCGAAGACCAGGGATCAGCCCATCCCAGATAATTCCAATAGTCGACATGTTCGCTGAGCACGATCAAATCGGCGCCTCGCACGGGCTGATGGTCGAGGGATTCGAGCAGGCGGTCGGCTGGCGGACAACTCGAGCAGCCCTCTGAGGTGAACAACTCGAGGACAACCGGCGTGCGCGGGGCCGCTGGAGCGATTGACGGCGAAACTGCGGGTGGCGCGGCCAGAATGGCGGGTACTATCAGAATCGCGGCAAGTAATCTTCGCATTGGGTGCTGCCTCGACAGTTTCTTCGCTGGCCGTTCCGAAACAGTTACTATGACGGAACCGCAAAATGACTTAATGCTTCTGCCATAATGACGGCGAAGCGCCATGACCGTAACCTCTTTTCCCCTTCGGGCGAATTACCTAACGAGGGATCGCGCGCCCGGTAGCCCGCGCATGTCCTCGCGAGTAGTTGAGGGGTGAATGTGAGCCCCTCCCCGGAGACTCTGATGGCGAAGTATCAGCACGGCGATGGAGTGGCGGCCGGGCTGCTGGTAGATGCGCTGAGCCCCCAGTTTTTCCGGTTCTTTCTGGGACAAGTGCGGCGACGAGAACTGGCTGACGATCTGGTGCAGGATTTCTGGCTGCGCATCCACTCGGCGCGCCATACATACCGGTCCGGCGAGCCCTTATTACCGTGGATGTACGCGATTGCGCGCCGCGTTCGTATCGATCAATACCGCAGAAGCCGCAACCGGTCGGGCCGCGAGATGCAGGTCGAGAAGCTGCCGGATCTGCCTGCGCCCATCGCGACGGACGAACGAGGTGTGGATTTCGATACTCTGCTGGAGACACTGCCGGAGAGCCAGCGCGAGGTGATTGTCATGTTGAAGGTCTCCGGCCTCAGCGTCGAAGAAGTAGCTCTCGCCACGGGGAGTTCCGCAGGTTCCGTCAAACAGAAGGCGCATCGGGCGTATGAGAAGCTCCGGAAGCTGCTAACAGGGGGTGCGCATGCAGTTTGACATTCCGGATCGCATCGCTAAGGCGAATCCAGATGCCGGGCACGTGGCGCAGATCCGCAGGGTCATGATCGACATGGCGACGCCCGTTCAAGCCCTGCCATCGAACGGCGCGATGATGCTGTTTGTCGTTGGCTGTTTCGTGATTCTGGCGGCGCTGTTAGCGGCTCCGTTCGGGTTTTACGGGTTTGAAAAGCTCAGTGCCGGGAGCGCCGTGACGGAGTACGCGGTGGTTCTCTTGCTGGCGTCTGTTCTGGCCGGCGGAGCGGTGGAGCAAATGATTCCGGGATCGCGCCGTGTCATTCAACCCGTGGCGGGTGTCTTGGTAGCGATATCGCTACTGAGCGGATCGGCTTCGCTGCTGTTCCCCGATTTTTCGACGCACGAGTTCATCCGTCGGGGCATTCCGTGTTTGCGGCTCGGAATGCTGTGCGCCATGGCTGCGGGAGTCCTTGTAGCGTTGGCGATGCGGAGAGGATTCGTGACCGATGCGGTACAGGCCGCGATCACGTGCGGCGCGTTGTCTGGATTACTTGGTGTTGGTGTGCTGGCACTGCATTGCCCGATTCTTAATGCAGCGCACATCATTTCGTGGCACGTTTCGGTGGTTGCTGTAACGTCGGTAGTGGGGGCGTTGGTTGGCGGGCGTTTGTCGCGACTGCGTTAACAGAGAAATGGCTGGGAGACAGGGATTCGAACCCCGATACGCAGCTCCAGAGGCTGCAGTCTTACCGTTAGACGATCTCCCAGCAAAGGAGGGACAACACCATTTTAACCCATTCACCCTGTTACCTGCTTCGCCAGCCCGCAAGCACTCTCTAGCGGCCCGATGAGCCAAAGCCGCCTTCGCCCCGAACAGAATCGGACAGTTCGTCGCCTTCGACCCATTCGACAGCCTCATAGCGTGCAATCACCATTTGTGCGATGCGGTCGCCAGGGTGGATCTCGAAGGGCTCCCGGCCGAGATTTTGCAGAATAACGCGGATCTCGCCGCGATAGCCGGGGTCGATTGTCGCAGGGCTGTTGGGAAGAGTGATCGAATGCTTCAGCGCCAGTCCACTGCGGGGACGAATCTGCGCTTCGAAACCGGGCAGGAGTTCGATAGCGAGTCCTGTGGAAACGAGTCTGGTTTCGCCCGGTGCGAGGCGGGCGGATTCCACCGCATGGAGGTCCATGCCGGCATCTTCTTCAGGGCCGTGGGCGTAACGGGGGATGACGGCATCCTCGCGGAGCCGGCGGATTTTCATTCTGTGAAGAGTCAATCGATATGATAACCGTTTGGCTAAACGAGTTATCACTATCGCCCCGCTACCGCCGGAAAAAAGCGCTTACGCGCTGGCGCGGTACAGCCGTTCGGCCGATTCGATCCGGCAGTCCATCGAATGGGTGCGCACGCACAATTCGCAGCAATTCCTTGAGAGCTTTTACTTCCAGTACGGGCACCAGTCGATCGCCGATCTGGGCCATACGGTGCTTTGCTTTGAAGGCATCAGCGAACTGGCGGCGAGCGAGATTGAAGACGAAGTACTCTGGGATGGCCAGGCGAAGTCATCGCGTTATCAGGATTTTTCCAAGGGCGGATTCATCACGCCGCCGGAGTTCGATGCCACTCAGTCGAGCGACTACCAGGCTGCCGGCGATGCTCTGATCGCGGCCTACAAAGACATTCACTCCCGCGTGGATGCGCATCTGCGGGAGAAACTACCGCGCCCGGAATCGATGAAGCCAGAAACCTACGGCCGCAATATTGCGGCGCGCGCGTTTGACGTGGCGCGATATTGCCTGTTTTGGGGTGTGCCGACAAATGTGGGGCAGGTCACGAGTATTCGTACACTCGAGAAACAGATCAAGCGGCTGCGCGTTTCGGAATTCGGCGAGGTGCGGGAACTGGGTCTGGAAATTGCCCAAGCTTGCGCGGCTCCGCCGGAGTGCACATGGGATGACGCGAGCGCCGAACCGATTGCGCCAACTCTCGCCCGCCACGCGGAGCCCGATGAATACATTCAGCGGTCTTACTCCGATTTGCAGTTGTGGGCGCAACAGAATCTAAAAATGAGCGGAGCCGAGGCTCCGCGCGTGGATCTGTTGAAACCCGATGACGTGTTGACGGAGATTGCCGCGACACTGCTCTATCCGGTGTGCTCGTACTCATTCCGCACGCTCTACGAGACGTTGCGAGGATGGAGCGCGGCCCGGCGCGGGGAAGTGCTGGATGTGGCCGTGAAATCGCGCGGATCGCGCGATGATTTGCTGCGAGGCTTTCGCGGCGGACAATATTGTTTCGACATGCTGATCGATATCGGCGCGTATCGCGACATGCACCGACACCGGCGTTGCCATCAGTATCGCCAGGCGTATTCGGGCGAGCATGGTTACGAATCGCCGGTATTACTCGCCGAAGCCGGCGCTCAGGACGCTTACGCGACTGCAATGGATCGGGCGCAGGCGGCAATGCGGGCGCTGCCGGACCCAGGGAGGCAGTATCTGCTCCCGTTTGGAGCAAGGTCGCGCTTCCTTTTCAAAATGGATTTTGCCGAAGTGGAGTACATCGCGCGCGTCCGCAGCGGTGTGAAGGGGCATTTCAGTTATCGTGATATTGCCTGGCAGATGAAGCAGCGCGTGGACGAGCTGGAGCCGGAACTGGGCCGATTGCTGCAGGCTACTCCGCCTTGGGTGGAAGATCCCTTAAAACGGTAGGCAGGCGCTCCTACGCCCTCCACTTTCATGGATCTTTCGTCGGCGCGCCTTCGTATGAGAAAACATGGATATGACCCGCACCGCGATTATTTCCACATTTGTAACACTTCTTCCGGTCCTGGCGTTGGCGCAGGCAGCGCCGAAACATCTCGAGTTTGAAGTTGCATCGATAAGACCGGTGGCCCCGCAAGAGGGGCGCGCCGACATCGGAATGCATATCGATGGTTCCCAGGTTCGCTTCAATTTCCTTACTGTTGGCGAATGCATGCAGATCGCATGGCAGGTGAAGCAATACCAGGTGGTGGGGCCGGAGTGGGTCACGTCAGATCGCTTCAATATTACGGCGAAGATTCCGGATGGGGCGGGCGGCGCGGACAACGTTCGGGAGATGCTGCAAAATCTGATTCAGGATCGCTTCAAACTGACGTTTCACAAGGAGAAACGGGATGTCGCGGTTTTTGCGTTGATCTACGGGAAGGCCGGGCTGAAGATGAAGGAAACTCCCCCGGACGGAACCGAGGGCGCGGAAGCTCCGAAGGGGCTGAACATCAGTGCCAGCGGCAGCGCGGCTGGGGTCCACGTGGATTTCGGGAACGGTTCTTACTATACGTTTGCCGATAACAAACTGGTAGGCCATAAGCTCACGATGGCATGGATTGCGGACACGTTGTCTCGCTACACCGACTTACCCGTCATCGACATGACCGGTGCGCCGGCTACGAAGTACTACGATTTCTCGTTTGATATTACCGCTGACGATTACCGGACCATGCTGATTCGCACAGCCATCAAGGCTGGTGTCAGTCTGCCGCCCGAAGCGGTACGGCTGGCGGATTTGCCGACCGACTCGCTATTCTCCGCCATGGAGGCCGCGGGTATCAAGCTGGAATCGCGCAAGGCTCCACAGGATGTGATGGTTGTCGACCACGCCGATAAGACCCCAACCGAGAATTGAGCTCGTTTCGTCGTTATCTGAAGCCTTCAGGCGCATGCAGTCATCTGAATACGTGTGCCAAATACAAAAGCCTACGCAGCACCAAAAGCTAAAGCCCCGCTGGGGCCGTTCTCATTAGATCGGCGTGCCATCGGAGAATACGATGTTGCTATCGATGTCAGATTTTGCGGCATCTGCCATACCGATGTTCATCAGGCCCGCGACGAGTGGGGTGCCGGAATTTTCCCTATGGTGCCCGGACATGAAGTCGCCGGAGTAGTTTCCGCAGTTGGCAGTAAAGTCACGAAGTTCAAGCCGGGGCAGCATGTGGGTGTTGGCTGTTTCGTCGATTCCTGCCGCGCTTGTGTGGAGTGTAAGAGGGGAACGGAACAATACTGCACGGTAGGGATGGTTGGGACGTACAACGCTCTGGACAAGCAGGGACAACCGACTTACGGTGGCTATTCGGACAAGATCGTAGTTGACGAGAATTACGTGCTGCGGATTCCCGAGAATCTGCCGCTGGACGCCTCGGCACCGCTGCTTTGCGCGGGCATCACCCTCTATTCCCCGCTGCACCACTGGAATGCGGGACCGGGTAAGAAAGTCGCGATCATTGGATTAGGCGGCTTGGGGCATATGGGAGTGAAGATTGCGCATGCCATGGGCGCCGAAGTGACTGTGCTGAGCCAGTCGCTGAAGAAACAGAAGGACGGCGCACGTCTGGGCGCGGATCATTTCTATGCAACCGCCGATCCGACGACTTTCACGAAGCTACAGGGGCAGTTTGATCTGATCATCAACACGGTGCCCGCCGCGAACAATTGGGATCAGTTCATCGGCTTGCTGGCAACGGATGGTTCGCTCGTGATGGTCGGTGTTCCCGACGATTCGGTGGCCATTTCCGGATTCCCCCTCATCATGAAGCGCCGAAGCGTGGCGGGTTCGCTGATTGGTGGAATTGCGGAGACGCAGGAGATGCTGGA
>CAIKAS010000188.1 GCA_903825445.1 uncultured Acidobacteriia bacterium
GACGCACAAAGAAAAACGCTCCGCCCGGTTTCCCGGTGGAGCGTTTTCCCTGACTACAACTTAATCAACCCTTAGCTGGTCGACTTAATCTTCTCGCGCTGTTCCTTCAAAACGGCCTTCCGGCTGAGCTTGATCTTATTGCCTTCAAGACCAATCACCTTCACCAGAATCTGGTCGTCTTCCTTCAGCTCATCGCGAACTTCCTTCACGCGGCTCTCGGCGATTTCACTGATATGCAGCAAACCGTCCGTCCCCGGGAAAATTTCCACGAATGCGCCGAAGTCCACAATCCGCACCACTTTGCCGAGGTACGTCTTGCCAATTTCAGCCGACGCCGTAAGATCGCGAATGATCTGCAGCGCCTTGTTCGACGCCACCGGATCGTTCGACGCCACATGAATCGTGCCATCGTCCTCAACGTCAATCTTGACGCCGGTCTGTTCGATGATCCCGCGAATAATCTTGCCGCCCGGTCCAATCACGTCACGGATCTTATCCACCGGAATCTTCATGGTGTAGATGCGCGGGGCGTACGGCGACATATCGCTGCGCGTCTCGCTGAGCACCTTATCCATGCATTCCAGAATGTGCAGACGGCCCTGGCGCGCCTGTTCCAGCGCTTCCTTCATCAGGCTCGCAGTGACGTTCGGCACCTTGATGTCCATCTGAAGCGCCGTAATGCCCTTCTTCGTCCCGGCAACCTTGAAATCCATGTCGCCGTAGTGATCTTCCGCGCCCGCAATGTCGGTCAGGATGGCGTACTTGTCGCCTTCCTTCACCAGGCCCATCGCTACGCCGCCCACCGCACCGGTAATCGGCACGCCGGCATCCATCAGCGCAAGACTCGCGCCGCAGATGGTCGCCATCGAGCTGGAACCGTTCGATTCCAGAATGTCGCTAACCACGCGAAGCGTATACGGGAACTTTTCCTGATCCGGAACCACCGCCAGAACCGCGCGTTCGGCCAAAGCACCATGCCCGATTTCGCGGCGACCCGCGCCGCGCATAAAGCCCACTTCACCGACGCTGAACGGCGGGAAGTTGTAATGCAGCATGAAGCGCTTGAAATACTCGCCCGCTTCCAGCAGTTCAATGCGCTGCTCATCGTCCTTCGTGCCCAGGGTCACCGTTACCAGCGCCTGCGTCTCGCCGCGCGTAAACAGCGCCGAACCGTGCGTGCGGGGCAGCAAGCCCGCCTCACCCCAAATGTCGCGGATTTCGTCGAACTTACGACCATCCGGACGCCGATGCGAATCCAGCATCTCATCGCGGAAGATCCGCTCCTTCAGATTGCTGAAAATCGCCGCCGCTTCCACTTTCTGCTCATCCGCCACGTCGGCCAGTGCGACTTCCTTCAGAGCATCAATGCGCGCATAGCTATCCAGCTTCGAGTACTTCTTCGTATCCAGCGCGTCCGTCAAATCCACGCGGACCTTCTTCTCGATCGCCGCGTAAAGCTCTTTATTCAGTTCCGGCGAAACGAAAACCTTCTTCGTCTTGCCCGAGACGGTCACCAGTTGCTTCACAGCGGCGGCAATCTTCTTGACCTGTTCGTGGCCAAATTCCAGCGCGCCCAGAATGTCGGCTTCAGAAACTTCCTGTGCACCGGATTCCACCATGCAGATGCCATCGGGCGTCGCAGCAACAGTGATGTTCAGCGTCGCGGACCGGCTCTGTTCGTAGGTCGGGTTCACAATGTACTTGCCATCCACCATGCCCACGCGCACGCCGCTCACGATGTGGCTGAACGGAATATCGGAAATCGCCAGCGCCGCACCGGCGCCCACAATGGCCAGAATGCCAGGGTCGTTATCGGGGTCAGCCGAGAGCACGAAAGCGATGATCTGCGTTTCGTTCAGGAAGCCTTCCGGAAACAGGGGGCGCAGCGGCCGATCGATCATGCGGCTGGTGAGCGTTTCCTTTTCGGACATACGCCCTTCACGCTTGATGTAGCCACCGGGAATCTTGCCCGCCGAGTAAGTGTACTCGCGGTAATCGCAGGTCAGGGGGAAAAAGCCCTGATTTGGTTTCGGCTTCGGCGCCATACAGGCGCTCACCAGAACCACCGAATCGCCGAACCGCACTACCACACTGCCGCTCGATTGCTTGGCAATCTTGCCCGTTTCAATCGTCAGCTTCCGGCCATCCAGATCGACTTCAACTGTTTGTATATTCATTCGTTATTGTTCGCCGGGTTACGTTCCCCGGCTATCCTTTTTCTGCCGCGCACCGGGTTACTCACCGGCAGCACGACTCTATTTGACTAATTGAGGGGGAAATAAAAGGAGGGTACGACCGGCTGCAACAACAGCCTGCCGCATTTTCGCAGCCCTTTTCGAGCGGACGTGCGAATGCGCCTTGCTCTTCACCTGAAAAACCAGGGAACCTGAACAACCAGGTCAGACAAGGCGCGCTTCGAGTATGGACCCCGACTAAAAAAATTAGTGACGGATCGAAAGCTTCAGCAGAACCGCTTTATAGCGTTCCGGGCTGGTGCCTTTGAGATACGTCAACAAACGGCGGCGTTTCGCCACGAGGGTCAAAAGACCACGACGCGACGAGTGATCCTTCTTATGAGACTTGAAGTGTTCGGTGAGCTCAAGAATACGTGTGCTCAACAATGCGATCTGCACTTCCGGTGAACCCGTATCCGACTTGTGAGTCTGATTCCGAGCTACGATCTGTTTTTTTGCTTCTGCCGCCAATGCCATCCGGGGGTTGCTACTCCTTCTTGTTCTTTCTCGTTTAGTATCAATCATAGTGTAGCACATCCGGGGGTGGCCACGGATTAGCCTCCGCAGGTTTCGGACCAGTTGGGATACCGTTCGGCGGAGGTCTACGGAAGGTCAGCCTGGCGAAGGACCCGTTGCACGGCGCGGAAAACGTCGTCAAACTCTGGTAACGCAATCATTTGCGCCGCCAATCGGCCCGACCAAAGCGCTTTCAATCTTGCTTCCTTCTTGCGAATCGCCTCAGCGATGCCCTGGAACGGCTTGCCGCGAAGTTCAAGCTTTTGTCGCATCGCCTCAGCGAGTGGGGCAAGAATGATCCCCTCCAGGGATGTGAGGTACCACAGGTCATAGAGGTCGCGCGGTTCATTGCGGGCTTTATCCGCAAGCGCCAGCGTTTTCTCGCTTGCGATCTCCTCCAGCGAGTAGACGCGCAAATGTCGGCTCTCGGGAAGATCTGAAAACTGCTCATACCCCTGCAGGACGGCTTGCTCTCGAAGTGGGAATACAAGCTGTTCGCGCAATGTAACATCCACCTTCACATCGTTGCCGCTGGGCAGTGGCCCGACATACCGCAGGTAAAACGTGTAGCTGTTCCCATGCTTCTGGCGGTCTTCCCTGTCGAAGCTAAACACAATGCCTGAGCCTTCGCGCACAGCGCCGTAAACCGGCTCAAGCCGCTTGATCAATTGGTCAATTGCGACAGGTTCGGTGAGCGTGAAATCCAGGTCTTCCGAAAAACGATAGTTCCCAAAATAGCAGCGCTTGAGAGCAGTCCCGCCTTTGAACGCGAGCAGCGGCTTCAGGTCCGATTCGGCCAGTGCGCACAGAAACCACGCGAGGCAATAATCCCGTTCAAGTACGCTTTCAGGGATGCGCCGTCCGCCTCCCTTTACAAGCCTGTTTGCGAGAATCGAGATGTTTTTGTGTGGGATCATTCAGCTTGACCGAATCGCTTCGAGCTCGTCGCGCGTGATGTTAAGTTGAAGACGCCACCGATGCAGGTGGTGACCCTCCTTCGGAAGCATGGGGTCGAGCCGCATATAGGAATCCGTGAGCGTCTCCCTCAATCTCGCCAGTTCGTCTTCCGATGAGATCCCGTACAACTCGAGCAAATATCCAAGACGGCGTATGACGGCCCCCACGCCAAGTCGCAACGCATAATCCACCAGCTTCGCCGGCTGCATATCCTGATTCCGCATCCAGAGGCCCTTGGCGACTTCGGTGATACCGCCGCAGTATTCCGGCTGGCGGAGGCCGTCAATAACTGTGCGCTCCAGGTCGCTGATTTCCACGAACTCCTGTTTTGTGGCCCAATGCTTTGTCGTCCCAAAATAGTGCTCCGGCTGCACATAGACAAAGCGAAACTCGGTTCCACGGATTGTGCGGCTCTGTATTTGCTTCGGGCTGGAGGCGAAGACGACGAATTGAGGCTGTGTCACCATCCGATGAATCTCCATTGCCGAAGCGTGAGAGATGAAAGACGGAGCAGGCTCCGCCAGTCGCCGGGCGACCAGATACGGGTCACCGGCATATTCAGTGGCGCTTCCCAGTTCAGGCGGAACGATAACAAATACCCCGGGTTTCAGCCGTGACACGAGGCCGCGCCGCGTTGCCTTATGAAGCAGACTGCTTGCAAGGTGCGGCGTAAGACCGGTGATCTCCTGGGCATCTGAAAGCGTGAAAGTCGATTGCGCCCGATCGTAGAGCCCCGCCAGAAGTCCTGCCGTTTGCGGTCCAATGGTCTTTGGAATGAAGTGAGATTCTGTATTCATTAGATCACTCTATGGGCGATATTCAATATATATAATATCACAATACTTATACTCTATTTCACGTAAGTCGTCCCGTAGAATGCGCGAGTTTGACATGGCGCCGTCGCCCTTCAGGAGCCCTGCCTGGATACGAACTGATTACAGCCTGTGCGCCAAAGTCGAAAACATCAAGCGTAGATTGGGGGGCGGGCAATCCTGCCCGCAGCCGGCTTTCTAGCCGGCTTCTTCTCGCAATCGACACGTCCCCACCGTGGATACGGGTTGCATTGCGATTTGCCATGTCTTGACAATGTCGCCAATTGGCTTAATCTCAAGTCAAGCGACAACCACGTGGATTCAATACCTATTCACGCACGAAGACCACAATCGGGAGAATCTGTAAAAATGCCAACCTTAGCCTACGAACAATTGCTGGCAGAGACGCTGCCGACCCGCATCGGTGACGATGAACAGTACAAACTGCTCGGTGCCCGCTTTGGCGAACTCCTCGGGCGTCGTCGCCGAACCGCGGCCGAAGACAAACTGATGGATCTTCTCGGCGCCCTGATCGAAGATTACGATCGGCGCAATTCGATGCCTCCCGATGACAGCACGCCGGCCGAGATGCTGCGGTTCCTGATGGAGAGTTCCGAAAAAACATCCGCCGATCTCTTGCCTGTGTTCGGACAGCGGAGCCATGTCAACGAAGCCGTGAACGGCAAACGCACCATCAGCGCCGAGCAGGCGCGCAAACTCGGGAACCTGTTCGGCGTCGGGCCGGGCCTGTTCTTCTAGACCGCCCTCATTGCCGCCTGTGGGCCAGATTAGCAATCGCTTGGTAATCTGCCCACGATCTGCAACCGCGAATCGCCCCCCCCGTTACCGAACCGTGACCGTAAGGGAGCGGCACTCTAAAGCCACTCTCCTAAGGTAAACTTCCACGAGCGTCCGCCCCTCCGACGTTCGATAACGACCCTTGATGTCGGCCAGTACCCCGATCCCATGGCTCCCCACCGCGAATACGGCTAGCATTGCAATTTCCCCCCGTCTTAACAACGTCCGCCAACTCCCCCACCCTAAAATCACACTCCCCTAAACCACCAACCATGCCCACCACCACAACCCGCACCGAAAAACTCGACCTCCGCCTCACCCCCGACGCGAAACGCGCATTGCAGGCAGCAGCCGCCGTCGTCCATCGCTCAGTAAGCGAATTCGTGCTGGAGAGCGCCCTGGCCCGCGCCGACGAAGCGCTCGCCGACCGCCGGAAATTCAGCCTCAACGCCACGCGGTGGCAAGCGTTCCTGGCCGCCCTCGACGCCCCTCCCCGGCCCCTGCCCCGTTTGAAGCGTCTCTGGAATGAACCCGGATTCTTCGATGCCGCGCCGAATCAGTGAATGCCCGCCGGATTGAAAAACTACGCCGGGGTCAGCGAGACTCGCCCTCGTTCAGAGCCGATCTCACGTATCCGCGTCAATATGCGCCTGGTTTAAAATACTTCCGTGACGGGAAGCGTCACTACCAACAGAGCGTGCCGACTGGAACCTCGTGCCGCCGAGGCACGATCGCGGTGTCCGTTCGTCCGCCTGCCGACCGCGCGAACGAGCCGACGCTTGATTTCGCGAAACCCGAGCGGCTTAAGCCGCCCCAACCTCTACCTCGATTTGGAGACAGCCTTCAGCCACGGGGCAATCTCAAAGCTCATATTAGTCTCTCGAACAATCGGACATTTGTATTGTGAATCCCCGGCGCAACTGTTGGATTATAGGCCCTACTCGGGGCTCAGATTTTCAGCGGACCGACGGCTTTGGCAAAATCGCGAAGAACGTCTACGGCCGTTTCAAATCGCGTCCGAAGTTCGCGATCGCGCTGACTGTGAACTGTTCGGTTCTTCGGCTTGTGGCCAGTTTCGTTTCTGTGCTCTGTCAACGCCGCGACCCGCATAAGCAGACTCTTCTTTGCGGACGACGGTAGGGAATTGAAGTTTGTGCGAGTGATGAGAATATCCATGACAGACGCCCACGCATCTCTCTCAAAATTGATAGTTGGCACGCCGAGGCTCGTTAGAAGGATCCACCAGTTGTTCTTCTTGATCTTCAACGCGAGACGACGCGACAGCGCCTCTATCTCGTCGTATACAAGCGAACACCCTTTGGCGGGATCTCCATTTCGAAAAGTTGCCTCAGCGGTTGAAAGCACGGAACGATATTTGGCAGGGAATTGGCTTCTATCCTCGGAGCGGACTCCCAGCAAGGAAAGCGACAAGGCCTCATATATGACCGTGCATTTCCCTTCAGCCACTTCGATTACGCCCACTCCTTTGGTCCGGGCCTCGTCGGCGCACTTCTTGTACACCGTTGAAGAAATTCCTGTGGGAAAAGCGACGTATAGCTTTACCGGTAAACAGTTTTTCATGCAATGCAACACGACGCTGTCCAAAGATGTGAGGTAGGGGGTTTCGCTGACTTCAATCCAAACATCAGAGTGGTCTGGGGCGGTAGCCTGAAGCGTGGGCAGATAATCCAGATCGTTGCTGACGGCCTCCTCAACTTTAAACTTGGACTTCAAGATGCCCCTATCCGTCCCAAAAAAACGCACCGCAGCCTCAGCTGTTTCATGCAGTTGGGATGGTAGGGCTCGAAAGTTCACGATAATTTGGCCGCGAGAGTGGTTAACCGCTCGACAAGGTCTCCCAGCGAGGTCCGAAAGCTAGGTTCCAGGGACCCGAACTCCAACGCCTCCAGTCGCTCAACGATCGCCTCGATCCGCCCGATGAGCTCGCGCTCGGTGTATGCGTCAGAAACAGATTGTTCGTAGGCTTCCTTTGGAGAGTAGTTATTTGGTTGGAAGAGCTTTTGAAGGACTGAAACTGCGCGTTTTACATCTGCGCTTACCTTCGACGCCCTAGCGATCTTCGGAATGCAACGTAGATCAACGAGGTTCGCAATGACTTTCTTTTTATACTTATCGATGAGGACATCACGAGCTCGATTCTTACTCGGGAGGGCCTGTGGCAACGTGCGCTCAACGGTCCTTAACGCCCGCTCCATCTCGATAAAAAAATCTTCGCTGAGCTGTTGCTGACTCTTTGGTTTTTGAAGGTCCGCCAGCAGCTGGTCGCGGTATTGCTGCGGCATCTCCATCAACAGGCGGCTTCGCCTAATAGCGGCTCTCGGCAGGCCTGTCTCGTCAACGATCTCGCGCTCAGTCGGTTCCTTCGATGTTCTACTCCGAAGAAGATCAATTACGCGAGGAAGTTTCAACGCAATTGTCAAGAGATCCCATTGCTCACGCAGAGCATGGATATTGAACATCAGCAACAGATTATTTAGAGCATCCGGCTTTTCCTGGATCAGGGCTGGGATTGTTTTCTTGTTGAGCTTGAGCGAACACCGCCAACGACGCTCCCCGTCAATTAGGACGAAGCGGCCCCGTTCCTTATATACGGCAATCGGCTGCTGAACTCCGTGTTTTCGAATCGAATTAAGCAGCGTCTCCAGTTCAGCAGTCCGAAAGAAAATCCGTGGATTCTCCGGATTGCGATCGATTTTGTCGATCGGCACGTCAGTTAGTTCCGCGTGCGCCGCCGTTAGAGTCGCCATTACGGGTTTACTCCAGGTACATCGGAAAGATTGCAGGCGATGAGTTCGTACGCAGTACGCCGGTGGCCACTGAACCCGGCAATGTGTCTCCGCGTCGGGATTCTTCGGGGGCTCCACCGACGCAAGAGGTCCCTTGCCTCAGTGCAGTCCGCGTATGAAACGACGAACGCGGCCTTGATATCGTCAAGCCGATTCAGCTGTGTTTTTAGTCGTTTCAAATCGGAAAGTGCAAACGCGCCGGGGCCGTATTCCCGGAAAACTCGTCGACTCTCCATATAGTAGGGTGGATCGAGGTATACAAAATCGCCTGGCTGCACGTGTTCCAGGGTCTTCTCAAAATCTCCATGCACGAGGACGGCACTTTTCAGCGCCGCGGAAGCGCTCACAATGGCAGCTTCATCGGGAGGCTTTCCGCTCCTCGGCGGCCCATAGGGCACGTTGAAATTACCGGCAAGATTGGTCCGATAAATTCCATTGAAGCAGTAGCGGTTCAGGTAGAGAAACCGGGCGGCTCGTTCAGCAATCGCCAACGAGGAAGGTTGCATAGCTCTTACAGAATAGTATCCTGACTTTCCTCTGGGAAGGCGCCGCACGCACTCAAGAACGACGTACGGATCACGCTGGATCGCGCGAAAAGCAAAGAGCAATTCTTCATTCAGATCGCCGAGAACCGCGCTACCGGGCTGCAGATCAAAAAACAAGCAAGCCGAGCCGCAGAAGGGCTCTACATACCGGTGTCCTTGAGCTGGCCAATACGAACGTAATTGTGTAAGAAGGGAGCGCTTACTGCCGGCCCACCGCAGGAATGACTTCATACAAAAAACCGATCACTGTATGGCGTTGAAA
>CAIKAS010000189.1 GCA_903825445.1 uncultured Acidobacteriia bacterium
CTTCCTTGCACAGGAGAAATCACAGATGATTCAGCAAGCCATTTCCACGCTCCCGCTGTCGCAACGCGAGGCCCTGATTCTTTTTCAATACGAGGAACTGCCGCTCGAAGAGATCGCCGCAATTCTGGATATCGATATAGGAGCCGTGAAATCCCGCCTGCATAGAGCACGCGCGAGACTCAGGCGAATCCTTACACCGTACTTTGAAGCCCGCACCGCGCGAAGTTTGGCGCCAAATCCACAAACGCCTGGAGAGACCGCATGACACCGTCCGACGAAGATATCAACTCTCTGCTGAAGGCATGGACCGTGCCGCCGTCGCCGTCTTCCCTGGAAGACCGCCTGCGCAGCGCCTATCGCGACCGGACCAGGGCTCGCTCGACGCGTTGGTTCCGCAATTGGGTTTCCACGCTAACGCCAGCCGCAGGAATGTTCGCGGGCATCACCGCGGGCGCCGTCGTGTTTCTCCTGGTGGTCACCCAGGCTTTCCCCCAGGCTTTCGGGCAAACGCTCGCCGCACTTTCCGGCACCACATATCCGTTCACCGTGGATTACGAGGAAATCGAATACAAAGCCGACGGCTCACCTGCCATTCGCGAATTGTTCACGATGGGACGCGCCCAGGCAGCCGATGGGGGCCTCGTTCTGTCCAGCGAGTTTCCCGGCGATCCGTTGAGGACAGCGCAGCAGAGAATCCTGGACCCGCTGAACCTGGTCCTCTATTGGGTTGAAACGCCCGTACGAGAACGGCTGCTTGCCCGCTCGCAGGCCAGAATAGATGCGCTCAAGGCAAGGAATCCGGACCTGGCCAGACGCATGGCGGAACGGGAACGGACGTGCGGCTCCAGCTTGACCGGCCCCCCGTGGACCACCGTTGGCACCGAGACGATCCTGAATTACGCGACTACAGGGAATCAGAAAGTGTGGATGGAAGAAGGCAAGCCCGTCAGGCTCACTGAATGGCAGGCGCCGGACCTGCAGTGCGTCACTCTGAAATCGACAACCGAGAAGACGTTCGGTGACGGAAGGCTTCGACCCGCTTTCGAGCGGCGTGCGCTCAAAGTGACGGTGAATGCGGATGCGACTGCAACGAAGCGCTGACACGCCCGGAGCATAACCGAGTCTGTCCGGCACTCGACCCGAGTTGAGCTATGCTGGAGGCAGATTAGACAAGCAGTCGTTTTCAAGGGCGAAGATGGGCAGTGGGTGGCCGAATGCCTGAGTCTGCCGGGCTGCGTGAGCCAGGGGCGAACTCGTGAAGAGGCCATCCGCGAGATTCGCGAGGCGATTCCACTCTATGTCTCGGTCTTGGAGGAAGATCACCTGCCGATTCCCGAAGAGCAGTTCGATTCGATGCTGGTCGCCGTGTAAGCAAACTGCCCAGTGTCTCGGGCCGCAGCCGCGACCAGCCGTTTGCCCAGGTAGTAGTCCCGGATCACAAGGAATTAGATCGCGGCACTTTGCGAGCGATTCTTCGCGGCGCGGGAGTTGCCGTCGACGAGTTCATTGCGCTGTTGGGATAGCCTTTCCCGTTCCGTTGGGATTCATTGGTGCTGCCGACTCCAGAATCGAGTCGGGACTAACCGAGGCAATTTGGGGTAGTTATTCGCCGAAGACCATTTGCCCCATCTGATCGCCCAGTCGTTTCACGTCTTCTGGATCTTCGGCATCCCGAAATCTCGCGGCCAGTTCGAAGAACTCCTGCCGTTCGCGCTTCTCCGTTTCCACGATTTCGCGGACTGTTATCGGCTCGACGCCCTTACGACTTGCTCTCTCCCTCATCCGCGCCCCGCCCAGAACGCGTCGGCTTCGTGATCCGACATAGATTTGCGCCAGTCCTCGCTCAGAATAGTGACCGACCCCCGCCCCGCGCCAAGCATCCTGTCACCGGCGCTCGTGCGAATTGCAGAAAGGGAGGCAATCGGTCGTCCGTGCCGCGCAATGACAACTTCCTCCCCGCCCAGCGCCATGCCGAGTAGCTTAGATAAATTATCCCTGGCTTCACGAACGTTGAATTGCGGCATATTGAGGTTAGTCCATTGTTCGGGAGCGGGCCGCCTACGCCGCGACTTCCACGTAATCGACCGACGCGTGCGACTCCGGTATCGGCTCGCCAATCTCCCGAATCGCCTCGAAGTGCGCGGACAGCGCCTCCTGGAAGTTACGCCGTGTCTCTTCTTTGGTGTCGCCGACCGCAGCGCAACCGGGGACATCCGGTGAATAGGCCGAATAACCGGTGCTGGTCTGCTCGATGATGACGGGATATCGTCTTTCGGTCATTTCAATCCTGCCTACTTTCGTTCAGTATGTCCGGCATCGACGGAGGGTAGGATTAGTTACTCCTCTCACCGCCGACTAGCCTCAAATGTCTTCGTCGTTCTCTTGCTCGACGCCCTTCGCTGTCGGCGGTTTCTTCGGCTTGATGACTTTCCCCGTCTTGTAGAAGGTGGTGAGAGCCGCGTCGTACTCTTTGGGCGCTATCGGATTCTCTCCCAATTTGTTGGCGAACTTGCGTCCAGGATGCAGTACGTCCCAGGCGGAGCGATATTGGTCTTTGCGGCGCCTGCCGGGATCCTTGTTTCCAAATCCATCGATCACCAGATTCCACACCGGATGGAATTGCTCGATGAGCATATTTTCGCCGAGAGGAATGAATATCTCGTCTACAACGAGAGCGCGGAAGCTAAAATCCCTCACCTTTAGGTTATTCGCCTCGTCAATCGAAGCGTAATGCTGGCCGATCCGATCACGCAATGCCTTGCCGTGCATCGCGCTGTCGTCATCGGTAAAACCGTCTTTCCGTCCGCCTTTCGGAATCGCCTTGCCTATATAAATCGGCTGCGCAAATTGACCTCGTGCATTTCGCTCAGCGACGGGCACATACAGCGGTGAATTCCCGGTGTAGTAGATGATGTAGACGCCAGCCCCGCCTAAATCGTCGGTCTCCGACATTGGGCGTGGCGCTTGGTCCAGAATCGCGCGAACAATGCTCTCCGCCAGGTTCTTCTTTTGCAGAGGGTTGTATGGTTTGTCGTGGCTCAACGATTCCTCAGCGATCTCAACTCTGTATGGAAACGATTATTACCCGGTCGGGTCAATTGCCGCGTGACGGCGCTTTCATTTTGGCACGGAGCGTCGCGGCTACGGACCTTGCCACTGTCTCGGCCAGTCGCACCGGAACGGCATTTCCCAATTGCCGCATAGCTTCGGTCCAAGGGCCGGGGAAAGTGTAATCATCGGGGAAAGTTTGCAGGCGCGCCGCTTCGCGTACCGTGAAGTATCGTACCGACCCGTCAACGCGCGAGAGCATGTTCTCGCCGCCGGGCACACCGTGATCGCCCGCTTTCAACGTCTTTGCCGGCTCGTCCAGGGGGCTTCCAGTATGTCCCGTATAACTACGTGCGCCTGGATTGAATACATGGTTGGAGATCCCGTTCCGTTGCCTTTTTTCGGGATCTGGTAAATCGCCGATGGCATCCCGTACCGTCTGCCACGGCAGCTTGGCCGTATCGAACAGGTAATCTCCCTGGAGTCTCTCGATACGCCCCAATTGACGATCCGTGAGTTTTGGCCGTTCCCGCTTAGCCACCTGATGTCGTTCCCAATACTCGCCGGAGATCCACTGCGAACTCAATAGAGCGTTCTCGGAATAATCCCCGTCGGGAAAGCTCCATTCAACTCCAAGGTCTGATCGGAAGCCCACGAAGAACACTCGTTCGCGGCGCTGCGGTACACCGTAGTCGGCCGCGTTTAACAAACGGAAGACCACGTTGTATTCCGCTCGCGTTAGTCGCGAGGTGTGGTGCCTTTCCAGGCGCCCGCGGTGTTCCTCCCAACTTTCCGTCTTGTGGCGAGTGAAGCTCGGATGGACCAATTGAAGGAGAATGTATTCGAAATAGTCGGAGAACGTCTCACGCATCAGACCTTTTACGTTTTCGAAAATGAAGGCCTTTGGTTGCAGTTCCCTTATGGCTCGCACTGCTTCCGGAAACATATCCCGCTTATCCAGAAACCCACCGTGTTTTCCGCCGAGTGAAAACGGTTGACACGGCGGCCCGCCCGAAACCACGATGATGTCCTTCAGATTTCCGTAATCAAATTCTTTGACGTCGGTTTCATACAACGGCCATCGCTCAACCGAGGGGATATGCTGCCGCTGGTTTTCGCGAAACGCCTCGCATGCGCCGTGATTCCATTCGAGTACCGCGGCGTGTTGAAACCCGGCGTTCGACATGCCCATTGCAAGTCCTCCGGCACCCGCGAAAAGCTCAACGCTGCGCATCTAGAAATCTCCTCAGCCTGGATTCAAGACGTTCGGTTCTCTTGATCTGGCACTCCCAGATTGTCAACACCTTCCAGCCATCCTTGATGAGCGCTTTCCGGCTCTGTTGATCGCGTTGCTTGTTGCCTTCAAGTTTCGGTATCCAGAATTCCAACCGGGACTTTGGGAGGCGCGCCAGTGCGCATCCCGCGTGCCGGTGCCAGAAGCAACCGTGAACAAAGATGACCTTGCGGCATTTTCGAAAAACAAGATCGGGGTGGCCGGGCAGATCCTTTGCGTGAAGACGAAATCGATAACCGAGGGCAAAGACGAGCTTGCGAACACATAATTCTGGACGGGAGTTCTTGGAGCGCACACGCGCCATGATCTCCGATCGCTCGGCGGGCAAAAGACTGTCCACACGTCTTAAACTCCCTCTAGATAAGAATTAGACCGCACAGGCTGAACACTGACCTGAGTCCCCGACAGGCATCCATCGGCTCTTTCTTGCTCCACCTTTACTCAAACGTTCCAGTCACCACATTACAACAGAATCTGCGAAAAATGTTTACTACGCCGTGCAAACCGAGTCGCCAGTTGTTGCCCTACCCGCTGAGGCGCGAACGCAGCCCCCTGCTTCTGGTAATAACCTTCCTTTGGAATCCCGTTTCCCGCTCCACTGAACTTGAGTCACACGAAACTTGATCCATACAATCAACAACTTACCAATTCCCCCTTTCCGCCTCATGCTAATTCTTAGCTGTAGAGTTCACCTCTACGCAAGGAAAAACGGAGCATCTCCATGAATCTGAAATCACCGCACCAAACATCGGCCAAACAAATTGCCGCCAACCGGCGCAATTCCCAAAAGTCCACCGGCCCTAAATCCACCGACGGAAAGAACAAGGTCCGCCTCAATGCCAAGCGCGACGGCATTACCGGTCAGGTCATCACCCTTTCCAACGAAGACCGACCCGTTTTCGAAAAACTCAAAGCCGACCTCATCGCCGACCTCGCCCCCAAAACCATCATGGAAATCCGCCTCGCCAATTCCATCGCCTGGGACCTCTGGCGTCTCGATGTCCTTCGCGCCGTCGAAGCGAACACCTGCGCACAGGGCGCTAATAACCTTAACGTTATCGTCCGAACCAACAACGATGCTCCCATCGATCTCCAGGCCTCCATGTCCGCCGCCGTCACCTGGCAGGACAACGCCGATCGCTTCGCAGCCAACAGTCTCTACGAGCAGCGACTCAACCGCATTGTCCACAAGAATCTGGCCACTCTGAACGAACTCCAGGCCGAGCGCAAGATCAAATTCGAGCGCGATCTAAGCGAAGAAGTCCTGTTAGCCAAGGCCAGCGATATAAACGAGTTAGCCTATCAGGCGCCAGCCGCAGCCTCGCAAAATGGCTTTGTTTTTTCGAATGACGAAATCTTCTCGAAAGTCCACCGCCAGGGCACTCTCGCCCGAGCCAGGACCATCATGTTGTATAACTCCGGTAAGGTCCAGTACGCCGGCGCATCTGCCTCCCCGGCTCTGCTGGACCCATTTCCACCCGTAAATCGCAGTAACGAAAGCGATAACGTGACCCGCATCAACCAAAAACGCGTCCACAATAAGCCGATCTATACCTCTGAAGTAGTACAGGCTTCCGATCTGGAAAGTGGCGCAAAGTCCACATTTCTGTCAAGATAGAAGATTCAAGACATGTTCAGGTTCGAAACGGCGGGCGAGTCCCACGGCGAATGCCTGGTGGCGACCCTCACAGGCCTCCCTGCCGGCATACCCATCGCGGTTGACGCAATACAACACGAGCTCTGGCGCAGGCAGCAGGGATTTGGCCG
The DNA here is from genome assembly GCA_903825445.1 of uncultured Acidobacteriia bacterium. Taxonomy (GTDB): domain Bacteria; phylum Acidobacteriota; class Terriglobia; order Bryobacterales; family Bryobacteraceae; genus BOG-234. Next base: position 6,110 of record CAIKAS010000189.1, read on the forward strand.
CGGCGGGCGTATGAAGATTGAGACCGATCAGGCGCACATCGTTTCCGGTGTGCGCCACGGTCAAACCATCGGGTCCCCGGTGGCCATGATCATCGCCAATGCCGATTGGAAGAACTGGACCGAAATTCTTCCCGCCGAAGCCGGCGACCCTTCGCTCCACAAGCCCGTCGAACGTCCGCGTCCCGGCCATGCCGATCTCGCCGGCGCTATCAAGTACGACTTTCCGGATGCCCGCTATATCCTCGAACGCGCCAGCGCCCGCGAAACTGCCGCCCGCGTTGCCGTCGGCGCACTGGCCAAACAGTTGCTCGGCTGTTTCGGCGTGGAAGTTCTCAGTCACGTCATCGCCGTTGGCGCCGAACGCCTCACCCGCGCTGTTGCCTGGGATGAAATCGTCGCGCTCAGTAAGAAGGAGGAAGTGCTCCTCGGCTGCGTTGATGCGGAAGCTGAAATCAGAATGAAGGCGCTGGTCGATGAAGCCTATCGAACCGGCGATACCATTGGCGGCATCTTCGAAGTAGTCGCGCGCGGACTTCCGCCCGGGCTCGGCTCCCACATTACCTGGGATTCCCGGCTGGATGGCAAGCTCGCGCAGGCCATCGTTTCCATGCAGGCCGTCAAAGGCGCCGAAGTGGGCAGTGCCGAAGAGGGCGCGCAGAGTTTCGGCTCCAAGGTCCAGGATACGATCCACTACGATAAATCCGATCGCCGCTTTTTCCGTGGCGACAACCGGGCCGGCGGTATCGAAGGCGGCATGACCAATGGTCAGGAAGTTCGCGTCCGCGGTTTCCTCAAGCCCATCTCCACCCTGCGTCGTCCGCTGGAATCGGTTGACCTTCCTACGCGCGAACCGGCGAAAGCTGCGTATGAGCGCTCAGATGTCTGCGTGGTTCCCGCAGCTGGCGTAATTGGTGAGGCGATGGTGGCGATTGTTCTCGCCGGAGCCATGATCGAAAAGTTCGGCGGCGATTCCCTGCGCGAAATGAAGCGTAATTTCGATGGCTACATCGAACAGGTAAGGGCCTTCTGATGACGTACAAAGTTGTCCGCTATCTCAACAACGAAAACCTGGAACGACCTGCCCAGCACGTAGCCGAAGAAGAGTTCGGTACCCCTGAACTTCAGCAGTTAGTGGACGACATGTTTGAGACCATGTACGCCTCCCGAGGGCTGGGTCTCGCCGCGCCACAGATCGACGTCCACAAGCGCCTCACGGTAATCGATACATCCGGTGGCGAAGAAGATCTGGAGCCGAATAAGGTAGTCCTGATCAACCCCGAAATCATCCACAAAGAGGGTAAGCAGACCGGCGAAGAAGGCTGCCTGAGTATCCCCGGTTTTCGCGAAGATGTGAAGCGTGCGAAGCGAGTTAAGATTCGTGCACGCAACGCGATAGGGGAAACAATTGAAGTGGAAGGCGAGGACCTGATGGCACGCGCCATGCAGCACGAAATCGACCATCTGAACGGCGTGCTCTTCTTAGCCCACCTCAGCCCGTTGAAGCGAGAACTCATCCGCCGAAAAATAAGAAAGCTGATACAGGCAGGCGAATGGGACTAAGTCTTATCTGCGTCCATCTGCGTTCATCTGCGGCTAATTTATGAACCTGGTTTTCTTAGGCACGCCAGAGTTCGCCGTCCCGACGCTTGACGCCCTCATCGCGGCTGGCCACACCGTCCTCACCGTCGTCACGCAACCAGACCGCCCAAAAGGCCGTCACCAGACGCTAACACCTTCGCCGGTGAAAGTCGCCGCTTTGCGCCACGGTCTCCCCGTCTTTCAGCCCGAGCGTATCCGCCATGCCGATTCCATCGAACACCTCCGCGCTCTCGCGCCTGAAGCGATGGTGATCGTCGGCTACGGCCAGATCATCCCGCAAAGCATCATCGATATCGCGCCACTCGGCATTATCAACGTCCACGCGTCGCTGCTTCCCGAACTTCGCGGTGCCGCGCCGATTCAGTGGTCCATCGCCCGCGGTTATGAAAAAACCGGCGTCACCACTATGAAAATCGACGCAGGTCTCGATACCGGCGATATCGTCATGAAGTGGGAAACGCCCGTCGATCCAGACGAAACCGCCCCCGAACTTTCCCCCCGTCTGGCTTCCGCAGGTGCGAATCTATTGGTCGAAACGCTCGATGGCCTGGTTAAAGGAACCGTCAAGCCTGTTCCGCAGGATGGCGCGCTTGCCACCTGGGCGCCCATTTTGAAAAAGGAAGACGGCCGCATCGACTGGACACTGCCTGCCAAAACCATTCATAATTTAATAAGAGGCTTGCAGCCGTGGCCGGGAGCGCATACAATCTTCCGGGGGCAGTCCTTGCATCTTTGGCGTTCGCGCCTGGCAGCCAACAAATCGAACCTGGCGCCTGGGGCGCTGATAGCGGATAGCGGTATGTTCGCCGTTGCCGGTGACGGGAATACTTTGGAAATTTTGGAATTACAACTCGAAGGCCGTAAACGCATGCCGGCAGCAGTTTTCGCCAACGGCCATCGATTAACGAATATAGAACAGCTGGAAAAATGAGACCATTCGACTTACCACTTGGATTTAAATACGCCACTACGTACGCTGGCATTCGCAAACAGGAAAAAGACGACCTTGCGTTGATTGTTTCGGGGGTTCCTGCCGCGGCCGCGGCAGTTTTCACCACGAATAAAGTGCAGGCTGCGCCGGTGAAACTCGCGCGCGCCAGTATGCGCGCTTCGAAAGGAGTCTGCGGCGCTGTTCTCATCAATGCGGGCAATGCCAATTGCGCTACGAAAAACGGCGACCGCGTTGCGCTGAATACTACCAAACAGCTCGCTAAGCTTCTGAAGCTCCAGGCCAATCAGGTGTTACCCGCTTCCACTGGCGTCATCGGTGTGGAACTCGATGAAAACCTGATCATGAACAAGCTGCAGTACCTGGTGGACAATCTGAGCGACACTGCGTTGCCTGATGTGGCCCGTGCCATCCTGACCACCGACCTTCAGCCCAAGGGTGCATCCCGTGAAGTCACGCTGCGCCGCGGTGCCGTGCGCATTGCCGGTATTACCAAAGGCTCCGGCATGATCCATCCGCGTATGGCAACCACTCTCGGTTTCGTCATGACTGACGCGCTGGTGCCGCAGACGCTGCTCCGCCGCATGCTGGTTCGGGCAACGGAGATCAGCTACAACCGCATCTCGGTGGATGGCGATACTTCCACCAACGACACGCTCATTGTGATGGCCAACGGCGCTTCCGGCGTCCGTCCCGATCCGAAAGAGATGAGCATCTTCGAAGAAGCTCTTGCCGAAACCCTGCAGTCGCTCGCACGCCAGATCGTGCGCGATGGCGAAGGTGCCCGCAAGCTGGTTTCCGTCGAAGTTCACGGCGCAATTACGGATTCTTCCGCCGCCGCCATCGCCCGCGCCATCTCGATTTCACCGCTGGTGAAAACTGCTATCGCTGGCTGTGATCCCAACTGGGGCCGCATCCTCTCCGCCGCCGGCAACTCCGGCGTCAACTTCGATCCTTCGCTGGTGGAGATTACATTGCAGGACGTGAAGGTCTGCCGCAATGGTTTGGCCTCGCCGTTCGATGAAGCTGACATGAAACTCCGCCTCGACGACACGGATATCTCGGTCGTCTTCCGGATCGTAGGCAAAGGGAAGGGAAGCGCGACGTTCTGGACGTGCGACCTCACCGAAGACTACATCCACATTAATGCGAATTACCGCACTTAGTGCACTGTTGATTACGCTGCTTTCCGGCGCTGCCATCACCCAGGCCGCGCCGGAGCAAGAGGCCCCGTACACGCGGGCGATCGCCAAACTGGCGTCGTTCCTCAGTGATAACGAGCCGGTGGGCGCTCTGGAGGCCTTCGATAAGGCCATGCCCCGCTACGGTGCGATTGCCGAGGCCATCCAGGGCCTGATTGCCCAGTCCGAAATTCTCTGCTCCATCGACGTCGTCGAGGATAAAGAGGCCGATAAGGTCGATGCCGATGTCCATCATCTGGACCTCGACTGGTACATGACCCTGAAGTCACGGGGAGACGAATCGCAGGTGCAGAGCCGCCGTCTGAGGGTGGCCGTGACGCTACAGAGGACGCAGGTCACGAAGGGTGGCAAGACGACTCCGGTCTGGCGGATCACCTCGCTCACCCCGGAGAAGATCTTCGCGCCCATGACTCTCAAGTAGGGTGAGTCACACGTAAGTCTCCATTTAGAATCAGCAGCTTGCGGAAATAGTCGTCGTCCGGCGTGCTACAACCGGACCAGATGATTCTCGAATTCAGCCACGCGGGGCTTCTTCCCAGGCACCACACGCTGCCCTTCTTCAGCCAGTCGAGCCGCCTGTCCGGCCGGCCCGCCGGGCAGTTTCTCGATCAGACTGCCGTCGTCGCGGATCACGCGCCAGTAGGGCGTCACCCGCTGCTTGCCCGCCCGCTCGTCCTCAGCCGCCGCCTCCGCCGCGATGCGGACGAAAATCCCTGTCACGATCGGACAAGTGTGGTCAGCCCCCGCCTCCCGGGCCAGATGCTCCCGAATCTGCGACTGCTTAATCAACTGCCCACGCTTCGCCAACCGGATCGTCGCATCCACATCGGTGCCTTTAGGGATCAGCAAAGTGCCCTGTCCCATCCGCTTCGCCATCTTGGCGGGAATGGCGACGATCTGGCCGCCATTTGGATGGCTCAACTTCTCCCGCCAGCTTCTACGGGTTTTCATACCCACAGCATACTCCCGAACTTCCGTAATAATCCAGCCCCGAAACGGTCTACTCTGGTGAATGCAACTGGCGACAGGAGAAAGCACCGTTTCCGCCTTACCGCAGCCCGGCTCGCCCGAACGCATGGCGCTCAGCGCGGGCGCTTGGGAATCGATGACGCTGGAGCGTGCCTTCGACGAGCACCATTCGCTCATCTTCCGGGTCGCCTATCGGATGACGGGCAATGCGGCCGATGCCGAAGACGTGCTTCAGACGGTTTTCCTCCGTCTGGCATCACGTGACGCTTCTTCGAGCGGCATTGAGAACGTGGAAAGCTACTTGCGCCGCGCTGCCGTCCATGCGTCGCTGAATTTGCTGGAATTGCGGTCGCGCAAAGATGTGCCGCTCGAAGGCGTGCCGGAACCAGCGGTGAAGAACGATCAGCGTGACCAGCGCGATCTTCGCGAAGTACTGCGGCTCGCCATCGGGCGGCTGGACCGGCGGTCGGCGGAGATGTTCGCGCTTCGCTTCATCGAGGGACATTCCAATCCCGAGATTGCGGAGATGTACGGCGTCTCGGCGCTGGTGGTGGCGGTTACGCTGCACCGCGCGAGAAAGCAGTTGCAAAAAGATATTCGAGAGATGGGAGGTGTGCGATGAAATCGAACATGGAGCAAGCGCTGCGCGAGATTCGCGCACAGGAACCGACGGCGGCCGAGATGGAGCAGTCCTCGGCGCGTGTGCGGCAGCGGCTGTTTCCCTCACCTGAATCGCACGGAACGTCTGGTGGCGCCATTCGGGATTGTGCCGGATTCGTCGAGTTAATGCCCGCCGCTATCGCTGGTTCGCTGGATGGCTCGCGCCGCATGCTGTTTGACGTGCATGTTCGCGAATGCGTGGAGTGCCGCCGGGCGTTTTCGCGCCTGAATCAGGGTGCCGCGCGCGTCGTCGTGATGCAGCCAGCGCCGCGGCGCAGCGTGAACTATCAGGTTTGGGCGGTTGCGGCCTCTGTCGTGGTTGTTGCCGGAGCAGCGGCCTATTGGGGCGTTTACGAGTTTCCCGCGCTTCGAGGCGGTCCGCGCGCCACTGTGGAACAGATCGATGGATCGCTCTACCGTGTGAGCGGGGGCGTTCTTGTCCTCGTCGCGCAGGGTGCCGAGTTGAACGAGAACGATACGGTGCGTACTGCGAAGAGCTCTACCGCCGTGCTCCGTCTCAACGATGGCTCGAAAGTGGAAATGAACCAGCGCGCGCAGGTTTACGTAACCAGAAGTTGGACTGGATCCACCGTACATCTCGGGTTGGGCAGCATCATCGTCGCGGCCTCCAAACAGCGCCAGGGGTCGCTACAGGTTGCGACCGCCGATTGCAACGTATCTGTGAAAGGAACCGTTTTCTCCGTCGATTCCGGGGTGAAAGGCTCGCGGGTCGCCGTGGCTGAAGGGACTGTTTGGGTGGATCACGGCACGCAGCACGACGTGTTGCATAAGGGAGATCAAACCTCCACTGCGCCCGATATGACGCCCGCGCCACTGGCGCAGGAATTCACCTGGAGTCGCAATTCAGCTCAATATATGGCGCTGTTGGGAGATCTGGCGGCGGTTAGCCAGAAGATTGCCGAACTTCCGACCGGGCAGTTGCGCTACCAATCGACGTTGATGTCGCATGTGCCTGCCAACGCCATCGCGATCGCCGCCATTCCCAATATCGGTGGGGAGATTGATCAGGCGACGACCATCTTCCACCAGAAGTTGGCGGAGAAGGGGACGCTCTCGGAATGGTGGAATCACCTTCCGGCCCCCCAGCGGGCGAACTTTGAGAAGACCATGCAGCAACTGACCACGATAAGTCAGTACCTGGGTAGCGAGATCGTCGTCTACGCGACCGGCTTCAAGTCTTCACCAGTTGTGGTGGCTGAAGAGACTCGGCCGGGTCTCGAAACATACCTGAAAGGTCAACTGCCCGCCGAGGTCTTGTCGCACATGCGGTTCGATAACAGCCTGTTCGTTGTGGGCGATAACCCTGACATCGGTCCAGGTGGTTTCACGGAGACCGCGCTTTATAAGAAGATGGTGCCCGAGTACAAACAGGGTGCTGGCTGGCTCTTCGCCGCCGATCTGGCATCTGGTGCCGGAGCTATGGATCCGGAGACCGGTATGCAGGATGTGCGTTTCATCATTGCCACCAGCAAAGAGAGTAAGAACGGAAACGCCGGACCTGGACCCGTCTTCGGCGGCGGCAGCACTGAGAATCGTGCTGCGGTGATCTTCTCGAAAGACCGCACTGGAGTGGCGTCGTGGCTGGCAGCGCCGGGGCCGATGGGCTCACTTAGTTTCGTGTCGCCTGATGCGCTCTTCGCGGTTTCCACCCTCCTGCGGAATCCGTCCGTGGTGGTCGACGATCTGGTGGGCATCATGTCGCGGATCTCGAACGAACCGCTAAAATCTCCCGATATCGCCAGCGCCTTCGCCGGTGAAGTCTCAGTCGCGCTCGATGGTCCGATGCTGCCGGTGCCTGCGCTGAAGATTGTAGCGGAAGTCTACGATCCTGGCCGCATTCAGTCCGCCATGAGCAAGCTCGCGGATGACTATAATGCAACTCCCGGGAGTCACGATAGAACCGGCGAACTCAAACTCACCCAAACCGACGCTGACGGCCAGTATTATTACACTCTCAAATTTGAAAAAATGCCGTGGGAAATCGACTGGACGTTTGCCGATGGCTACTGGGTGGCGGCAACCAGCCGCGAACTGGTCGCTCGCTCACTCCAGAACCACCAGACCGGCTACACGTTGCCGAAATCGGCAATGTTCCAGTTGGGATTAACGCGCGATGGCAGCACCAATCTTTCGGCCGTGGTTTACCACAACATGGGCCAGACGCTCACGCCGCTGCTTAATCTGATGAACGGATTCAACATGACGCCAGGCCAGCGCAAGACGTTCGAGTCGCTGAAGGCGGGCGACCCCGGCGGCCTGATTTCATTCTGGGCGACGTCGGATCGCATCGATATGGCCACCAGAGGTCCGATTCTCGGCATGGATATTTCTTCGCTGCTCAGTATGCAGGCCAGCGGCCCGATCAATATGGTTAGATCCATTCTGCCTCAGGGAGCGATGAAGTAACAGCATGACTGCTCCACACATTGAACTCGAAGATCTCCGAGTCACGCTCGGCAAGCGCGAGATCCTGCGCGGACTCAACCTGCAGCTTCGCGCCCCCACGGTCGGCTTGCTTGGTCCCAACGGCGCCGGCAAGAGCACGCTGATCAATACGCTGCTTGGCTTCTGGAAACCCTCCTCTGGCACCGCGCGCGTGATGGGGCACGATGTTCGAACGGAAGGCCGACAGATCCGCGCGCTCATCGGTTATATGCCGGAGAACGACTGCTTCATCGCGAACATGCCTGCTATCTCATTTGTGCGGCTGGGCGCGGAACTCTCCGGCCTGCCTTCCGAACAGGCGCTCGAACGTGCGCATGAAGCGCTGTTCTATGTGGGCCTCGGTGAAGCGCGCTATCGCAAGATGGGGGCGTTCTCCCTCGGTATGAAGCAGATGGCGAAGCTGGCGCAGGCTATTGTGCATGGTCCGAAAGTGCTGATCCTCGATGAGCCGACCAACGGTCTCGATCCGCAGGCACGCACGCGAATGATCCGCCTGATTCGGGAAATGCGCGACCTCGGGACTATGCACATCGTGGTCTGCTCGCACCTGCTGCGGGATATCGAAGAGACCTGCGAAGAGGCCGTGATTCTGAAGGCCGGGCAGGTGGTCCACTACTCGAATCTCGAAGCTGAACGTGCGGCGAACCGCCGCTTCGTCGAAATCGAAACGGAGGGCGATGATGGCACCTTCGCCGACGCGATTGAAATGCTGGGCTGTGTCTGCTCTGTGACTGCTGGCAAGATTCGCACCGTGCTGCCGGAGGGGATCGAGATTCGGGATCTCTATCGGTTAGCGGCTGATCGGGATATCCAGCTTCGCCGACTGAATTACCGGCGCGACAGCCTCGAAGACATCTTCCTCAAGGCCATGGATATGAAGGAGGCAGTGAGTGGCCGTCTATAAACGCACCTATAAAGCCTACGCCGGGCCGCTAACCAATCCGGCATGGCGATTTCTCGTGCTGCAGCGCTCTGCCTTCCGATCGGTGTTCAAGTCCAGAATGCTGCTGATGGCTTACGTGGCATGCTTCATACCTGTCTTACTGGTACTCTGCACGCTCTATCTAAACCAGAACGCTTCCGTTCTGGCGCTGGTCCATCAGAAAGCAGGCTTCATCAAAGTTGATGGTTCTTTCTTCATGAATGTGTTGGGTTTTCAAGGCATACTCGCCGGAATTCTGACTGCGTTCATTGCACCAACTCTGATTGCGCCCGACCTGGTCAATGGAGCACTTTCGCTCTATCTCAGCCGGCCATTTTCACGAGCCGAATATATCCTGGGAAAAGGGTCTGTGATAGCGACCCTGGCGGGTGCGCTGACTCTTTTACCGGGCCTGTTGATTTACATCGTGCAAAGCTCGCTGCTCGGCTGGAACTGGATGCTGGACAATTTCTATCTTGCCAGCGCGACGATCTTCATCTGCGGGATCATCCTTGCAATATTCACTCTGCTGGGGCTTGCCATGTCCGCCCTGGTGCGATGGCGGATCGTGGCAGGCGCGCTTATTCTTGCCGTTTTCGCAATCGGCAAAGGCTTCGGCGCCATGATCGACAGCGTCATGAGGACCAACAGTGGCAATTATCTCGACCTGCAAACGCTCATCCAGATCGTGGCCATGGACATGTTCCACACGACGCCTCAGCAGAGCGACTACGTCTCGAACTGGTCCGCCTGGGTAGCCTTGCTCGCCATTTGCGGCCTGCTGCTCTACATACTGAATCGCAAACTGCGCGTCTGTGAGGTGGCCGGGTGACCCTTGTGTCCAACACCGACATCGTCTTCGATAATGTCAGCAGGTTTTACGGTGAAGTGCTTGGCGTGAACCGCGTGAACCTGTCGATTCCCCCGGGAGTCACGAGCCTGGTCGGACCGAATGGCTCGGGCAAGACCACACTGATGAACATGATCGCGGGATTGCTGAGGCCGTCCCGGGGAAGCGTCACGGTCTGTGGTTTGCGCACGGACGATGCCGAGACTTACATGCGATTAGTCGGCTACTCCACGCAGTACGATGCATTTCCTCGCGGGCTTACTGGCTACGAATTCGTCGAGTGCTACCTGCGGCTGTACGGGTACAACGCGAAGGATACGCAGCGCCTGGCGTGGGAAGCGATCGACCGCGTTGGGCTGCGCGAGCCTTCGGCGCGCCGTATTGCCGGATACAGCAAGGGGATGCGGCAGAGAATCAAACTGGCGCAGGCCATTGCTCATCGTCCGCGTGTTCTGGTGCTCGATGAGCCACTGAACGGACTCGATCCGCTCGCCCGCGCGGAGACAATCGCACTGTTTCAGGCACTGGCGGCGGAAGGTTCGCACGTGCTGATCTCCACGCACATCCTGCACGAAGTCGATCTGATTTCCGACCGTGTGATTATGATGAACCAGGGCTACGTCGTAGCCGAAGGGCAGATTCGCGGTATGCGCGACGAGATCTCCGAGCACCCGATGCAGGTGCTGATCCGTTGCGACAAGCCGGAGTATCTGGCGTCGCGGTTGTTCGGCGAAAAGCAGGTGGAGGAGATACGCCTGCACGCCGACCGCGCCGGACTACTGGTGCGCACGCGTAATGCCGACAGCTTCTACAAGCTGTTGAATCACATTGCGCTAAACGGAGTCCAGATCGAATCGGTTTCACCGGCGGATGATGATGCGCAATCGGTCTACGAGTATCTGATTGGATCGGAGGAGAGCACGAAATGACCGCAGCTACTAACTGGGGCCTCTGGCGACGGCAGATCTTCGCCATCATGCGCATCGACTTGCGCAAAACGTTCTTCGCCAAACGCGGGCTGTGGATCTATCTGCTGGCTTTTGCGCCGGAGGTGCCAATGATTGGGCACTGGCTGATCCAGCGCGGCCCCGCCCCTGGCAGCATCGACTACGACACCCTTGGACAGGATGTCCGGATCTTTGCCGGTATTTTCCAGTTTTTCTACTTGCGGGTGGCGATCTTCTTCGGCTGCCTGGGTATCTTCGCCAACCTTTTCCGCGGCGAAATGATGGACAAAAGCCTGCACTACTACCTGCTGGCGCCGGTGCGGAGAGAAGTGCTGGTAATCGGAAAGTTCCTCTCTGGACTAACGGCGGCCGTGGTGATTTTCGGTGGTTCAGCGATCCTCCAGTTTCCTGCTATGTTCTGGCATCACGGCAGAGACCTGATGCACGCCTATATGTTCGATGGGCCGGGGATGTCGCATCTGGTGTCGTACTTCCTGGCGGCTGTGCTGGCCTGCGTCGGGTACGGCAGTTTGTTCCTGGCGGCGGGAGTGCTGTTCCGCAATCCTTTGTTTCCGGCTGCGACGCTGCTGATATGGGAGAGCATCAACGGCTTCCTGCCTGCGCTGTTGAAGAAGATCAGCGTCATTTACTGGCTGCAATCGATCTGCCCGATAGCTTTGCCTGCCCCGCCGGCAAGGGGAAATATCATGGCGCTGCTGGTGATAGATATCGACCCGGCTCCCACTCAGGTTGCCATTGTGAATCTGCTGCTGATCGCGGGTTTCGTTCTGGTGTGGGCGGCGCTGCGGGCGCGCAAGCTGGAAATTGCCTACGGCACTGACTAGCGGGTACTGCCGTCACGCGGAGCTTCCGCGTGATGGACGAGACTCAGCAGATAGAGGATCACGCCTGCCGCCATCACGGGCACACCGAGTCCGACGAACGCGATGAACGCGAGCGGGTGGAGCGGTAGCAGAGACAGGAACTGGAGGAGCAGTCCGAGGGCTACGATGAGGCCTGCGCGGCGTAGTTTAGCTTCGATGTTCATTGGGCTTCCGTCTCCTTCGGTTCGGACCAGAACTTGGCGTCCTTGAGGTCGCCGATTTCATGCAGCGTATCGTGGCAGCCCGACGAGATACATGAGAGCTTGCCGGCCTTCACTTTGTCGAGCATGTCGGCCGTCTTGTGGTGGCCGTTCACTTCTTCAAACTTGCGCGCCCCCAGATGGCAGTGCAGGCAGGTGGTGTTGGGGAAAGGCTTATAGAGCTTGATTTCTTCGGGCTTCGGAATGGTACCGAAGTATTGCACGAAGATGTGGTGCAGGCCGTTGAACTTTGCCTTGACGGCGCCGAACATGGCGTAGTCGGTGTGGCAGGTGTAGCAGGCGTGGTCGCGTGGAACGCGGTTGTTCTGGAAATGCGCGGCGGGAATGTAACTCTTATCGTCATAGTGGAGGCTCTTCCCAAAAGGCTCCATTACGTGGCAGGAGAGGCAAAACTGGGTGGAGGTGGCCCGGTCCAGATGCGATTCAAAACCGCCCCAGACCGAGACCACCGGCAACACCAGCAGCGCGACGAACGCCAGCATCTTACCTTCACGCGACCGGGTGACCCCCGCGCGGAGACCCACAAACAAGGCAAGCGCGAGACTCAGCGCGATCAGGGTAAGAACAATGGCGATTGGCATAATAACCTACTTTGCAAGACTCCTGTAATACTGGACCAAACCTTTGATCTGGGCGGCTTTGTAGTCTTTTCCGAAGCCGTCCATATCTTTGCCCTTGCCTTCGGTGGCAATCTTGATCATGTCTTCTTCGGACTCCGTCTTGACGGTGACATGAATATCCTTCACCTTAAGCTTCTTTCCTTTTGCCGTCTTTCCTACGCCGTCTTCCCCGTGGCAGACGGAACACTTATCCAGAAAAATGGCTTTGATATCGTCCTGCGCCCACCCGGCGGCGGTGCAGAACAAGCAGAATGTAACACCAATTGCGATTCTCGTTTTAGACACTCAGAAACTCCTTGTCCATGAAATTAGTAAGATCTTCGCGCCGAAGTTATTACCCGGCACGATTTGTTCAATATAGTACGTGCGCTGCAGTTGTACGGTCAACTTGCCGCGTTTTCCCCCGTCGTAGGAAAGTGATCCGCTGGCGTAGGGGAACGTCATCGGGCCGTAGAGGGGAGTTTGTCCCAACACGATTCCCTGGCCGTTGACGCGCACATAGTTGCCGGCGAAACTCACGCTGAGATGCCTGACCGGCCCTGCGTTGACACCAGCCTGCCACAGCCGCTCGACATTCTGATCTGTGAGCGAGAGCTGCTGGTAAAGAGCCAGACCGGGCAGGAAGTCCACGTAGCTCTGCGCCCAGAAGCTGTCATAAGAGAAGCCCGTGAAGATGGAGACCTTGTCGCTGATCTCATAGTTCGCGTTGGTCGAATTGGCGCGGAGGCGACTATGGAAATCGACGATATCCAGTCTGCTGTCACGCGTGGTGGTGGTGTTCTCGATCCAGAACTTTTCCATCGGACGGATGCGCAGAATGCCGCGGCTGCCAACGGTGGTGTGCGGAGTGAGCTGGGTGTAGGAAGTTCCGTTGTTGACTTCGTCGACATTGGCGCGGAAGGAGATCACCGAATTGGGCTTGTAGTTCAGGCTGAGCGTGGGCCAGACTGTCTTGATGCGTTTGGTTTCGAGGGCGTTGATCGCACCATTCGTGGTGGACTCGATATCGCTCTTGAGGTAGCGGACACCGGCTTCCACAAACAGGTTTGTCATCGGACTCAACAGGAAATCGTAATCGAAAGTGCTGGTGCCGATGCGCCACTGATTCAGGTCCGTTCCGGTCACGGTGTAGCCATTCGCGAAGACGTTGGTGACCCCACTCTCAACGGAGTTGAAGCTGGCGTTGGAGTTCACGTCAAAGCGTGAGTACCGGTAGTTGGCCTGCATGCCGAGCCAGCTGGTGGCATCGTAAGTGAAGCCCTGTTCGGCGATCTGGCTGGTTTCGGTGAGCGTGGCGGCGGAGGTTTCGGAAAATGAATATGGAGCGATGGAAGAGGTCGAAAGACCAGCTTCACCCGAGGCTGACATCGCCAAAGTAGCTGGACCCGTGTAGCGGTGGAAGACATAGCTGCCGCGCGTTCTCAGTTTTGATGCCAGTTTGCCGCTGTAAGAAAACTCGCTGAGCGGTGAGGTGAGTTTGCGGTAATCGGCCCAGTTCGCCGAGGCCAGAGGTTCCTGGGCGGACACAGGGCTGCCGGTGTTGATACTGATTTCGCCTGTGTAAGGATTAACGCCGTCGAACGAGTCGACCAGCCGCTCGATGCCCGCCTTGTAATGGAAGGTGAAAGCGCGCAGCGTGTAGTCGATACCAAGGGCAGCGCGGTTAGAAGTTTCGTCTATGAGGCCAACCAGGTAATAAGGATTATCGCGTTCGTAAGTGTTGAACTCGGGCGGCGCGCCGAAGTAGTCCATCGTGCGGGTTGTGTCGTTGATTCCGTGGCGGGCGTTGTGCGCGTATTCAAATGTAAATCTCAGATTGTTGGTAGCGTGAACCAGCAGATTCACTGAGCCAATTTTACGCACGGTGGCCCAATCGTGGTTGGAGGTCAAGCCGGGGACTCCGCCGGGGAGTGGCGCGCCATCGATTTGATTCCAGTAGTAATGAGACTGCTGGAGGTTTACGTGAAGATCGTAGATTTTCTTCTTGCTCACGTTGACCTGGATGGTGCTCCAAGGCTCGCCGCCAATGCCATTGGCAACGATGGAATAGTCGTCCATGAACGATTTCTTACCGTCGGCGATATGACCGAACAGGCTGAAATCCAGCAACCTGGGGCCGCTTTCGAGATCAAAGAGTTCCTGATATTCCGGTTTGTAGCCGCTGACGGAGGTAAACCGGTAGCCGAACGTGACGGACCCGGAGTTCTCAAAGGGGCCGATGACGAGAGGCCCGGCATCGTCGTCGTCCGAGGTCGCTTTCGCAGCGGGCTTTGCGGCGGCTGGCGCCACAGTGGTTGTGGGAGCGGGATTTGCGGGCGGCGCGGGGATCGTCGCAGTCTCAGTTGGGGCTGTGGTCTGCGCGCATAAGGACGCAGAGAGAAACCCGAACGCGAGGATTGCGGTTGCCAGGTTACCGGGTTTGATTTTGGTTCGCGTCATTTCATTGCCCGTCAGTTCAGAAAATTCTGATCGAAATTAGATCCGTGAATTACGGAGTGGCAGCGCGAACACGCGCCCTGTGCCTGAAAACTTTGCAGATTGTGCGGCATCACAGCGACCGCCGAAGTGGAGCCGACATGACATTGCATGCAAAGCATTCGCTCTTCACGCCGTGCCAGCAGCATCTTATTGGAACTGCCGTGCGGCGTGTGGCATGCGGTGCAGCCTTCCACTCGCGACGCGGCGTGTTCGAAGACAAACGGCCCGCGCTTCTCGGCATGGCACTGTGTGCAGGATTCCGAGGCGGCCTGCTGCATTTCATGAAGATTAGAAGTTCCGTGCGGGGAATGGCAGTCTGTGCACTTCATAGCGCCTTCCGGTACGCGATGATGCGTGGGAAGCGCAAAAGCGGCGCGAACATCGCCGTGGCATTGATAGCAAAGGTCGGGTTGATTTTTCTTCAACAGGCTGCTGGTGAGCCAGCGATTCTCTTCCGGCAGCGAAGGTACGGAGAAGAACTTTGCCTGCGCGCTCTGGATGGCCTCCCCTTTTGGATTGTCGGAAGCTTCGACCAAGTGGATGGAGTGGCAATCGAGGCAGGCGACTCCGTTCAGCGCGTGACTGGAGTGATCGAACTGCGATTGCTGCTTGCTGCTCTGGTGGCATTGCATGCAACGCGCGGAGTTCGTCTTAGGAGTGCCTTTAAAAGCGAAGATCAGTTTGTTTGCCGCGGCCGTTTTCGCATCGTCGCCGTGGGCGGCTTCCTGTGCATCGGCGTGAGCCTTGCCGGCGCCGTGGCACATTTCGCAACCTACGACGGAATCTTTGTGCTCCGGCATGGACGCGTGGACGGTCTTACCAAACTCGATGAATTCCGATTTATGACAGCGGCGGCAACGGTCGTTACCTACATACCCTGCGCCGGCAATCTGCGGAATGGCATGGGCGGAGACGGAAGGTGTTTCGGTAGAGGCAGGGCGTGTTTGCGCCGTAAGCAGCCCCGTAAGTCCGAAGGCCGCGAAAAAGAGTGCAACCGTTTTGGGCATTCGCCTCACGATCGTATTTGCCTGCGTCGTTGCTTGCCTCATGTCGCCTTGGTTCAAGTCGAAGAGAAAGCACATTGCTGGCCAAACCCAGGAGACTGAAAACCCTCATTTGGCATCGAGATCAGGCACATTGGAGCGAATGGCAATGCAACGAGTTCATTCAGCCCTGCGCCAGCGAGCACCACGGCTGCGCCATTTGGCGCAGCGACGTTTGGCGGTCGGCGATGGTCGGGCGCTCAGCGCCTGGCAAGCTGGAAGGCGAAGTCGCGTCCCCAGCCGCCCTTTACTGCCAACCAGATCCAGAGCATGGCATGGGGTTCGAGCAAGCGGGAGTTTGACAATGGGCCTGCGTCAACCGGCTGGAACCCTGTGTCGCGCGCAAGGGATGCCGCAATGTCTTTCGCCTCGGGGTGGTCGGAACAGTAAAACATGGGGAGGGCGGTTCCTTTATATACGGGGTTTTCCATGTTGCCGTAGCCGGTGGTGTTGAAAATCTTCACGACTTTGGCACCCGCCGCCCACGCGGCCACGAGTTCGCCGCCGGACGAGGTGGTGCCGACCTCAATGCCAGCCAAACCGGGGAGCAGCGGGTTGGAGCAATCGAGCACAATCTTGCCGCTCAGTTCGAGCCCGGCCAGGGTCTCCTTTGTGGCGGGCCAAGGCAGGGCATTCACGATCACGTCGCCGAACTGGCTTGCCTGGAGCGCGCTGCCCGCAGTGGCTTTTCCATCGCTCCTGGCCAGGACCGCCTTCAATTCGTCCGACGCCGGATTGCGGACGCCGAACATGACACTATGTCCCGCACGGGTCCAGGACAACCCGAGAGCGCCACCAACATTACCTGCACCAAGAATGCCGATTTTCATGATGGTTGAGATGCCGGGTGGGGGATTCGGGATGCAAATCGGTGTAGCCTCGACCAATTTCTGACAGCCCTTTACATCTCCACGACGTCAAATGAGGTATAACGAATTAGATGCCTCCGGTGGAGACTGGCCGGGAGCGAAAAACGACTTTCCATATGCTACGCACTCTGATTTTTCTCACTGCCATTCTCGCCGTCCCGATGTGGGCTCAGGACGATCTGCCCGACGCTGCAGGCAAGCCGGTCACTGCGCGCATCTGCACCGGTTGCCACGGATCGGAAATGTTCTCCGGCTACCACAAGAGCGCGGACGACTGGGATCGCACGATCACGACCATGACGGAGAAGGGGCTCTCAATCTCCGACGCGGATTATGCCGTGGTGTTGGACTATCTGACGAAGAATCTGGGTCCGCTGCCGCCGAAGATCAATGTGAATAAGGCGACGGCTGATGAACTCGCGAAGGCGCTGGGGATTACGGCGAAGCAGGCTGAAGCGATTGTGGCTTATCGGACTAAGAACGGTAACTTTAAGGATTTTGACGGATTGAAGAAGGTGGATGGGCTCGATGCAGCCACCGTTGACGCTAAGCAAGCCAGCATCGCGTTCTGATTTCGGATACCTATTTCTTCAGCCGCGCACCGAGCCCGCGTGGGCGGATCGCCGCCCGCGCGAGTAGTTCACGGTCCTCATCGGACAGATATTTGGTCAGGACGTGTGACACGCGTTCCGCGGAGTCAACCCCAAAGTATTCGTCGAACCTAGTGTGCGAAGCCTGCCTCATTGACAGCACAGCGAGTGCGGTAGTGGCACCGAGCTGGCGGAGCTTGGTACGCTCTTCGGCGGAGAGTTCCGGATCGTCCAGAAATGCCAGTGTCGTTGCGGGTATGTCGCCCATTCAGTAGATAGAGTACGCGGTGTCTCCGAGTTTTGTCAGGTAATCATAGGGGATGGTTCCATAGCCGGCACCGTAGGGGGATTTCGTTCCCCACCAGGGGCCCCAGCTGTTGCGGACAATGAATCGCCCACCGCCAGGGTCGCCAGCGTTATCTTTATATCCCACCAGACACATGGCGTGTCCGCCCTGGTCGGGTTCGCCGGGTAGCGGCATGGTGATGTCGCCCGACTGCGTTACGCCGGAGTTCTGATACCAGGAGTTAAAGATGGGAATGATGAAGGCGATCGCGCGGCCACGCACGAGTTCGGCTTTCAGATCGGGAACCGACTTCGCAGCCAACGGATTGTATTGCGCGATGGTGTAAGCGGCGGCATCGGCACGGGCTCCGGCGGTGGGTGGGCCTTGCCCGAGATTGCCAGGAGTCGGGTTGGCGTTGTACGGCCAGGTGGCGGCGAGACAGCAGCCGTCGTCCTGGAGGCGAGCGAAAGAGACTTCGAGCCAGGTGTAATCGCTGCCCGACTCTCCGTCCCAGGCCTTGCAGTCCCAATAGAGGAACTGTTCGGACATGTTTTTGTATGCGCCTTGCAGGCCGGCGTAGTGCTCCACGGTAGCCAGACTGGCAAAGGCGACGCAGGTACCCCGTTGTCCCTGGTCTTCGATTGGCGGCATCTGTGCGATGAGGTCGAATTTGGGAGGCAGGACGGGGGCGGCCAGGAACGCGTCGAATCGAGGCTGGGGTCCGGGCTTTCGTGAGAGCGCGGCGCCCAAACCAAATTTTCGCGGCGCACTGGCGTAAGCGCGGGCGGCAGCAACGGCGGGCTGATATTGTGCCGGAAGCGATGTGAGCAAATCATCCGTGTCCGTTTCGAGGCAACCCTTCATGGCATACGGCGACGCGTGGGCTGCTCCGAGGAATTGTTCGAGGGTTTGGTAACCCAGATTGTTCAGTCGCGACTGAAAACGTGACAGCTGTGTAATCGCGTCGAGTTTTGTCTGTGCCATTTTTTCGGCTCCTGCTTTATTTTGACCCGCTTGAGAGCGCCTTGCTCAGTGCGCTGATGGAGATACTGACACCGTAGACACCTTTGCGGACGAAGTGATTCTCCGGGTTTCCAGCCGCGTCTTTAATCTGCTGAACGTCCAGCACAACTCCGAAGAACGGTTCGAAATACTGCCAGCCAGCGCTGATGCCATATAGGGAATTGCGCAGAGGCTGACCCTTGATGGGTAAACCTACGAACGGATGCGGCAACCATCGGAACGAAGTGGAACCGATCGCAACCGGCGGCAGGTAGAGATTTCCAGTGATATAGATGTTCTGCCGGTTGACCGTGGTGGGCGATACCGCGCCTGCAGAGTAAGTCAGGTCTTTATAGCTCGTGATGGGAACGACAGCAGACAAGCCAAACAAGGCTGGTTTCTCGTTGTGATAAGTTTGCGAGCCCAGGCTGTTGGCCTGGCTGCCGGAACCGCCTTGCGCGCCGGTGGAGGCTTTTGCCCCTTTAGTAGCTTTTGCCTTCGGAACTACTGCGTTCGGGTTGGCTACGAACGAAGAAGTCAGCGTGGGATCGGGGGTGTTTTTCGATGGATTGTCCGCCGGGAGCGAGACGGATACTGTCACGTTGGAAGTCGACATTGCAGAGTGGAAGTCGTAGATCAGGAAGTAGCCGATCTCGCCTGGAGGCGGAGGTGGGGCCAGTTTTTCTTCAAAGAGGTTGTCAGCGGGCGCAGCTGCCGCCTTAGTCAGGCCAAGAATCGAAAGGACGGTGGAGGCATCCTGCTGAAGCTGCGTCTGAGTTTTCGCGATGTTCACTTTGTACCCGAAGGGGTGCTTCAACTTAAGGCCGCCAGCGACGCCGGAGAAAGATTCAGAGGTGCTCCCGAGAAATTGCGAGTCAAGGTGCACGGCGATCAGCCGAAATGACTGGCGTCCGGCAATGTAGGTGCCCGTCTCATATGCGGTGCGTTGTTTTTTCAGGTAGGTCCAGGCGTCATTTCTGGCGGGATCATAGATATACCAGCTTTGAAATTTTACGTTCTGGTGAGTAGCGTCTGCCCAGCGCAGGATGTGAAAGATGGTGACAGAGGTATCGGTCGTGGGGGCCGGGGGTGGTGCTCCGAACCAACTGTTTCCGCCGGCACTCGGCTTGTTTACGCACGTCGCGGTTCCGGGGGTCTCATAGCCGATGAGGGCCAGGAAATCGGGATCGTGCATAACCCCGGTTTGAAACGGCTCCTGGTTTTCGAGATTGTCGGCTGTGAGCGATGAGCCGGGGCAGACAGTCAGTTGGGTGGGGCGATTGTTCACGGCAAATTGCTCCTGCGTTTGGGCAAGCAGGGTTGAAGTGAGGGCCGCGCCTCCGACGAGGGTGGCGAAAAGTGTAGCGATTGCGATATTTCTTGTCATAATTCTCTCCTGTTTGTACTGGCGGTCAACTGGCGAAGTGGCGATGGCGCCGCGGAACGTATGCAGCGGACAATCCCAGTAAACGGAAGCGGAGAGAATATCCCTTCAGGCGCCGTACGATTTAAATCTGCGGGAGGTTAATGCGGCCAACGGCCGACAGTCCGTGGCAGAAGTCTAATCACACCGCTGACGGACACGCGCGGCTCGGCAGAGTCAACCCGAAAACGAGGAGAAGGAGGCTTTGAAGCGGGAGAAAGACCAGATGACTGTGCGCGCAACCCCTGCCGCGGTCGTCTCCCCCGAGATTCACCGCCGGAGTCACGCGCCAGCCTATCCTTGATCCTGTTGTATCGTGATAATGGTTTGTGCCGCTAGTGGAAAGAAGGGTGTTCCCGGGGCATTTCAACAGGTTTTTTGAGACTGCAAAGACGGGACTTACAGGCGTTCGCCGTTGAAGGCCTGTGGACGCGCTGTGTATAAAACGGAAAGATCATGATTTGTTCGGGAAGAAATGCCGCCACCGGTGAGTTTGTCACTGTGGAATTCGATGAAGTGATCCGTAAGGTCACGCCCATGGCGACGGTGGAAACGGACCTGTGGATCGCGCCGGGGTTTATCGATATCCAGGTGAATGGCTTCGGCGGCGTGGATTTCAACCATCCGGATACGCCGGTGGCTGAGATAGGGCGCGCGCTGGAGCTGATCTTATCGACTGGTGTGACGCGCTGCCTGCCGACTGTGATCACCGGCCCACCTGACGACATGCTGGGATGCCTGCGCAAACTGGCGCGCGCTCGTAGCGAGCTGCCGAACGGCCGCGCTATAGCGGGTTTTCATGTGGAGGGCCCATATATTGCGGCGGAAGACGGGCCGCGAGGGGCGCATCCGCTGGCTTCGGTTCGACCGCCGGATATTGAGGAATATCGGCGCTGGCAGCAGGCGACGGAGAACGGCATCCGGTTGATTACGCTGTCGCCGCACTGGCCGGGGGCGACGGCCTACATTGAAGCGATCACGCGCGATGGCGTGACGGCCAGCATTGGGCACACGGGCGCGACGGCGGCGCAGATCACTGCCGCTGTGGATGCGGGAGCTACGCTTTCGACGCATATTGGCAACGCCGGGCATGCGGTGCTTCCGAAGCATCCGAATTACATTTGGGATCAGCTGGCGGAAGACCGGCTGAGCGCGAGCTACATTGTGGATGGCATTCATCTGGGAGCGGCGTTTGTTCGCGTGGCTATGCGGGCGAAGACTGTGGGGCGGTCGATTCTGGTGACTGACGCATCAGCACCGGCGGGTGCGGAACCGGGGCGCTACTGGCTGGGGGCACAGGCGGCGGATCTAACGGTTGATGGGCGTGTTGTTCTTGCAGGTACGGACCGGCTGGCGGGTTCGGCGTTGAAGATGAATGATGCGGTGGCGAAGGTGATGCGGATGGCGGGAGTGACGCTGGGGGAGGCGGTTGCTATGGCGACGGTGAACCCGGCGCGGATTGTGCGGATGGAAGGGCGGACGGCCGGGTTGGTGGAGGGGGAGCGTGCGGATCTGGTTCTGTTCCGGGCGGGGCAGGGGATTGCGGTTGAGGCGGTGTATCTCGATGGCTGCAGAGTTTCACGCAAAGACGCAAAGGCCACGCAAAGACGCAAAGAAGAATCGGTGATATGATTTTCCCCGTTGTTGTCATTTTGGGGAGTTAATTCATGTCACGTTTCTTGAGTAGTGTAATAGCGAACGGTCTTGTGGCTGGTGCTGTTGTGGTGCTGGCTCAGGCTCCTGCGACTCCGCCAGTTGGCGCTTCGGGTGCGGGTCGGGCAGGTGCGCCGACGCGCGATCCGCATACGGCGGGTTATGTCACGGCTTGGAATTTGAAGAAGTGACGGGGCTTGCATTTTGCATGCCTGACACTGTATCTTCGTCTGGTGAACATTTCCCGACGTACCGTACTGACCGCCCTGTCCGCTGCGACTGCTATTAGGGCCCAGCGACAACCTCCGCCGAACTGGAAGCCGAAACTCGGCGTGCTTTGCAGCTTCTCGGACGCGAATCTTGAATTCGTGAAGTCCGAAGGCTTTACCAGCATGCAGCTCCGGTTCGATCCGGACAAGATGGATGATGCCGCGATCGCATCCGTGAAGGACAAGATTCAGAAGTCTGGCCTCTATGTTTCTTCGCTGGCCTGCGATGGGAACCATATCGATCCGGATCCGGCCAAGCGTGAGAAGCAGGCGCAGTACACGCTCAAAATGATCGACCTGGCGGGCAAGCTGGGGGTGCCGAATATTGGCGGGCAATCGGGCACAATACCGACCCAGCCTTTGCAGCAGCAAGTGGATGAGATTGAGCGCGTTTACACGGAGCGCTACTTTGCGGCGCTTGAGAAGAACAAGGTGCGGATTCTGTGGGAGCCGTATCAGGGTGGTCCGAACATTGCGACGGGGCCGGTGGGTTGGGAAGCGCTGTTTAAGAAGTTTAATAACAGTCCGAACGTCGGGTTGCAGTTCGATCCGTCACACCTTGTTTGGCAGATGATGGACGAAGTGCAGGCGGCGCGCGATTTCGCGGATAAGATCTACGACGTGCATCTGAAGGATACGGAGATCCTGTGGCATCTGGTGAAGAAGGGCGGGATTCAGCCTGTGAACAAGCAGAGCTGGTGGCGATTCCGCGTGCCTGGTTATGGGTCGGTCAACTGGAAGGGAGTTTTCTCGGTGCTCTCGGAAGTCGGGTACAAGGGCGCGATGAATATTGAGAACGAAGATAACTTCTACTATCCGGCTTATGCGAACGGTGATTTCACGGAGCAGTATAAGCGCGGATTCAAAGTGGCGCACGAGTTTTTGAAGACGATGGTGCCGCCGGTTACGGGGTAGTCGCGCACTAAAATTAACGCCATTCATTCCGGAGCAAGAAAGGCCTCGCCATTTCTGTGGCGAGGCCTTTTACGTCTTGCGGTTCCCGGAAAGCCGATTGTTACTTGCCGACGGCCAGGATCGTAAACGAATCCGGGACCATGGCGCCACGACCGGGACCACGGCCACGTCCGCCGCCAGGTCCACCGGGTCCGCCCGGTCTGCCAGGTCCGCCCATTCCGGGGGCACCGGGTGCTGCCGGCGGAGCGGCGGGTGCAGGCGGTGCGGGGGGCGCGGGGGCCGCTGCCGGAGGCGGTGCATATTCGGCAGCCATCGTGAATATCAGGTTGGTCTTGTAATCAATCGCTATCGTCTTCGCGCCGGGTTTGGTCTGAACCACCTGTTCGGCGACAAAGCTGGTCGGGCTATTTTCCTTGACGATGGAAACGGTGCCGTCGCCAGCCGTACTGAAGGCTTCGAGGGTGGCCGGATTGAAAGTCGCGCCGTCGGTACCGGCCTGAATTGGAATCGTCGAGAGGATCTTGCCATCGGCGGCGTTCATGATCACGAAATTCGCGGGATTACGGCAGGCGGCGAACAGGATGTTGTTCTTCGCGTCCATGGCGAGGCCGGCGCACTGGCCGCCCTGGCCTGTGACGTCATAGTGTCCGACGACTGTCATTGTCTTCGTGTCGATTACCGCGACGTTGTCTTTGTCTTCCACGTCGACGTAGATGCGGCCCTTGCCATCGGTAGCAGCCTGTTCGGGAGCGCCGCCGATGTTGATGGTGCCGGCGACGGAACCATCAGCCGCATTGATCACGGTGATATTGGGCTCGCTGTGGCTGAGGATGTAAATACGTCCGCTAAAGGCGTCGCCCAGGATGCCGTCCGGGCCACCCTGTACGTCGATGGTTTTGATGACAGCGAGCGTTTTCGTGTCGAACATGACGACGGGCTTGCTGCTGACAAAGCCATGGCCGGATTTGGTATCAGTGGCAGCACCGCGGGCGCTGACGTTAGGGATCTCGCCGATCGGAGCCAGCGTGTCCAGGTTAAAGACCGTGATACGGGGCGTACCGGGCTGGGTGCGCGGGATATAGAGCTTGCGACCGTCGGTATCGGCGTAAATATAATCGAAACCGCCTTCGCCGCCGGTCTTGGCGGTCTTGACGACTTTGTAGGGACCGGAGGCAGGCGCCTGGGCCATTGCGATAGACGCCAACAGGGCGCTACCGATTGCTACTGCTGCGAAGACTTTCTTCATCAATACTCTCCTCGACCGAGTATAGGCCAAAAACATGGGCCTTTTCACTCAGTGTGATTATGGGGGGTAATTCTGAAAAACCGCTGAATGTGGGGGCAGGAAAAGGGAGGGTGGGGAAGGGGAGGAGGTTTGTAACCCTCCCCTTCCGCCTGTATCGAGTGGCTACTTCGTGCCGACGGCGAGGATGGTGAAGGAATCCGGAATCATCGGTCCGCGGGCGGGTCCGCGACCACGTCCACCGCCGCGTCCGCCGGAAACGCCGCCTGGACCCGGGGCCCCCCCTGGACCGGGAGCTCCGGCGGGAGGCGCCGCAGGTGCTGCCGCCGGAGCGGGAGCTGGTCCGTATTCGATCGCCATGGTCAGGACCCAATTGTTCTTTGTATCGACGGTCATGGTGCGGGCGCCGTTCATGGTTTTGACGACCTGCTCGGCGACGAAACTGGTAGGGCTGTTTTCCTTGATGATGGAAACGGTGCCGTTGCCGGCGGAACTGAAGGCTTCCATGGTGTTGGGGTTAAAGCCCGCGCCATCGGTGCCGGCTTCGATGGGAATGGTGGCGAGGATTTTGCCGTCACCGGCGTTCAGAATCACCATGGTTGCTGGGTCGTGGCAGGAGGCGAAGAGGATATTGTTCTTAACGTCGATGGCCAGTCCACCGGGGCCGCCGCCCTTGCCGGCAATATCGTACTTGCCCACTACGGCGAGGGTTTTCGCATCGACCACGGCGATGGAGTCTTTGTTCTCGATGTCGACATAGATTTTGCCTTTGCCGTCAGTGACTGCCTCTTCGGGGGCGCCACCGAGATCGATTGTGCCGACGATATCGCCGGACGCGGCGTCAATGACGGTGGCGTTGGGCGCAGTATGGCTGAAGATGTAGACGCGGTGGTTAAACGGGTCGCCGAGGATGCCGTCCGGGTTGCCCTGTACGTCGATTTTCCTGATCACCGCAAGCGTCTTCGTGTCGAACATGACGACGGGCTTGCTGCTAACGAAGCCGTGGCCGGATTTCGTGTCTGTAGCCGCGCCGTGGGCGTTCACGTCCGGGACTGTGCCGAGTTTGGCCAGGGTGTCCAGATTGAAAACCTCAATGCGGGCATTCTGCTGGCCGGAACGCGGAATATAGAGCTTGCGGGCATCGACATCGGCGTAGATGTAGTCGAAACCACCGTCGCCCCCGGTACGCGCGGTCTTGACCACCTTATTTGGGGCCGGTGGCAGGCGTCTGTGCCAGGGCGAAACACGCAAACAGGGCGCTGCCGACGGCAGTTGCCAGGGAAACCTTTTTCATCAAAACTCTCCTTAAGTTGGTAGATCGAGGCCGCAGGGCGGGGCTGATTACTCATCTTGATTGTGGCTGCTAATGCTGAAAAAGCGCTGAATGGAGTGGAAGCCAGGCAAAGACGAGATTTGGTGGAAATGTTTCGAATAAGGGTTTCCCCGCACGTTCGCCGCTAAGCTAAGATGTACGGATAGGCATCTAATGCGAAAAGCCGCGTATGTGGTTTCCGTCACCTTCCCTCTGCTGCTTGTGTCCTGTGCGGCGCTGAATCCGGAGGGTAGATTGCAAAACGGGTTTAATGCGATCGGGACCGATACGCTGCTTTCCGAGATCAAGACTCTTTCGTCGGATGCGTTTGAGGGCCGAAAGCCTGGCACCGATGGGGAAACGAAGACCATCGCCTATCTGGAATATCAGTTTCGCCAGCTTGGTTTGAAGCCGGGGACGCCCAGTGGTTCCTATCTGCAAACCGTGCCACTGGCGGGCATTGTTTCGAAGCCAGAGGCACAGATTACCGTGAGTGGAAAGCCGGTGCCTGCCGAATACAAGACGGACTACATGGCGTGGACGACTCACTTCACTCCGGAGGTAACGGTGAAGGATTCCGACATCGTTTTCGTCGGCTACGGCGTGACCGCACCTGAGTACGGGTGGGACGACTACAAGGACGCAGATGTAAAGGGAAAGACGCTGCTGATGCTGGTGAACGATCCGCAGGTACCAGATCCGAAAGATCCCTCGAAACTTGACGAGAATATGTTTAAGGGCAGCGCGATGACCTATTACGGCCGCTGGACTTACAAGTTTGAGATCGCGGCGCAGAAAGGTGCTGCGGCGGTGATGATCATTCATGAGACGCCGATGGCCGGTTATCCGTTTTCGGTAGTGGTGGATAGCTGGGGCGGGGAGAACTTCACGATTCAGCGCCCTGATAACAATGCGAAGCGCGTGCCTGTGCAGGGCTGGCTGACTTACGATAAGGCCGCGCAGTTGTGCAAGACGGCTGGTCTCGATCTGGCGGATTTAAAGAGTGCCGCTGTGAAGAAGGATTTCAAGCCGGTCCCGCTGACCGGAGCGAAAGCAAGTTTTCACATCGAGAATACGCTGCGAAAAATTGAATCGCACAACGTGGCAGCGCGGCTGGAAGGCGCCGATCCAGCTCATGCCAACGAGTACGTAATCTACACCGCGCACTGGGATCATTTCGGAAAAGAGACGGGTCCAACGGGCGACCGTATTTTCCACGGGGCGGCGGACAATGCATCCGGCACGGCAGGGCTGATCGAACTGGCACGGGCCTATATGAAGCTGTTCCCGCGGCCGAAGCGTTCTGTACTGTTTCTGGCGCTGACAGCCGAAGAGCAGGGGTTGCTGGGCGCTGAATACTACGCCGAGAATCCGATTTATCCGCTCAAACATACGCTCGCGGATATCAATATGGACGTGCTGAATACGTGGGGCAAGACGAAGGACATGGTGCTGATCGGGCTTGGGAACTCCAATCTGGATGACACTGTTGCCGATGTTCTAAAGTCACACGACCGGACTTTCACCGGCGATGCGGAGCCGGAGAAAGGCTTCTTTTACCGCTCGGATCACTTTGAGTTCGCGAAACAGGGCGTGCCCGCCATCGATCCGGAACCTGGTACCGAATATATCGGGAAGCCTGCGGACTATGGCAAACAGAAACGCGATTACTTCACTGCCCACGACTACCATAAGCCGAGCGACGAGGTGAAGCCCGATTGGGACCTGTCCGGAGCGGTGGAAGATCTGCGGGCGCTGTTCGAAATCGGCGACCGAATCGCGGATGGCCAGTACTATCCGCTGTGGAATCCGGGCACCGAATTTAAAGCGGCGCGCGATGCGATGATGAAGAGGTAGTCAGGTTGCAGTCACGCTCAATATCACATGGCGATTCACAGCCACATTTTTCATAACGGTGCGATCACCCAGGTTTCCGAATCCCCTTTGACGGCTGGACAGGTCGGGCTGCTTTCAGGCTGGGGAGTTTTCAGCACGTTGCGTGTAAGAGACGGGGCGCTGTTCGCATGGGAACGGCACTGGGCCCGGATGTTGCGCGATGCGCGTTTGCTGAATGTGACCATGCCCGCCGATCCGGATGGTCTGGAGCGTTCGCTCATGGAACTGGCCAGAGTGAATGGCCGAACGAACTGCACATTGCGCCTGGTGGTGGTCCGCAACGGCGGTGGCATGTGGGCCGGACCGCTGCCGGACGGGCGCGTGAGTGACGTGATTGCACTGACGGCGGATTCGAAAGACTGGGGTGACAGTGTTCGGCTCAAGGTGCAGCCGAATGCGCGGTTCGCGGCGGGGGAATTCACAGGCGCCAAGATTCTCTCCTGGGGCGCGAATCTTGTCTGGGCCGAAAGAGCGCAGAGCGAAGGTTTCGACGAGGCCATTCTTCTAAACGAACACGGGCGGGTGGCAGAGTGCACGTCCGCGAACATTTTTGCGGTCTATGGCGGCGAGATGCTGACGCCTCCGGTAGCGGACGGTTGCCTTCCGGGCATCACGCGCGAAGTGCTGTTGCAGGAACTCCGAGTGCCGGGCGTGCGGATTTTGGAACGGGGTTTGACCATTGCCGATCTGGAAGCGGCGGACGAGGTCTGTATCACGTCTACGACGCGCGATCTGCTGCCGGTGAGGGAAATTGCGGGTAAGACGCTTGGTAACCGGACGGAAGTCCGGGAGAGCGTGACGGCCGCGTTCCGCGAATTCATGTGCCGGGACATTGAGCGGCGGCGAGGCGCACTGGACGGAGTGACGGCCAGAGTTGTGAACTAGCCATGCCCGCCTCGTGTCCAAAGTGCGGAAGCCGGAATTTGCGGCCCGCAAAGTATCAAAACTCCGCAGAGCGAATCAATTCATTTCGTTTTATTGCCCCGCTTCGCTGCAGAGACTGCAAGACCCGGTTCATCTCCCGAACTTTGTTCCCCGAGGATCTTTTTTACGCGCGCTGCCCAAAATGCGATCGCATGGATTTGAGCCCATGGAACAGCAAGACTTACCAACCGGACACATGGACGAAATTCCTGCTCAACCTGGGGGCGCACAGGTGGCGTTGTGAGTATTGCCGGCTCAACTTCGCGAGCTTCCGCGTGCGCAAGGAAGTCTTTACGTTCGGTCGCTGGAAAAGGCGAAATCCGGACGCGGTGGCAGAGAAACCAGTTGCGCGGGTTGCGCCCAGAACACCACCGGCAAAGCCGAGTGGTGACACCAATGAGACTCTTCAGGTTCCGCCGAGTGCGAACAACACTTAAGCCCTCTCGCGTGAGCTTCGGAACGCTGGTGGAAGTGCAGGGGAGGAAGGTACTCAGGCACAAAAAAGGATGTCCAGGGTTCACGGTACGATTCAGCGACCCGTCTGCATGCGGACGTTCGCTCCGCGGCCAAGTGCTCCGAATAAACCGCCCGCCGCTCTCCGTCGCGGCTTTTCAGCCCACGCCGGGTCATAGCAACAGGCGCCTCAAAGACGCGTCCTAAAGGACTTCAGCACCTTGCCGGAGCCGGAATCTCGATACGGCCTTTCGCTCGCTCGCAACGACGCTTACGCCACCATTGCGAGGTCAAAGTTCCTGGCCTGCACCTTCGTTTCCCCATCGAAAATCTTCGCAAATCCGTTCGATTCCCGGCTCTTCCGCTCCGTTCGGTTTCGAGGCCGAACCGGGGCGACGTCCACGCCCGGAACCCGTTATCCACGCCGATCTCCAACGTTCCCGATCTCTCCCCCGGTCTCCACTCCCCTTCAGGTCCTCTTGCGAAAACCCTCCGGATCAAAGCGTTCAACCGGCCCGATCTCAGGAAGCTCATCTCACCGGACGCCCGATAGTTCCCCGATCCCGACCGCTTCCTCTTTCGATTGGCTATCGTTCACTTGCACCGGTTGCCCGGCTCGAAACCCGCTTCGTCCCGCTCGACTATCGTTCCGTAAACCCTGGAACTGTTTAGATCATAGTCAAAGAAGACGTACCCGTCAAACAAAAACGGAATGTTTCAAAGGCCTTTCAACAACTTTTTCAGGGCTGGTAATCCAACGACTTGCGGACATGCACTGGTGGATTCTTTGTGCATAAATCAGCGTTCCGGGAAAATGTTCGGATCTCGAATTTGGCACGCCCCGAAACTTCGGTGCTGCCGGCAAAACATGGCCTGCATTCGCCCGGCTTGGTGGAAAAGAGCCAGGCTGGTGGCGTTACGCCAGGTGCGTGACTTGCCCAGCTTATTAAATTCAAAGACTTACGGGCAGGAAAACCTGGCATTCTGACTGCAACATCAACGGCGCTATGCTACCAACCAACACTCTCCGAATCATGATCGTCTCTGTAGCCTGTGCGGCCGCTCTGGTTGCGCAGGACACTCCGCGGCCAATTGCCGTGGGTTCCGACTCGTTCGATGTAGCAATTGCCGACCAGAATGCTCCTAACAGCGTGGCCCCCGCACCGGATGCGGCTGTGGCACGCACACCGTACAATGACCCGCCACCTCCTCCGGCCGGCATCGCGGGCGCCTACGATGGTATTCCGGCAACTCTGACGTTACCTTCCGGAGCTAACGTGACGGTTCGCGTGAATCAATGGCTCTCCTCGGACCGCAACCAGACGGGAGATACTTTCTATGCCACGCTAGTAGCGCCTCTCATCGTCAACGGAGTTGTGGTGGCGCGCAAAGGTTCAACGGTTATGGGGCGAGTGAGCGAGGTCAAGAAGTCGCACACGGATGGTACTTCGCGGTTGGGTCTTCAGATTACGAGTATCTCCCTGGTGGACGGTACACAGGCGCCCGTGCAGTCGCAGGTGATGGACCGCAACGGCACTACGACTTCGACGGGACGCAACGTGGCGGCCGTGGGCACCACAACGGCGGTTGGTGCCGGGATTGGCGCGGCGGCAGCTGGCGGCGTCGGTGCGGCGATCGGCGCGGGTGCGGGAATGGTGGCCAGCACGGTTGGCGTGCTGCTGACGCGCGGACGGCCGACGGAAGTTTATCCGGAATCCATGCTGACCTTTCAGCTAAATGCTCCGGTGGTGATCTCAACCACCCAAGCCGCAGCAGCCTTCCATTATGCCGACCAGAGCGATTATGGCTCAGCTGGCGGACCTCCGGCGCGCATGGCATCGCAGATGCCGGGTCGACCGGTTCCCGTCGGCGCTCCGGTTTATGGACCGTATCCTTACTACTCGCCGTACTATTACAGCCCTTACTACGGGTATGGACCGAGTGTTGGAGTTTTCGTCGGCCCCGGTTTCTACGGCGGGTTTCGCGGTGGTTTCCGTCGCTAAGAAGTGAAAGTCAGCGGCAAAAACAAAGGGCCACAGAGATCAATCTCTGTGGCCCTTTGTTGAGTTGCGCCATAAGCGCCGCACGTTCTACTTCCCGACATTTTTAGCCAGTTGCAGGAGCCGCGAACTGATTTTGAGGTGCTTTCCCTTAGCCGCTTCGACGTTAATTTCGATGTGAACTCTGCCACCCTCCGTTCGGAGGTGGATGATACCGCCTTCGGCGATGAAGTCCGCGGTATCGCCGATCGATAAGATGCTCCGGTCACCAAGGCTCTCCAGAATCGTGCGCAGGCGCAGGTGCTCGGAAGAGCTCACAAAGATAATCTGACAGTTGCTTGCCTGGCGCGAATCCGGAACTTCGTGAACCACAAAGGCACGCCCTTCTACTACCTTCCCCACCATCAGTCCTTCGAGTGTTTCCCCGAACGGATTTTCGCCGAGTACGCAAATTGTGATGGGATCCCGGAGGCTCTTGAACGTCTCCGGCGGCCATTCGACAAAGCTCGCGAAGCTGGAAACGAAGCCGGCTTTCACCTGATATTCATCCATCGTCTGCGCGCAGGCCAGGCCGGCAGCCAGGACAAAGGAAACGCCTGCGAATTTGAATCCCCTGATCATCGCCGGATCAACGGCTCCGCCAGGTCAGTTTCGCGAAAATGCGCCGCGCGACTTCTGCCGGTCCCAGGAGACCGGTATCGTCCAGGAATTCGAAGTGGGGCCGGCTTGCGAGGTTCTGCCCAGTCACACTGAACTCCATAAACTCCCCGAGACTCCAGCCAAGCAGGCTATCGACCCGAACGTTCGCCGGCACGCTTTGTCCATTGAGGGCCGCAACGTACTTGATGCTGCTATCCCACTCGAAATGCTTTAGCAGGTTCGTCGTGGAGCGGATTTCGAACTGTTGCTTCGGTGAGTCGCCTGGGATTCCCACGATGGAAGTGTCGGTGCTGCCCTGATCGCGCGCCGCAGATAAGCGCAAAGCGGAGTAACCGGGGCTAAGCTTCCATTTGCTGGTCACCTGCCAGTTGACGAAAACTTCGAAACCATAATCGCTGGCGCGCCCAAGATTCTCGTATGCAAGTGGAACTATGAGTTCAGGCCCTACCGGACTGTTCGAGAGGTACGGTGTCCCCTGTTCGTTGCTAACCAGATTGCGATAGAAATTCAGGAAAGTCGCGGCATCCAGCGACATTCGCGAGTTTAGTTGTGTGCGGTAACCAGTCTGGTAGCCCGTCATTTGTTCCGTCTTCAGAGCAGGGTTACCCTGCAGTACCAGAGCTGCATCCCCCATCCCGGGCACCGGGACGTAACCGACTGTGTAGTTTACGTAGTTCTCCACGGCGTTTGGCTCACGGACGGCCTGGGAAGCGGAAGCCCACACGCTCTGCCGCGCGTTCATCGCCCAAACCAATTGGGCGGTCGGCTCCAGTTCGAAGCCGGTGTACGCATTGTGCTCCAGTTTGGTGCCCAGGGTCAGGAACACGGATTTCGTCAGTTGAATTTCGTCCTGCACGAATACCGAGAAGAGACTCACTGACCTGGCCGCAAGATTGATCTGCGGTCCATCACTGGTGGTTGGGCGAACGCTGTCACGGGAGAAACGATAATCCAGACCCCAAACGATGTCGTGCCGCGAGCCAACAGCGATATGATGCTCAAACTGTGCGTCAACGATGTTATTGAATTCACTGGAGTCTTGCTGTTTGCGGTCCATGCCGCTGTCGTAGACCTGAAACGAGGTTGTAGAGCCACCAGTAAGAGTGTGCTCCCACTTTGCCAGCACGTCTCCTGTGCGACTGGTCAGCCGTCTGTTGGTGGGAGTCTGCACCGGCACATAACCGACCACGACTTCCGCTGGTGTTCCTCCATTACCTGCGATGAAATCACCCTGTAGGGACAAAGTATCGCGCGAAGAAAGACCCCAATCTGAGCGGAAGCCCCCGTGAAGTGTATGCCAGGCGTCAGCGGCCGTAGCCCCGCCGGGCAGGGGAGAGCCGGCGGTATCGAAATATTTTCCAAAAATACGGAACGCGCCGGCTGAGCCAGCGTCCGCTCCGTACTGCGCCAGCCCCTGAGCGACCGCGTGTGAACCGGCCCCTCCCGCTATAAGGAGGTTCTTGGTATCCGTCGCGCTCCTGGTGATAATGTTAATCACTCCGTTGACTGCATTGGCGCCCCAGATAGTGCCTCCAGGTCCGCGAATCACCTCGATTCGTTCGATATCTTCCAGCGGGACGTCGATCTGGTCCCAGTTCACTCCGGATGTGAGGTCCACGTACGCGGTGCGGCCATCGACCAAGACCAGTACCTTATCCGAAGTCACTGTGGTGTTGAATCCACGAATAGTAATGGCCCATTGATTGGCATTGATCTGCGCCACTTCGACGCCCGGCACCATGCGCAGAAGATCGGGGATATTCGTTGCTCCGGAGCGGCGGATGTCTTCCTGACTGATAACGAACACAGCTGCGGCAGTCTTAGCCAGGCTCTCTTCCTTCTTCGACACCGATGTCACGTCGATCTTCATCAGGTCTTCGAGGCTGGCACCCGACAGAGCCGCGGCGCTGTTTCCCTGCGCGCGTATGGATGGCACCGCACTCGCAACAAGGACGGCGACGATCAGGATGAAGCATTGTTCGGTTGTCAGATGCGCGAGGTTCTTTGTTACAAGCTTTCGTTTCATGTCATTTTCGGAAATGCTGTTTTCTGAAAAATATGTGTTACGCAGGAACAGCCGGAATCGTGTGCCCGGTCTCAGCGAGTAATTCGCCGAGCGGACATTCCGGCCCCGGTTGGTTCGCGAACCCGGCGGTCAACTCCAGGATTTGTTCGCGCGCGGAGCCCGTCTGGGTCTGCAACCGTGCGAAGGCACGCTTAAGATTCTCAACCTCAACAAGTGCAGGCACGGAGTCAGCAGCAACCGGCTTGGAAAAGTAGTATCCCTGAGCGCGCGAACAGCCGAGTGCCACCAACCTCTGAAGCTGGGTCTTCGATTCGACTCCCTCCGCAATAACGTCCAGACTAAGAGACCGGGCAAGTTCCAGGATGCTGCGTACTAT
Organism: uncultured Acidobacteriia bacterium; assembly: GCA_903825445.1. Taxonomy (GTDB): domain Bacteria; phylum Acidobacteriota; class Terriglobia; order Bryobacterales; family Bryobacteraceae; genus BOG-234. The sequence goes on from CAIKAS010000189.1 coordinate 39,817, forward strand.
TTCCACGCGATCTCCATCAACGCCCAGTTCGCTGACAAATGAACGGTCGATTTTCAACGTGTCGAACGGCAGGGAACTGAGATAACTCAACGAGGAGTAGCCGGTGCCGAAGTCGTCGATCTCCAGCCCGAGCCCGATTTCTTTGAGACGCCGTAATGTGTCGATCGACTCCTGGGGGTTTGTCATCACCGAGCTTTCAGTCATCTCGAGGCGCACGGTGGCAGGAGAGAGTCCAGTCTCGGCGAGAACGTTCTTCACGGTTTCAAGAAAGCCGGCATCCGTCAACTGCTTATATGACACATTGACTGCGATCGTGAGCGGCGGATCAAGCGAATACCTCTTCTGCCACGAAGCCATTTGTCTGCATGCCTCCCTAAGTACCCAGGCACCAAGAGGGATAATCAGATCGGTCTCTTCCGCTACCGGAATAAACTCACAGGGCGGGATCATTCCGCGTTCCGGATGCTTCCATCGCACTAAAGACTCGAAACCCGTTAACGCCTGGGTAGTAAGAGATACCTGGGGCTGATAGTGAAGCACCAACTGGCCATTATCGATGGCTTTTCGCAACTCGGTCTCGATCTCGAGACGTGCGACGGCTTGTTCGCGCATGCCAACCGTGAAGACCGCGTATCTCGCTTTTCCTGAAGTCTTGGCACGATACATCGCGGTGTCCGCGTTGCTCAGCAGTTCCTCTGGAGTTGTGCCGGTGGAATTCAGGGCGACTCCAATGCTGATGCCCACGAAAATCTGACGACCGTTAATCAAAAAAGGGCGGTTCATATCCCGCAGAATGCGCTGCGCAACGTTTGGGGCACCCGACGGCCCATGGATCCCGCAGAGGAGGATTCCGAACTCGTCGCCACCCAGCCTTGCGACGAAAGAACCTTCTCCCACATCCCGGGATGCGACGGCGCTGCGCAAACTCTCACGCAGGCGCGACGATACTCCTTCCAGAAGCGCATCACCTGCACCGTGCCCCATGCTGTCGTTCACCAGTTTGAAGCGATCCAGGTCGAGGAACAGGACGGCGAACTCTGAACTCTTGCTCCGTACCGCCTCCATGGTGCCTTCGAGGCGGTCGAGAAAGTAGAGACGGTTTGGAAGCCCTGTCAACGGATCGGCTACCTTACCGTGGGTAATATCGGTCTGTGATCCCGCCATCCGGATCGCCGCTCCGGCGCCGTCGCGGACCACAATTCCGCGCGTTAACACCCACACGAATGTGCCGCCCTTCTGGCGAATACGATACTCGATAGCGAACTCCCCGGTTTTATTGTTCCCCGTGATCTCAGCTCGCACACGGTCCCGGTCGGAGGGATGAATTCGATTAAACCAGGCTTCCGGGTCCGAACATGTCTCTGTTTCCGGATAACCCAGCATCTGGCTCCAGCGCGGAGAGAAATAGATCTCATTCTTTGCCAGCTGCCAGTCCCAGAGAGCATCATTTGATCCGCGAGCCGCCAGTGCATAGCGCTTGTCGCTCTCAATCAGTGCGTGCTCGCGGTTCTCAATCTGGTTCAACATTTCGTTGAACGAATCAACCAGAAAGCCAATCTCGTCCTCAGAGGATTTGGTGGCCCGGGTCGAGTAATCCTTCCCGACCGATACGCTTCTGGCGACCGCAGACAGATCCGCAAGCGGTTGCGTGATTCCACGTTGCATTCGCCAACTGAGCAACAGTTTCAGCGCAAGTGACAACAACAGCACGGCGGCCACAATTCCCATATAGCGCCGGAGTCGCCAGTCGACCTCCGTCATGCTCTCCCTAAGGAGCACAGTGCCGATCGAACGACCTTCGAAATCGATGGGCTGTGACATCAGCAGAGAGCCGTTTTCGAAGTGCGCGCCTCTTTCTGGCGGAGTGACTGGCAGATTGCCTGATGCCAAAGTATCCCGGAAGTACGAGGCGAAAACCTGTCCGGTGGGGGTGTAGATGGCCGCCTGTTGTATATCCTCGTTGTTGCGAAGAGCGTTGAGTGTGTCGGCCGCAGCGCGATCATCGAGGAACGTCACGGCTGCTGCGCTGCTGTCCGCGACAATTCGCGCCAGAATCGCGAGTTGTCGCGTGGCGGCACTACGGGTTTCGAACCGTTCGTAGCCGAATAAAATGAGCCCCACCAGCAACATTGCGATGCTGGCATTGACGACAACCAACAGGAAGAGCTTGGCGCGAATCGAACTGCGTCGTAGCAGGGTGAGGGGCATGGTCGCACTATGCCCTTGAGAACAGGACAAATGGTCTTATCGACCCGGAGCCTGCAGTGCTTTACCCTTGTTTCGGTGCCGGTACTACCGCGATAAGTTCCAGCGTCCCGAGGTCTGTGCGGCGGGCTGAAACGCGTGTTGGAGTCGCCGGGCGAACTACGGCCGGGTAATATCAACCAGCAGAATAGGCCATAAAACGTCCGAAAGTTCGCTTGAATTCCGCTGGTAGCTCTTCCGGAGACGGAAGTCGCTCTCGCACGTTCAAAGAGCTAGTTGGTCAAATGGTTGACGACCGCCGAAATATGCTCCGGAGTTCCAGTAAAGAACGTCGGGGGCCTGCGATATTTCAGCATCTGGCGATAAAGGTAATCGGCCAGATCTGAATTGATTCCCCAGCCGGCGAGGTAGGAGAGCCGGAGATCCGCGTCGGTGTTGAGCGGGGACTCGCCCACCCACCGGTTAAGATCGGCTGAAGTGCCGGCGAAGGTGGAGAAGAGATCTGCGATGGATTCGATGCCGATATCGTGCAGCGATTCCCGCACGGTGGCGTGTTCCGGCAGGTCATACTTCGCCTGCGCTTTATCCAGATCGATATGCAGCGGCCCGACCTGGCCCATGAAGACCATGTCGTAACCAAGATTGTCGCGGGTATTCGCCCAGACGCTGCCTTCGGGGAAGGCTTTAAAGAAAGTGGCCAGTTCGCTCTTGAACGTCAGCTCGTCAGTTTCGTACAGCGGCACATAGAGAGTGAAGATGCCGCCCGGATTCAGATGGCGCTTGACGGACTCGTAGTACTCGAGCGAATAAAGTGCGGCGGTGCCTTTCACGAAAACGTCCAGCGGGTCCGACGCGATAATGTCGTACCGGTCGTTGGTGGTCATCAGGTAATGGCGGGCGTCATCGTAAACGATGCGAGTCTTCGGGTTGTTCTTGACTTCGTAATTCTGCGGCGCGAAATACTTCGTCGATGCCGGAGGGATTACAGGCTCGATTTCGCAAACTGTGATGTGTTCGATTTCAGGGTAGCGCGTGAATGTGCCAGCCGAAACGCCCGCGCCGAACCCGATCCCGAGAACCGATTTCGGATTCGGATGCACGATCGCCGCCAGATGGCCCACCATGCGCTGCAGTTTCATATCGAAGATTTCAGTGGTGGCCTCCACGTGCCCGTTTACATTGACATAGATGGCGCCGTTTTGCCAACGGGAAATGGCTACCGAAGAATTGCGGCCTTCGGCGGTATAAAGGATATCCGACATGCCCTGGTTACGACCCATAAAGCGCCCGTAGGCGATGAGTTCGCCGGGTGTCGGGTCGATGGTCCATGCCAGCAGAACGGCCACTACTACGGCGGCTCCAAGCTTCGCCATTCCGATTGCATTCCTGGCCAGCGGGGCTAGTAACAGCAGACCGCTCAGTGCGGAAACCAGCAGAAGCACGCGTTCCGAATCCTGCGTGCCAATCCAGGGAATAAGCACCAGGCTTACGATCAGCGCGCCGAAGATGCCACCCAGCGTATTGGCAGCATAGATACCTCCGGCTGTCTTGCCGGAATCCTGCCCCGGTTCGGAGACTGCCGCGCAGGCGAATGGGAAGCTCGCACCCCAGAACAGCGTTGCGGGGAAGATGGCGATGGCAACAACCTTCAGGTCGAGCAGATACATGTACCAGCCATCCTGCGTGGTCAGGACGTTGTCATTCCAGAAGGGAAGGTGGAAAGTGTTAACGATCGTGTAAGCGGTCCACGCGAAACCGACACAAAGCAGAATCTGGCACCAGCCCAGCGCATTGCGGGCGTTCACCTTGCGCAGGAGCCATGATCCACCGACCGTACCCAGGGCGAGACCCGTGAGAAAGACTGCCAGAATGATAGCGAATACATAGACCGTGGCAAGCAGCAAGTAGCCGAGCAGACGCGTCCAGACGACTTCCGCCCCCAGGGCAACTGCACCGGAGAGGGCGATGGTCACATAGACCGGCCACTTACTTTGCGACGCACCGGCGGCTGTTAAAGGGGCCACTGCGGGAGCTTCTTCGGCGGGAACCGGCCCGGAGACGGGAATCGTGTGCGGCGTGGACGAAGAAAGTGCCAGACTGACCAGTGCCACTACAACATTGATCGCTGCCGCGAAAAGCGTACCCGTCACGACGTTGAAATCGCGCAGCAGCCAGAATCCGGCCAGCAGGCAGCCAACGACGGCGCCCGCAGTGTTACCGCCATAGAGCCAGCCCCACCATTTCACGGCTCGAGGCGAAGCTTCCAGCCAGCGCACGATGGCGGGCAGGGAAGCACCCATCAGGATAGTAGCCGGCAGCATGCAGACGGCGGCAACCACGCCGCGCAGCAGCATGCCAGGCAGACCACTTTCCGCGCCGGCGAAGTAAACCTGGTTGATGTACGGCATGCTGTACTGCACCAGCACCGCGAAGGCTGCGATAGCCAGTTCGATGAAAGCGTAAGTGCGCAGCGGATGGCCCTTGAGGATCTTAAGGCGCGGGAAGACTGTGCTGCCAATACAGAGTCCGCCCATGAACGTGGAAAGCAAAACGCCCAGCGAGACCGACGTGGAGCCGATGGCCAGTTGCAACGCCTGATACCAGACGATTTCATAGATCAGCGCCGAGCAGCCGCTTGCCGCGAACAGGATGAGAAGTAACGGCAAATACGCGCTGCCGCCGCTTCCGGAAGTCGCGTCGGGGGCGGGAGTGGGGTTTGTTTGTACGTCGCTCATGGTTTTAGAAGTGTTTTGGAACTTAAGTGTTACGGACGATGTCCAAAAGAGGTTAGGGTATCACGGAACGTCGCCCTGGCATTGTAAACAATGATAGAGATACTGGAGTGGCGCGGGGACGTTGAGGACTAAGGGCTTGCGAGAAGGCAGTGCGAGTTAGCGGCGTTCCAAAATCGCTTCGACCCGGGTCAGGCGGTTAACGATCTCGATGACCTTGCCAGTGAGGGTGTCGAAACGACCTTCAAGGCTGGCAAACCGGTTCTCCAGGCTACTGAACCGCGCGTTGATATTTGTATCCATGCTGGTCAGTCGCGAATTGATGGAGTTCACCTGCATCGTCATCGAGATCATGTTGATAATGATCGCGAAAACGGGTACGCCAATCGCGAAATAAGCTGGTTATTGTTCATGGTCCGGCTATTTCGGCACTCTAAGCTAGATTAGGTCGGCGAAGGATCGGCGAAGCTTGTGGAACCAGGCATGCCCGGCGAGGAATACGACTAACGAGATTGCCATCGCCCAGCTGTAGGCATGCCAGTCCGGGGCGGAGGATTCCAGGAGAACCCGGCGGTAATTCCGCACCATCACGTAAGCCGGGTTTAGCGCCGCCAATCGGCCCCATTGTGGCGAAAGCGATAAGAGTTGGGACTCGGCGTAGCAAATCGGCGTCACGAAGAACCATATGGTCAGCAGGTAGCCGTTGATCTGCCCCAGGTCGCGAACGAACGCGCCGAGGGCCGCCAGAAACCAGCAGAGTCCCGCCGTAAACAGAACCTGAGGAATCATCAACAATGGCAGGTAATACAGCGTTGGGGAAACATGCCCGCGAATCAGGAAGCTTCCCGTCAGGAAGATGAGAATTCCGAAGAACTCCGTCACCAGACCGGTTACCACCAGATTGACCGGCAGGATCTCCACCGGAAAGACCAATTTTCGGATGAAATTACGGTGCTCAACCAGGATACCGGGAGCTCGCGCGAGGGCGTCGCTGAAGGCCAGCCAGGGCAGCATGCCGGCGAGAAAATAGAAGGCCCACGCGGTCGGACTGGGGTCGCCCGCGACCTTCTGGTTCAGCACCAGACCGAAAACCAGGAAATAGGTCAGCATTAGCAGCAGCGGATTCAGGATTGTCCACAGCGCGCCGCCGATTGAGCCCGCATAGCGACTCATGATGTCGCGCTTTGTCAGCGTGCGAACCAGGCTGCGATTGCGCCAGATCAGCTGAAACGGCAGAGTCACGGCGTTCTTCGCGCTATGCATCAGGCGTCTGCGGCCTACCGCATTTTTATCGGCGATCCGCCAGCGTCGAAGTGTGGGCTCTCCGTTGTCGGCCACGGAAACGTCAATGAGGATGAACTTCGAGCCTTTTTCATAGGCCCATGCGACGTGTTCCTGTAGTGGAGAGACGTAAATGGAGTATTCGCCTGGCTCAGGGGGAAGCTCGACCCGCGTCTCCAGATGGCCTTCGGCATCGGCAGGCAGATCAAGCGCGGCGCGCACGCCATCGATGACCAGCGTTCCTGTCGGAGTATCGAATAGATGGTAGCCTGTGTTCCAGCCTGCCGACGCTATCCATGCTGATCCGGAACGATTGAGAATCGTGCTGGTGACGCGCAGCGTTCGTCCTGACAGGCCAACCGAAGTGTTACGGAACTCGGTCGTCATGGTGTTTGGCTTAAGAATACAACCACTCGGGCCAGCGGTTCTTCACAGGTCCCGATTTGCGGGCCACTGCGTAAATGCCATCGCCGCGCAGATCGTGGCTCAGGTTGTACCGCTTCAGCATATGAGTGATCCACGCGAGCTCCGGATGCGGCTCATCGAGAAACTCGCCGGTTTCGAGGCGCACCATGTCAAAGCCGGAATCCGTGAGCAGATGCTGAATCTCCATAGGGACATACTCGCGGTTGTGCCGGGCCTCGGCTTCCTCGCCTTCCACGCGAGGCCTGATGTATGCAGGGAAAAACGCCGGATGATATCCCAGCAGGATGGCAGAGACGGACCGCAGCGAACCAATGTTTGGGGTCGTCATTACCAGATGTCCGCCAGGCTTCAGGATGCGGTTGATTTCGGTCATCATGTGCATCGGATCCTGAAAAAGGTGCTCGATCAGTTCACAACACAGCACGGTATCAAATGACGCGTCGGCGTACGGGTACAGATCCTTCTCGGCATCGAAATGGTCGATATCACATTCGAAGACCTCACCAGATTCTGAGGTGATGTGTTTATGGTCGATGCGCCCTGCCGGGCCGTAATAGCACCCGCGAACTGTGCCGTAGCCCAGTTGGAACTTCAGCGCCGCCGTAATTTGCATGTAAGCGCCCATTTCGAGCACGCTTTGCGATTCGTCGCCGCGCGGTGTAATTTCCAGCGTATGGACGAAGCGGCTCTTATGCGCTGCCGCATACGATCGTCCCTCGGGTACTACCCACGTCGTTATGGCTTCGAGCGCGATGGTGGTCTCAGGAACCTCGTCGGGTCCCGAAGAGGGTGATGACGAAGGGGTCGTTGCCGTGCCTGGTGGAGCCGGTTCAGCTTCGGGTGCGGCAGTGACAACCGCGCCATTGACCAGGTCCGCCTCCCGCGCCGCGTGCTGAATGAAGCTCTCGGGGTCTTGCAGGAAGCTTACGTACTGCTGCGCCACTATGCCCCAGTCGCATTCCCGCGCTACCCACTCCCGACCGCGCTTTCCCATCGCCCTGGCCAGGTCCGGCCGTGAAACCAGGACGTTCAGGTATTCGAAGATCAGATCTTCTTCCCCCGGTCCGGGCGGCACCTTCATGCAGATATCGTCCGGCAGTTCAGAAAACGAACCGACATCGCTCACGACGACCGCTTTACCCAGTCCGAGCGCGCGGGCCAGCGATCCCGAAGTTTCGCCCACGGTTGGATAACGAAGATTTAAAACGATGTCACACGCGCCCATGTAGGCAACGAATTTGTCGATTCCGGCGAAACCGATTAGTCTCACGTGTTCGCGCAGCCCCAGTGTCCGGATCAACTGGTCCACCGGGAATTCGGGATGCGGCTCGCCTACCAAAATCATCCGGGCGCGCGGTTCCAGTTTCACCAGACGGCGAAATGCCCGCAGCGATTCGGCAATCCGTTTGTAGGGCTTGATGTGGCCAAAGGCTCCGATCAACGGAGTTGAGTCGTCGAGCCCAAGTTGAGACCGCGTGGCGTGGTAATTCGTCTCCGCCGTAAGTTCCGGAAGCCAGGCGCCATGCGGAATGACGGCTACCGGTCCGGTAAAACCTTGTTCCCGCGAAAGGCGCTCGACATAATGGCTGTGTACGACCACGCCCTTCGACGCTGCCAGCAAACGTCGCGTCATCGGTACGCCCTCGTAGTCGGGTCCGATTTCCAGCCTTCGCACACGATGGGCGAACTGGAGTGCCGCTGGTCCGCCATCGTATTCGCACTCGGCCATATAGGCGTCCCAATCGTCGCGCACGATCGTCAGGTGGGCGATCAGATGGTGCAGATTCGCCTCATGCATCACGATGAAACCCGGGTGACGCAGGGCTGTCTCGTAAACGAAATCGTGGTGTGGATTGTTGCCGATCTGATAGAGAACAGCGTCGAACCCGGCCGGGTCGAAAAGTTGATCGGGCGATCGGAACACAACTACTTCTGCGCGCTTTGAAAGCTCTGAAAGCAGGGCCTCCGAATAATCGGCAATGCCGCTTTTCGACGGCGGCATGGGAGTAAAAAGGGCGATACGAAAACGGTTCAGCGGACCAGCTCCAAAGAGAATTTTCCCATGGAGAGCGGGACACGAATGGCCACGGGCGTCCGCGCCGGATCGCGGTCAAAGTAGGCATCGAACTGGATGTCCGACGCCGGGCCTTTAACGTGGCAGACCATCTTATCCGTCAGAAAATGCTTATCGCTCACGGTAATGGTCTCAGCTCCCGCGTACGTCAGGTTGATGGTGTAAGTGCCGCCGAATACGATCTGCTGCGCTGGTGGCACGCGGCCCTGACCCAGTTCGCGGCGCGCGTAATAAAGGTATGTGAGCGCGTCATGCACGCAATCCGGGACCGTGATCCTGGTGGTCCCCCCATCGTTGCCACCGTAGTTGGAATGCCGAACCGCGGTCGCGGTGGCGCGGTCGATAGTCACCGTTTCGTTCGTTTTGCGCGAGCCGTGGACTGAATCTTTGCTGAATGAACCGGAGCAGAGATCCATCCCGGAAGTACCCCGAAACAGGTCTTTCACCGCGAAGCCGGGGATTCCGGCGTCCAGCGCCAGCTCAAAGCGCCATCCGGATGCATCGCTCGTTGCCGACATGTGCCCTTCGCCCAAACTCAGCCCGCTGGGCCAATTCACCGTGTAGGAGAGGCTCTCGTTGGTGAAAGGAAAACCAGTGAGGACTGGCTTGGCATCCACAGTTTTTGGACTTGCAGGTCTAGTCTGTCCGGCGCCTGTCTGCGCGACCCCCGACGGAACAAAGCTCTCAATTGCAGCGGCCGCGACAATCAGCGCAGCAAGCCGGAAGGTGGCCGTTTTCATTTCTTGTTTACGTTCACCGTCGCCGATATATCAACGCGCGCTGCGACTTCTCCGGTTGCGACCTCCCGGTAAACGTCCAGCGTTGCCTGTGCGCTCTTTCGCCAGTTGAAGTGGCCGGCGCGCTGCAGGCCGCGGCTCTCCAGTCTTTGGCGCAAGTCTTTATCCAGCAGAATATCCGCCATGGCCCTGGAGATGCTGGCCGGATTGCGAGGATCGAACAGCAGTCCTGCTCCATCCGCAACCTCCGGCATTGCCGAGGTACTCGAACAGGCGACCGCTCTGCCGCACGCCATAGCTTCCAGTATGGGCAAGCCAAAGCCTTCGTAAAACGATGGAAACACGAAACAATCGGACGCGTTATAAAGCTGCACCAGATCCGAATCGCTCACGAACCCCGTGAAGTGAATTCGCGACGCCAGTCCGGAAGCGTGCGCAGCCGCCATCACTTTGGGTGTAAACCACGTGTTTTGACCTGTAATCACCAGGTGATGTTTCAGTTCCGGGTGATTTGCCGTCAGACTGGCGAAGGCTGTGATCAGGCCGATGTGGTTTTTGCGCGGCTGCAGGTCGCCAACTGAAAAGAGGAAGGGCGCGTCAAAGCCGAACCGGTCCCGCACCGCCTGTACCGCACGCCCACGCGACACGACCCGGAACTCCGAACTGGCAGCGTTTGGAACTACCTTCACTTTCTCCGGCGACACCGCGTAAGCGCGAAGAATGGCGTCGCGCGAAAATTCACTGACCGTGATGATCTGCGAAGCCAGCTTCACGGTTCTTGCCACGTTCAGCTTCAGCTGTGCGCGCCGCCAGGCCGTGAAGTACTCCGGATGTTCTATGAAACTGACGTCGTGGACCGTAACCACCACGGGCGTCCGGTTAATGACCGGCGCCGTGTATTGAACATGCACCAGGTCCGGCTTGTCCGCAGCCAGTTTTCGCGTCAGATCCCACCCCAGTCGCAGGTAAGGATTGGCCGAAACTCGCCCTGATCGGAAGCGCCGTGGCAAGAGCTTCTCCGCTCCCGGTTCCGAAACGTAGGCAATAAAATCGGAGTCCGGAGCGAGCGTGGAAAATTCGCGCAAAAGGCTGCGCACGTAAACTTCGTTGCCGGTCAGATGACGGCCGATTGCATGTGCATCAACGGCGATTCGCATCGGAACCCTCAGTATAGCGGTTACCCGTCAGGGCATCGGCGAAAACCGGGTTCGCATCCAGCGCGCGCCACGCGGCCTGCCAGGTATAACATTCTTCAAACAGCTTCCGGCCGTTTGCGGCAAGCACCGCACGTCTGGATGAATCGGAATTTAAACCGGCAATCGCGCCCGCCATGGAAGGGCCATCATTGGCAATCAGCAGATCGCAACTCTCCTTATACCGTAAACCCTCGGCGGCGAGGGAAGTTGCAATGACAGGCCTTGCCGCTGCCCATGCTTCCAGAATCTTGATGCGCGTTCCGCTACCGGCACGCAGCGGTGCGACTACGATACGGGCGGCCGCGATTTCAGTCAGTGCGTCGTCCACCGCACCAGTGGTCTCGATCTCTAAACCCGAGGGCAGAAGGTGCCGAATAAACTTATCTCCGCGCCCCACCAGCCGCAGCCGCAATTCCGGACATCGGCGCCTTATTTCCGGCCAAACGGACTTTACCAGGAAATCCACAGCATCCACGTTGGGGTGATATTCGAAATTGCCTGAAAACACCACTATCGGCTGCTCCTCAGCCAGAGGGATTGCCACGTCCGGAATGGCATTTGGATACATGGAGACATGAGCCTCAGGGGCAAGTGCCTGCGCTGTGGCGACGTCCGTTTCCGATGTTGCCAGGACCATGGTGTATTCACGAAGCATTTTATGCTCCAATCGTTCAGAGCAAACGGCGAATCGCCGTTGTCCGGCAGCTACCAGGCCCTGGCTGACACTGGCACACCGGCGGTGAAGAACCGATTCGACGTTGTGCAAATCCAGCACCGTCCTGTCGCAGACCGAGGCAACCTGCTCCCTGTAGGGTGCGCACCAGAAATGTTCCACAATCCCCAGATCGTAATGTTTCCCTGCAAGTGCCTGTGTCAGTTCCGTTTCATGTCCCGCCAAGCGATCGATCAGCGGTGGAACACCACGGATCGCACGGCCGGCATTTCGCAAGTAACGTGATAAGACGTCGGCCCGGTGTGCTGGCAACGGAATTACCGTTTGGGACCGCACCAGGCCCGGCGGCAATACTGCCTCCCTGCCGCTATCTGAAAAATGCACCAGATCCACCGCGGCGAACTGAGCGAAGTAGTGGAGCAAAGATGCAATCCGAAACGCCCCACCACCCTGCAACGGATACGGCGATTCTGGCGATAGCATGAGCACTGATGGCAGTGGAGCCAACGCCGGAATCATGACCCGCACCCGGCCAATACTTCTTCGTAAAGCGCGCGGGTTGCTCGCGCTGTACGCTCCCACGAAAACAGCGCGGAGCGCGCCAGTCCGCGTTCGCGCAGATCGCGGCGCAATTCGGTATTCGAGGCCACCGTTCGCATGGCATCGGCGATTTCCCTGGCAGAGCCGGCATGAAGAGCGGCGCCGCCGGCGACCTCCACTACCGCAGGGTCCTGAGATGTAATTACCGGGCAACCGCATTGCATCGCCTCCAGTACGGGTAGCCCGAAACCTTCATAACGCGTCGGATAAACGAACGCGAGCGCGCCGGAGATGAGCTCCGGTAATTGACTGTCGGCAACTTCACCCAAATAAGTGACGCTTTCCTCAGATGGAACGTGCACGAAATCGGCGCGCGTCCTTCCTGCGATCCGCAGTTCGGCCCCCGTCTCGGTCCGCGTCTCCCGCCAGGCATCCACCAGTGCGGCAATATTCTTCCTCGGCTCCAGCGTACCGACATATAGAAAATAAGGCTTCTCCGCCGCGCGCACCGGGCAGGGGCGGAAGAAATCCGCTGCAGCCAGTGGCACCGCGCGCACGTGATCCGGCGAGGCTCCGAAGTGGTTCACGATCTCCCCTCGCACAGCCTCGCTCACGGTTAGAATCATCCGAGCTCTGCGAAGACGAATCAGCCATGGTGTTCTCTGCCGCACACGATCCGCGTCCGCGTGCCAAGCCGGGTCCCGCCAGGGTGACAGGTCGTGAATCGTCAGAATGGATGGCGTTCTGCCCAGATAAGGAACTTCGAAATTCGTGCCGTGGAATAATTGCGCTTTCACGCCGGCAATCGCTTTCCGAACGCCGCGCAGCCACCATCGCTTGTCGTGTCCGGATTCCCCGCGGAACAGGTTCGGCGGCGCGGCAGCCGGGAGCGAGAACTCCCGATCGGAAAGCAGCGCATATCTGTCCTCTGGAAACTCACGCGCCAGCGCCAGCGAAAGCTCGGTGACGTAGCGTGCGAGCCCTCCCGAAGTCAGCGTCAGCGGTGTGGCATCCAGCGCGGCGATCACACGAGTTGGCAGTCCGGGTACCCGCCCTTATTTATGCTGCAACTCCCAGTCATAATTCAGGTGAGGATCGTTATGTGGAATCCGGCCCTCATCCGCCGGATTATAAAAGCGGTCAGTTGCGTAAATCAGTGTTGCCGGACCCGTTCCCACGACCTTATAGCCATGCGCCACGCCCGGTGGGATCAAAATCTGCCACGGCCTGAGCTGTCCAACGTAAAGTGTATTCCGACGTCCGAACGTCACCGATTCCGGCCGAAGATCGGCCAGCACTACCTGAAACATGCCGTTCGCAGGCGTCCAGCAATCTGTCTGATGCCGATGGTAGTGGAAGGCTTTAATGATGCCCGGATAGTTCACCGCCGCCGATATTTGCGTCGTTTCCTTCGGAAAGTGCCCCGCCAGTCCTACCCCAATCCGCTGCACTTCCATAAAGTACCCGCGGTCGTCCGGCCAGATCGCAAACGGCGCGCAAATTACGCCTGCAATCAGCTTGGCCGAATCCGGCGAGAGAATTATGTCCCCGATTCCCTTGTCGCACTTCGGCCTTTCAATGACAATCTCCTTCACTGGATTCATTCCGTCGGTCCTTTCGTCTGACGCACCATGTTGGCCGCGCGCAGCAGTGAATCGAACGTGCCCGCATCAGTCCACCATCCGTCCAGAAACGAATAAGTCATGGTTCCTTCCGCCACGTACGCATTGTTCACATCCGTGATTTCCAGCTCATTCCGGTGCGACGGCTTGCACGTCTTGATCTTGTCAAACACCGTGCCGTCATACATGTAGATCCCGGTCACTGCGTAGTTGGACTTTGGATGCTTCGGCTTCTCTTCAATCCCGACGATGCGGTCGCCCTGGAACTCGGCCACGCCAAATCGCTCGGCGTCTTCCACTTCCTTCAGCAGAATCCTCGCTCCGCGCTTCTGAGCACGAAAATCATCGGCCGCGCCCCGAATATCTTTCTCAATGATGTTGTCGCCCAGCACCACGCAAATCGGCTGGCCCGCGGCAAAATGCTCGCAAAGTCCCAGCGCCTCCGCGATGCCGCCTTCGCCCTCCTGATACGCATAGGCGATATGCTTCAGGCCGAAGTGCTTGCCGTTGGCCAGCAGGCGCAGAAAATCGCCGGAGTTCTTGCCGCCGGTCACCACCATAATGTCTGTGATCCCCGCGTCCACAAGCGTCTGGATCGGGTAATAGATCATCGGCTTGTCGTAAATAGGCAGCAGGTGTTTATTGGTGATTTTGGTCAGGGGAAACAGCCTGCTGCCGGTTCCGCCTGCAAGTACGATACCTTTCATGGGCAACATATAGGATACTGACCTCAAATGGACCAATACAACTGGGCAACAATTCCACGCGAAGAACTGAATCCAAAAGCAGTACGCCAGCCCATCCACACCGAACGCATGACCATCGCGCGGCTACTGCTTCGCAAGGGTGCAATTGTCGGTATGCACCAGCACGAAAACGAGCAGGTGACCATGATGAAGTCCGGCGCACTGCGTTTTGTCTTCGGCGGGAACGAGGCAGGGCGTGAAATTGTCGTCCGTGAAGGCGACGTTCTACAAATCCCGCCCAACGTTCCGCACATGGTGGAAGCGCTCGAAGATTCCATGGCTACCGACCTCTTCTCTCCGCGCCGTGAAGACTGGATCCGCGGCGACGACGCCTACCTTCGGTGATGGCGTAATCTGCCTGCGATAAAATCAACCATGCGCAGCAACCCTTTCCGTTTACCTGTCAGCCGCATTGCCGCACTTTTCTTCGCATTCATTGCCGCGCTACAGCTCAGCGCCGAGGTACGCACTCTTACCATCCTCCACACCAATGACCTCCACTCCCGTCTGACACCGCTCGATAACCACCACGGCGGCTTCGCCTATGTGGTTGCAGCCATCCGCCACGAACGCGAAGGCTGCACCGATTGCATCCTCCTGAACGATGGTGACCTCGCCCAGGGCTCTCCCGTTTCCACCATCTACAAAGGCGTGCCTGTCTTCGAAATCGCCAACCTCTTCGGCTTCGACGCTGCCACCCTCGGCAACCACGATTTCGACTATGGCTGGGCGCAGGCCCGCAACTTCGTCGAAATGGCGAAATACCCCATCGTTTCCTCCAACATTGTCGACAGCAAAGGCCAGCTCCTGACCCCGAAAGCATGGACCATTCTGAAGGTCAATGGTCTCCGCGTCGGTGTCATTGGTGCCATGACTAACGATCTTCACAGCCTGACCTTCCCAGCCAACCTCGGCGATTATCACACCACTCCGTCCGTCGAAACCGTTCGCAAATACGCCAATGAACTGCGCAGCCAGTGCGACCTGATCGTGGTAGTGGGTCATATCAGCCCCAGCGAAGAGCGAGCGTTTCTCGCCGAACCAGGTATTCCGGTCATCGTTTCCGGCCACACCCACTCCGGATTGGATCAGGCCATGTCGAATCAGGATCACGTGCTGGTCCGCGTGAAAAGCTACGGCGAAGAACTGGGCCGCCTGGAATTGAAAGTCGATACCGAGAAGAAAGCACCCGTCTCCTGGACCTGGAAGAAGATCCTGGTCGATAGCGACAAAATCACGCCTGCGTCGGATGTTGCCGCGCTCGTGAAAGTGTGGGAAGACAAAGTCTCCACGGTCGTCGACGTACCGCTCGCCGTCTCCAACCGGCAACTCGGGAAGCCGGAGCTGAAACTTCTGATGGAAGAGGCCATGAAGGCCACCACCGGCGCCGATTTCGCGTACATCAACACTGGCGGGCTGCGCGACATTCTGCCGAAAGGCCAGTTGCTCGTGCGTCACGCCTGGAACATCATGCCCTTCGACGACATGGTTGTTTACGGCACATTCAAAGGTCGAGATTTACCTGCGGTGGTGACCACCGGAAAGCAGATCGATCCTGACCGGGATTACAAGCTCGCGGTCTCGGATTTCACCGCGGCGAATCAGGAAACCCCGGAGAATCTGAGGACTAACGGGCTACAGTTTCCCGGCGAGGCAGGCCTTCTGCGGGATTCGCTGATCGATTACATCCGCAAGAAGAAACTGATCGAGTAGCCACAAATACCACTGGCCAATTCTGGAAGGCGGGCAATCCGGCCCAAAGCCGGCCTTTACCCTGCTTCCTCCTGAAAATCAGGCGGCCTTTTCTCTCTGATTCGGCCGCCCTTGACCCGTAGCGATCAGGCTCTTCAGGCTACCGTTAATATAAGATCCCCAGGCATTCGAACAAGCGCCGAAACACTCCGATTCCGGAATCAAACCCACGTGAGTGAACCGGACTTCGGTTTTATCCCCCAGTCGGGAGATGTCAAAGGTAATCTCGGTGCCCGTCCACTCGGTCTTGTTCTCTGTGAAATTCAGATAGCCGTCCAGCACAAGCCAAACAACCCTCTTCCCGGGAACAAATTCGGTGATCCGGTGTTTCGAATAGTGGATGTCCTTGTACCGGTAGGTAAACTCAGCACCCGCTTTGTCGGTATCCCCGTCGATTTCCCCCGACCACCATCCACGAACATTATTGATGGCCGCGAAGACTTCTTCCGGAGTTTGATCAACCGTAAAGCTAACGGTCAAATCCTGATCGGTCTTTAGTGCTTCTTTCATTTGTACACACTTCTCCTCTCAACCTTGTAATCGCGGACGAATCCGCCAAACTTATTTGTTGTTTTGTGGATCTTGCGGAGCGCCCTTCGGTGCCAGATTCGCTTCCACATCTTCCTGCAGCCGGAGCAGCCGGTCTGCCCACAGGTCTTCATACCGGCTCACCCACCGCTCATAAATCCGCCGAATCGGCACAGCGTTCAGCGAATTCACGCGCTGCCGCCCTTCCTCGCGCGTATTGATCAGGCCCGCTTCACGCAATACGTCGATATGCTTCATCACGCCAAACCGGCTCAAATGAGGAAACGCGTCGACAATCTCGGTGGTCCGCCGCGGACCCTGACGTACCAGATCCAGGATCGCCCGCCGCGTCGGGTCCGATAACGCCTTCCAGACCGGGTCGAGGTCGTCCGTCATCAGGCTTTCTGACCTGCCCCACCGCTGGTGACAGACTCATTGATGCAGTCGAGATAGTGCCGCCAGCCCTTGCTCACGCCCTCCCGATGCGACGCAGTGATAGTTCCGATCGCACGGTGCCGCAGCGTGACATTGGTTCCCCCGGCGACCTGGTCCAGCCGTATCTCGATATGGTTCAGTGCAGGATAAGACATAAACAAAGGACCGCTCAATTCCAGCAAAACCGGAGGCTTGATCACTTGCACATGTCCCCAAAGGTGCCCGATTCCGTTGCCGCGGTCGCGAAACCAGCGTCCACCCGGCCACTGCTCGAGAATCATCTGCATCGATTCGCCGTTCGGGTTGGTGCTGCCTTCTCCAAACTGGCGCAGAACGCCCCTGAACACGTCGCCAATATCGGCTTTCACTTCAACCCGCTGTTCGACGTCAAGTGTCATTTCTTCAAGCTTCATAATGTTCGTTTGTCTCCTAACGTGACTATATAATAACGTGACTATTTAGTAACGTCAAGGTTTTTTGGGCGAAATTTTGGGTACGGTTGCGGCGGGTGGTACACTACCTCAAGCTTGGAACGGCCGCAGAGCCGGATTACCAAAGACTTTACATTGGAGATATCACTATGCGTTCATCGTTAGTAGTTGCACTCGTCGTAGGCAGCGGCCTTTTCTTTTCTTCCCCTTCGGCCCTCCGTGCGAGCAGTCTGACATACACAGGTAATCCCTTCACTAGCGCCGATTACAATGGATCGCCAACCACACCCATCAGCGGCTCTATTTCGGCGACGGTGAACCTTTCGGCCGATTTGTCTGTTGGGTTCAACGACGCTACCGCGCTCGTCCAGTCGTACACAATCACCGACGGAACGAACACGCTGAACCAGACCGACTCCACGGGGCTATTCCAATTCACCCTCGATGGTTCGGGGAACATTACAGGCTGGTATGCCGAGGTGTACGATAGCGGCCCTTCCTATCTTGGTACCTTCGGCCCGTTGCCCGTTACATTCGGCTACGACGGGGACTACTCACTGAATGATGTATCCGCCGGATTTGGCGAAGGGATTGTGGCAGGCCTGTCGTACAATTCGTCACCCGGTGCCTGGACATATTCTGCCGGTTCCGCTCCCGAACCCGGCACCTTCGTATTGTTCGCTCCGTTAGGCCTGGCGGGAATTGCTCTTTTGCGTCGCCGCAGGGCGTAAGCTTTCAGGTTGGCGCGGAACTGCTCCCATAACCTGGAGGAGCAGTCGATGGCCAGGTAATTGCGCCGCAACACCCCAGAAGCATCCTCCGTCTACGGGAAGACCCCGCTGACGCAGATCAAATATTGCGTGTTGTTTGGAGCGGCCGCCGTCAGATTGGGCAGGGCGAAATTGGAGGTGCCGTTTCCGCCGTAGTTTACGCCGAGGATCGAGAAAAGCGCTGTATTCGATTCAATAGCAAGGATCCTGCCGTCTGCCGGCAAATAATTCGTCGGGTAGTAAGGAGCCGTGCTCAGAGTGATCTGGCCAATTGTGCAGGTCGCCCCGCTGCCCGACAGTTGCGTTACGCCAAGTGAGTTGGTTCCGAAAATCGCCGCCGTGCCAGAGGGGCCGGTGGGTCCGGTGGCGCCGTTCGTGCCGTTAATTCCATTTGCGCCCGCTGGTCCGGTCGGGCCCGGTGCGCCGTTAGCTCCGCTTGGTCCGACCGCGCCCGCAGTGCCGTTGGCTCCCGTTGGACCGGTTGCGCCGTTAGCCCCAGCTGGTCCGGTCGCGCCTGGTGCGCCGTCAGCCCCGGCCGCGCCGGTAGGGCCTGTCGCGCCGGTGGCTCCAGTTGCTCCTGAACCGGCCAGCGTTATGATCAGCATTGCTGGATGGCTGGTAGTCGTGCTTTCTTTGCTGTCGAGCGCCACGTTCACGCTGCCCAGCGGAGTAATGATGAAGCCATTATTGGCGGTCGACGCCAACCAGTTTTGAACAGCCGACGTGGCGTCCACGTAGAGGTAGTCGTTCGCTGTCGTGACAGGTACTCCACTGGCTACTGCCGCGCCTGGGATCGGAGCGTCGGTGCCATTCACTCCCAATTCCGTCCACGAACCATTGGCGACCGAAATATTCACCGTGCCACCTGCGCCGAGCTTGTTCACAAAAAGCGTTAGAGTGGCATGGGCGATATTGGCAGCGGTGGTACCGGCCGGGAGCGTGGTCAGGTCGAACTGCACCAGGGCCTGATCGGCGTTCGGCCCTCCGACATTAATGGTCGCGGCAGTTCCGTAGTTGTTTCCGGAAGCCGGACTCGTAGCGACGTAGGTGTCCTGCGTCAGCGGAACCGTTTGCGCGAACGCGGTACAAGGCAGCAGCACCAGCCCGCATAATAAATGACGAATTTGAGTTTTCACGAGCGGCCTCCGGAGATCTTTCCTGTAAAGAGATTTCCTGTTATAAACCTTGTCCCTGCGCGGGTGCGTTTGGTCAGCCCGATGAGAGCGATACCGCAACCGGCCAGCAAAATTGTCGCGGGCTCTGGCGTTGAGCTGGCAAGGCTCGCCGAATCCACGTTGAGGATATCGACGGCCCAGCTTCCGTCCTCCTGAGTACCGAAAGTGCCGCAGAATGCCGGACACCCCGCGTTGTCAGTTGTTATGGGTGTGTAATCGCCGTTACCCTGCTGGCTGAATCCGCAGCCCAGATCGCCGGGGAAACCATCCGGGCAGTTGGCATTGTTGCCGGACTGGGTCAGCGCCAGAGTGTAGGTACCTGCGTCAAGGGAGGCCTGGCCAAAGGCGTCGAGGCAGGCGTCGTCATAAGTGTTGCCAGACCCACAGGTGGCGGAACTGCCAAGGAAGCTGCCGTCGCTCCCAAACCAGTTCAGCTGGCTCTCGAAACCGTCTGGCAGGATGACTTGGTCCGCCGCATTCGTCCCTCCGCCGTATCCCCAGGTTTGGAAAGTTACTGTTTCCGGCGACGCGAGGGTGAAATCAATCAACTGGATTTGATCGTCCGTCGTAAACGTTCCGGTGAACGAAATGTCAGCTGCCGACGCGCAGGAGGCAACAGCCAGAAAGCACAGCAACCTCGGTAACGCTTTAATCATTGTGTTTTTCCTCCGAGCCGCAGTTTCGTTCCCTAATGCAGAGCGAACGACCGCAGTCATATTTAGCTCAATGCTATTCTTTCCACCTGCCAATTGCAAACGGAAAAGCGCCTGGCTTAGATTAAATATTCTCGATTAAATGTGACGAATCCAACAAAACTCCGCAACTGACAAGGATCATCCCAAACCTTCACGCTCGATTGGGTGATCATTTAATTCAGCGTTGAGTTGCTGCGGGAGGTGGACCCGGCGGGGCTGGCACCATGGCGGGAGGTCTCTGCTGGCTGGCTGGCAGCGGCCTCGACAAAATGTCCCCAGGCGTCATACCCATTGACCATTTGATCGCCTCCAAATACATCCGCTGGACGTGCGGGTTATCCCATCCCTCCAGAGCGTGACCGAATGAACTGTAGAAGACGCGTCCCTTCCCATATTCCTTAGCCCAGGTGACAGGAAAATCCCTGTCGGTCCGGGTGTAAGTGTGTTGCGGAGGTAGCTTGGAAACATCCATACGCAGGAGCACGCGAACTTTGCTGCGATCAAAGCGCGTGACCATGTAATATTCATCGTCGTGGCTGAATTCCGGTGGAAAATGCTTAGTCGATGGAAAATCCGGAGCCTCATTGATGATGTGGCCCATTGCTAAGTCGCCCCGCCAGGGATGGCCGGCGAAATATCCGCCCAGCATATCCACAAATTCCGGCCACGCTCCGGAGAACGCCGTTAACGCGCCATGGGCCGCAACAAAGCCTTTCCCCCGATCTCTGATGAAGGCCAGCAGGTCGGCCCGTTGCTGGTCGTTGAGGCCAATATCCCGATGTCCGATAAAAAAAATGCCATCGGCGTCGTCCAGTGTCAGTTGCCCCGTCACTTTCGGAGGCCCGTTCGTGATCATGTCGGAGTCTGAGCGAATGTACGTATCCCACAGGCCCGACTCGTAGCCCAGGCGTTCAATGACCGACATAGCGTGTGAGACTGCGCCATGAGGTAACACGGCGTTCCGGTTGTCGCCCCAGGCGATAAGAACCTTTCTCGTGTGAGGTGGAGTTTCGGGCCAGCCTTCGGTAACTACCCCGGGGACGTTGGGTGGCGGCGCCCCGCCGGGTATCACCGGATTGGTGACAGGAGGCTGAGCCTGCGCAAGCAGTGGCGCGAACGCCAGCGATTGCAGTGCGCTGCGGCGTGTAAGCTTCGAGAACTTTATGTTCATATGAGAAACACTGCCTTCGTCGCCGCACCGGTGCAACGATAGTGCGGTTCAAATTCAGGATAGCTGGCCCCCATGCGAGGCAGGGAAACGCTTTTCGGTGTGCTGCCGGCGACTCAGTTCTCCGAAGGCTTCTGAACACTGTCGATCACCAGCACGTCCGATAGCCCCTTCTGCGATTCGAGCTTCAGCCCAAGCTGTTCCTGCAGCGCAGTGAAGATCGATGGTCCCGTTAAATCGTTCATGTCCGGCGCGTAGATCATTTTGAAATTGTATTTCCCGGTGAGGCCGGTCTGGTCGATAACAGGTCGCGCGGTCTGACCGGAAAGGAACCGCACCAGGTTTTCAAGAGGCAGGTTCTTGCCTGTCAGCGATGATTTCCCCTCATCTGTGCGGCCACCATTCATGCTGCTGTCACCGCTATCGGAAGAGACCTGCATCCGGATCCCGCCCTTCGCGATCACCAGACCATAGACAGTCATTTCCTTCTTCTCGCGGTGAAGTTTCAGTTGAAATCGGTCTGCCAGCATAGCCTGTAGTTTCCCCACCAACCGGTCGTGGAACTCCTGGCGCTGCTTGTCGTTCATTGCGCCCAGATCCGCGACTGACGGGCCTTTGGTTTCGTCTTTGGTGGCGATTTCGTATTTGTCGCTTCCCATCCATCCCGCGGTGCCGACGATCTGAAAAAGCCGCACGTCATATGCCTGTGATAGCAAATCCATCAGCGTGACCCCCTTCGATTCAAAGGTGCCGCTGGGGGAGATTCCGAAGTGCATGCCGTTCGACAGCGGATCACTTGGTTTGATCGAGACGACGTCGAATCTCTGCTGTTGCGCGAACGCTGAGGCGAAGAACAGGACTACGGCGAGGAATGGTTTCATAGTTCTCGGTTTTGAGGACGGCACGAAACATACCAAGGTCATGCTCGGCTAACGCGTTTCGCTGATTCCGCGTCATCCGTCCGCCGAAATTCGGACGGGCACCTTCAACGCGATCCTGAAGCAGCTCGGCATAAAAAAGCGAGGAAAAACGTCATGGCGCAATTCATCGCTCAATTTGAGCCCGACAAGGAAAAAGGAGGCTTCGTGGTGACGTTCCCAGACTTCGATTGGGGTGTAACGCAGGGCGACACAGACGAAGAAGCGGTCAGCATGGCAGCTGATGCGCTGACCATGATTATCGGCGATTACATCGATAAGGGAAGACCTCTGCCCACTCCAGGAAAGCACCGCGGCAGAAAGTACCGGCCGGTTCAGTTGCCTGCACTGGCTGCGGTCAAAGCCGAGCTCTACATCGCGTTTGTCGCGTCCGGGATTCGCAAGGCGGAACTCGCCCGGCGACTGAGGATATCGAAAGGGAATGTCGACCGCTTGTTCAATATTCGGCACAGTAGCCGAATCGAGCAACTGGATACTGCCTTCCACGCGATTGGAATGGAGCTGACGATTGACGTCAGGAAGGCCGCTTAGAATGGCGGCAAGCTAATTACCTTCGGGGACCATTTCCAAATGGTCAATGATCAGCTCTTCCACCGGCGCTTTGGTACGCTCCAGCTTCAAGCCGACCTTGCTGAGAGCGATGGAGAATTCCTCTACCGGCCCGTCCGCCAAATCGGGATTCCATATCGCCATGGTCGCGGGGTCCGCGGGCAGCTTTTCGAGCATCAAGTCATAGGCGCCCCTCATGCCGGAACGGTCCACCACCGGAAGGAAGTGATCGTCCTTCCAGACTCCGATTAACGAAAGCTGGGTTGTGAGGTAAAGGGCCAGTTGTTGCAGGTTTTGAAGAACTCGCTGCGAAACGAGCCTCTGTCGAGCCGAGCCTCCCATGGCCCGAACCGGGAATCCGATTCCATTGTCGTGACAACGTTTCTGCCGCCGATAACCTGCAAGCTCGAACACATCTCGGCGTCTGGAAAGGACGGGTCGGTGAGCCAGTTCTCGCAGGCCGTTCGGTCCATCTCGCGGGGTTTATTGAGTTCCGTGCCACGCTTCTTCGTCTCAAGCGCATAGGCCGGCTCGTCGGTAACCTCGCGATGCACCTGGAGGTGAAACCTCTCTTCGAGCAGTGCCCGAAGCATCTCTGGCAATTGCCCCTTCGTGCTCCCTTGCGGCATGATGGCATGGATAGCGTATCTGAGCTGACTCAGTCGCGGGATACCGGTCATCCCGGGCGCTCGGATTCGCTCTGGCTCGATTCCGTAGGCTGCGGAAATCAGGTCTCTCATTACAATGCCATCCGTGTCGACACGCTTTGCGCGGATTACTATCGCGGCCGACGGCCATGACGTCCGGCGATGCATCGCGTTTTCCGCGCTCCGCATTTGCATAACCTCTGCGGCGAATTCAGGGCCGGTCACTTCGATCGCCCGGACTGAAGCCACGTCGAACTGACGAATTCGACGATTACGCGCCTGAAGAATCTCGGGCCTGGTCGGGCAACAGAGAATACCGCCAGTCCTCGCCGACAACATCCCAATGCCAACAGTGAAATCAGCATCCGGATTCTGTGATACGCTGAGCCAATCCGGGATTTACCATCGAAATCCTGCCAAAATCCATGAAGACACTACCCCTGTTTCTGCTGGCGTCGGGCTTGGCTTTCGGGCAGGCAATCCCTTCTGCATGCGTGGCGATCTCACCTGACGCCGCAAAGCGACAATTTGACGCCGCGTCGGTGAAGCGCGCCGAGCCGCTCGACCCAGCCAGCCGCAGCGCTGGCAATCCGTTCGCCATGACAGGCGGACCTGGCAGCAACGACCCTGGCCGCTTCACAACCGCCCACACGTCGCTCAACACTCTCATCATGCGAGCCTACGGCCTCGACGTGGATCGATGGAAGGGGCCATCGTGGCTGAGCGACGCCATGAACAGCGGTTACGCGATAACCGCCACTATGCCCGCATCCACCACGCCGGAGGAGTTCTGCGGCATGCTGCGCAACCTC
This sequence comes from uncultured Acidobacteriia bacterium, assembly GCA_903825445.1. Taxonomy (GTDB): domain Bacteria; phylum Acidobacteriota; class Terriglobia; order Bryobacterales; family Bryobacteraceae; genus BOG-234. The sequence goes on from CAIKAS010000189.1 coordinate 63,949, forward strand.
ATGGCGGAGCGCTTCCATCTCACGTTCCATTACGAGAAGCAATCGCGTCCGGGATACGAACTGATAGTCATGCCCGGCGGCCCGAAGTTCAAGGAATTCGTCCCGTCCCCCGCGACGCCTGGGGCAGCGCCCACCCGCGGCTCGGACGCCAACGGCTTCCCGCTCCTCTCCCCCAGTCAGCCGACTGCATTGTCCATGAGCATGAGCCGCACAGGGGCGCAGAAAGTAAGCTTCCGAAATAACATGGCATTGTTTGCGCGCAGTCTCGCCGCGGACATCAACCAATCGAACGGAACAACAGGGCCCGGCGTGCCCATGCCGCGCGTCGTTGACAAGACCGGTCTCGCCGGAATCTACGACATCCGGCTGGAATTCGCAGGGACTCCGTTCCCGATGCCTGCCTCCGAAGCCGCCCCCGCTCCGGCAGCTTCTGACCCCGCCGATGTCGGACCGAACATCTTCAATGCTGTTCAGCAGCAGCTTGGACTGAAGCTCGTGAAAGTCGCCGACGTTCAGGTGGACGTGATGATCATCGATCATGTCGATCAAACCCCGACGGAAAATTGACTCGGGCATATCGGACATCGACATATAATTCGGAGTATGAGACCGCTTCGCCTGCCGTTGTTGGTCCGTCCGATGCTGATAATGTTGCCGTTCGCCGCTGGGCTCTTCGCGCAGTTTGGCGGTAGTCTGTTGCCCGGCCCTCCTGGAGCGGATCCTGTGATCGAAGCAGCGCGTGAAAAAGCTTTTTCCTTCACGGAAACTCTGCCCAATTACATGGTCAAGCAGTTCACCACGCGCTATGCGACGGATCCGGCGCTGCGGGACCGTGAGGCATGGAAGAAGGTTGACCTGGTCACGGCGGACGTTGTCTACGATCACGGCAGGGAGAGCTACGCCAATGTTCTGGAAAATGGCAAGCGAGCCAAAGATCTTCAGGAGACAGGAGCCTGGTCGGAGGGTGAGTTCGCAGGCATCCTGAAGACGATTCTGGCCCCAGCCACTGAGACCGCATTCAGCAACAAGCAGCAGGTCACAATCGTCAATCGCCTGGCCTGGCGCTATGACTACATGGTGGAGCAGGCACATTCTGTTTGGCTCGTTAAGGCGAATGGAGAGTCGTTCCGGCCGTCGTATTCCGGCATGATCTGGATCGATAAGGAAACTTACCGCGTCCTGCGAATCGAAATGACGGCGCGTGACATTCCACGTGTATTTCCATTCGATACCGTGAAGTCGTCGATCGATTACGATTTTGTGCCGATTGAGACTCGCCGGTTCCTGCTCCCGGTACATTCCGAGGCACTGAGCTGCATACAGGGAACGTCGGAGTGCACCCGAAACGTAATCGAGTTTCGCGGTTACAAGAAATTTGATGCGGATACCAATATCACGTTTGAGGGGCAGACAGCGGGGAGGTAAGCCACCAGTCCCGGACGGCGC
>CAIKAS010000190.1 GCA_903825445.1 uncultured Acidobacteriia bacterium
CGGCAGCCGCTGTCGCGGGCGCGACCAACATTAAGCTGGCCGCCGATTCCAGTATCAGCGTGGGAGACTCACTGACGCTCGGCACTGGCAGTCGCAGGGAAGTGGTGGCCGTTACGAGCGTTGGCACCTCAGGCGCGACAGGCACCGGCATCGGTTTGGCCACTCCTCTCCGCTTCGACCACATGTCTGGCGTTGATGTGTCCGATCCGGGTACGGGGATTGGTTTCGCGCCGGCCACCCGATTCCCGCACACGAGCGGAGATGCGGTGCAGGCGTTGGGATCTGGCATTACACTCGACAGGCCGCTCGTAAGTTCCCATGTTTACGGAGCACCTATAGTCAATCTTCAGGCTGGCACATCAGGCTATCAGGGGCCGCCGACGCCGAATCAGTGGTTCGGCAACGCCCTCTCGGCCAGCGCCGGCTCGCTCGCAATGACGGACGCGAGCGGCAGGGTGGTTGTCGACGCCATGATCTACGGCTCGCGGCAAAGCAACTCCAGCGGTAACGGCACCATCGCCAGCCCGGAACTCGCCACGCTCGTGGGGGACCAGGGCAGGGGCGGCTGTATTGTTGTGGTGCCGCCCGGCATGTCCGGTGCCGCCGGCCGGAGTCTCGGCCGATTTCCGGATGGCAACGATACGAACAGCAACTGCGCCGATTTCCGAATACAACCCACAACCGTTCTGTCCGCCGCCACTTCTATCGGCGGGAACAATATCAAGGTCGCCGGCGTGGCGGACTTCAGCGTGGGCCAAACGATAACTATTGATACCGGAATAAGTGCCGAATCGGCCGTTATCGCCGCGGTAGGTACCGCAGGCGCCACCACGGTGGGCTCCGACATCGGCGTGGGTGCGACGGCAATCTCTGTCGCCAGCGTTGCAGGCTTTACCGCTGGTCAGAGCATCGCCATTGACGACGGCGCGCATCGTGAGACTGCGGCCGTAGCCTCCGCGACCGGAGGAGGCAGAGGTGGCACCCCGCGGATCAATGTCACCGCGCCGCTCACTTTGGCGCACACAGCGGGGGCACAGGTCTCGGGCACGGGCATTACTTTAACCACTGCGCTCTCCCGCACGCATGCCGCTGGAGCCCAGGTTGCAGTCAGCGCTCCAACGCCGGGTGCTCCCAATCGGTACTAGGGCGCGAAGTGTCTTCGCTCGAACTCACTCGACGGACAGGGCAACACGATGACACTCACTGAGTCACGCGTAACGATTCACATGGTGGCGAGCCTCGACGGCTTCATTGCGCGAGAAGACGGGAGCGTTGACTGGCTGGAGACGGCAGACGAGTTCGCAGGAGGGGAGAGCCTGGACCCGGAATTCGTTGAGGCGTTTCTCAAGACGATCGACTGCTACGTCATGGGATCGCGGACCTATGAGACCGCGCTTGGTTTTGAAGACAAAGGGTTCGGGTGGGCGTACGGTGATAAACCGACCTTCGTGCTCACCAGTCGCGATTTGCCGCGACGTCGGGAGAGCGTCGAGTTCTACTCAGGCGACCTTGCGCAATTCGTGAACGAGCGCCTGCGGCGGACATTCCCTAACATCTGGTTCGTTGGTGGCGGCGCTGTGTCCGGCGACTGCCTTCGTCTCGGGCTGGCCGACGAGGTTCGTTATTCGATCTTGCCTGTCTTGATCGGCAACGGGATACCCTTCTTCGAGAAGCTCGATAAGGACATCGCCCTCCATCTGTCGGAGGTCAAAGCCTACAAGAGCGGCATGGTGGCTCTGTGTTACGAGGTGCGATAGCGGTGTCGTGGCTGGCTCATGGGGCGTATCCTTAGATGAATTGGAGCCATGCATTGGAGCCGTTTCCCAGTTTCGCCCTCACAAATCAGATAGCGCTCGTCACAGGAGCGGCGCGCGGCCTGGGTCGGGCCATATCTCTGGCGCTCGCCCACGCCGGGGCGGACGTGGCGTTGGGGTTACGGGACATCCATGCGGATGCGGGGTTGGCCGACGAAATCCGGTCGCTGGGTCGCCGTGCCATCCCTTTGCAGATGGATATGGCGAACCTCGATCAGGTTCATCGCGCAGTGCATGATGCTGTCGCGCACTTTGGCCGCCTCGATATTCTTGTGAACAACGCGGGCATCGCACCGGGAAATCCCGCGGAGGACGTCACTGTCGCGGATTACGATCTGACGATGGCGGTGAATGTTAAGGGAACATTCTTCGCGAGCCAGGCGGCGGCAAGATTCATGATCGGGCAGAAGTTCGGGCGCATCATCAATCTCAGTTCCCAGGCTGGGTTTGTAGCGCTGCCGACTGAATCGGTGTACTGTGTCACGAAGGCGGCAATTGCCCACATGACGAAATGCCTGGCGGTGGAATGGGGACCGCACAACATTACGGTGAACGCGGTGGCACCGACCTTTATCAGGACGCCGGGCACAAGGGAATGCCTGAGTGATCCGGTGTTCAACGCGGATGTGGTGGAGCGGATTGCGGCGTTGCACAGGATCGGGGAGCCGATGGAGGTGGCGGGTGCGGTGGTTTTCCTGGCGTCGCCTGCGGCGTCGTTGATCACGGGACAGACGCTGATGATCGACGGCGGCTGGACGGCGCGATAAACGACTGGCAGGAAACGCCGCGCCGGGCTCAGCCTCGGATGGACACATTACCAAACAGTCTCACATGCTTCACCAGGGTATTGCCGTGAAGGAATAACCTGCGGCGCGTCATTCTTTTCGACAGTACCTATTGGAGAAGAGGCCGGCTGGAAAGTCGGCCGCGGGTTGGAGAAGAGGCCGGCTGGAAAGTCGGCCGCGGGCACGATTGCCCGCCCTCCAATCTGCGGTTGAGGTTATGAGGAGGCGGGGTATGGGACGATGACGGCTGACTGGGGGTCGGCACCAGCGTGGAAGACGGCGAAGACGGGCTTGGGCGGTTCGGCTATGATAGCGTCTCCGGGCTTATGCAGCACGAGCGGAATGTGAATCACTGAGACGTCTCCGGAACTACCGTCCACTACGAAGGCGTATTCCTCCAAACCGTCAGATAAGGCGATCAGGATCTCGCGAGGATTGCCCCCGGTTCGCACCGAGGCGGCGATTCTGCGAGTCTCGATATAAACGATCGTCACATCGCCCGTATCGGGATTACTCAAAAACAGCAGATTGCGGTTGGGCGCCACTGCCATGCCGTAGAGTGCACTGCCCGCATAAAGGGTTTGATCGACCTGATTTTGGTATGGGCTGAAGATGACGAGTTGGGGGTCCTGATCGGCGCCGGTGACGAAGACCTGACCGCCGGTTCCATCCACGCAAAAGCGCGCGGGACGGATGGGGACGGGGAGGCGCGCGAGGACGGCGCCGGAGTCTGTACTGAGAGAGATCAGCTGGCGGGCATCGGGAGCGCCGACGAAGATGGTCTGGCCATCCTTCCTGTAGTCGAGAGAACTGAGGGCGCCGGCGTTGACGTCGGACACACCGAGTATTTCACCTTTGGGGATGCCTACGCGGGTAAGCCGGGCGGAATCCCTGCTGCCTGAATTGGCGGTGAGTATCACCGCTGCCTGATTGTCAGACGCTGCAATTGCCTGCGGGATACCGGGCAGATTCGTGCGCTGGACGATCTTTGTACTGGCGGTGTCGATCAAAACGATCGATGCGGGTTGACTCAGTGCGACTGCGAGAATGGCTCCCGAGTTTGTGAGGGCGGCACCGGCAATCCTGCCGCCCAGTGGGATGGTTGCGTTCACTTCCCGGCGGAGGGCATCGATACGCACGATGGTTTGGTTCTCGCGGCAGACGACGAACACGCTGCCACGGGTGCTGAGCACCTGGTCGGGCGTTGCGCCGAGAGGAATGCTGCCGGAACGCTGAAAACTGGCGAGGTCGGAAACGACGACTGCCTTCTCAGAGGCGCTGGCAATGAAGAGCCAGGCACGATAGCGAGCGGCTCGTTTTCTGGAGCATCCGGCGAGTAGTGCGACTCCCGCGATGAACGCGCGGCGAGAAAAATGATGGGTTTCGATCAACGTGGGGCCCAGAATCGCATCGTAGCAGAGTGATTGGTGCGCGGAAATTCAGTTCCCGCCGCAGATGAGCGCCAGTAAGTTTTTTGGGCGACTGAACAACTCGCGCTTGCGTCTGGATGTCCGCTTAGTTTAAACTGGATCGATTGGAAGTTGTAATATTTGATACGATTCCTCGGAGGATAAGTGTAGTGATAGAGAATACGCGCTTTAAGAATATGAACCAAGTTGTGCTAAGTGCATTGAGTTTAGCTGCCATCTCGTTCTTCGCTGTCGCTCCGGCGGTTGCGGACAGCATCCCCTATCCCAACGTTGGCACGATCGCGCCAGCCCCGGGCCTGACAGTGGCGAATACCGGCGAAATCGATCTCTATTACGCTGGCTCGACTGCGTCTTTCACTGACTACATTAGTCTGTGCGACACCACGGAGAGTAGTTGCACAGGCGAGATTTTCGATAACCATGCTACTGCGCTCGGTACGGAAGCGATTCTAGGTGGGGTGCACGCGGGAGACAATCTGGAAGTCTTCGTCTACAGTCCCGATGGTATCTTTTCTTCCGTCCCAGGTGATAGTGCCGACGGCGTCAATCATGTCTTCGCCACGCCGTATTCGAATAGCGGATCTCCCAATCTGGGGGGCGGAATTCCGGCTGGCACGTTCATCGGCGTCGAAGATGAACCAAATGGCATCAGCGACTTCAATTACAA
>CAIKAS010000191.1 GCA_903825445.1 uncultured Acidobacteriia bacterium
CAGCCCGCTCCTTATCGCCCAGTTGGCCCAGCCCCCGCGTCACCGCCTCGCGTTGAAATTCCGCGTCCGTCTCGACACCGGCATCACTGGCCCTGGTCCGAACCGCCAGATCCAGCCCAACCTCCCCGCGCCGTTGCCGTTTTCGGTTTATGTCGTGGCATACGTTCACCGTGATCCGATACAGCCATGCCGGAAAACTTGCCTCACTGCGAAATTTTCCCAACGATGAATGCAGCCGCATGAACACCATTTGCGCCGCATCCTGGGCATCCGCCACATTGCCATTCAGAAATCGCAGCGCCGTCATCAGCACCAGCCGCTCGTGCCGCCGCATCAGATGCTCGAACGCCGCCGTATCGCCGCCGCGCGCCAGTTCGATCAGCGCCAGCGTCTCGCCCTGGTTCTGACGATCCGCGAATTCGAACTCCGCCTGCAGAATGCCCGCTTCCCCCATGGTTCGTTAAAGCTATATACTCCGCGGACCGGCCAAACGTGCAGAACATTCTTTGGGCATTCTCGTCCACACCGGAATTTAAAGGATTTACCTCCCGGCAGATTGCTCCCGCTACCTGCGAGAGACTAAGAACTCCCGTAAGGGCGTTCTTATAAGAGAAAATAGATTGCGAACCAAATTTCGCAGAACCCCTCGATCAAATTAATGTCGCGTCTTCCCCACCCTGCGAGTACAACTTCGCGCTTGTCACCCCTGAATCGCAGTCGGAACACTCGTTCCGGCCAGAGCATCCACGTCCTGGATGTCACGCCGCATGAGATCGTCGCCCTGAAGCCTGCCGGTCTGGCCAGCGAACTCCCGCGCGATCCGGCCGCCGACTCGTTCGTGCGTCGCCTCGAGGTGCAGGGTTTTTCAGACCTGCGTCTTGTGCACCGGCTGGACGCCCCATCCTGTGGACTCATGCTGGTCGCCCGCTCCGCTGAGGCCGCAGCCCATTATTCGCAGGAGATTGCCTCGCGTCGCTGGCACAAGTGGTATGTCGCCCAGGTAGCCCTTCCGGCCTCGAAGGCCAACCAACTCGTGGGAGCTCACAAATCGTACCTGAAAGTCGACGGCGCTGCCGCGCGCGTTGTTCGCGCGGGCGGCAAGCCGTCGTTTCTGGACGTGACTCTCGCCGCTCCCGTGCCTGATGTCCCCGACGAGAGTCACCTCTTAGTCCAGCTTCACACCGGACGTCTCCACCAGATTCGGGTGATGCTGGCACACCGTGGCGCGCCGCTCGCCGGCGACATTCGTTATGGCGGCCCATCCGGAAGGCCGATTTATCTTGAGCACGTGATCCTGGCAGCGCGGATGTTTGGGTCCCTCGAATGGCGTGTCTGGCTGGCGCCACGCCATCCCGACCGGGTACGCTGGGCGCCTGCTTTGTCCGATGCGGTGGACGCTCAAGTGCGCGCCCTCACCACCGAGCTTAACCAGGAACGGATCCAGACTCCTGACGTCACGCTGTAAACAGCACGGCTGCCACACGGCCAGCCTCCCTGACGTCAACGGGCCACGGCGGGAGAGATTGCCAGGCGGGCGCATAGCCCAGCGCTTTGGTAATGAGCCGCGCGAGCGCACCATTGCCGGCCACTTCCCGCGTATTCGAAGCCGCAAACACCAGGCCACCGGGAGCCAACACGCCGAGCGCCGCCCGCACCAGCGCCGGGTAGTCCTCCAACGCCTTCCACGGTTTCACTCCCCGGCGTTTATCGCCCGCCGCGAAAGTTGGTGGATCAAGAATAATAAGGTCGAACCGCTCCTCACGACGCTTAGTCGCATAGGCCAGATACTCGAACACATCCATGCGGAAGAACCGCGCGGCCGACGGTTCCAGGCCGTTGAGCGCCAGATTGCGTCTTCCCCACTCCAGGTAGCGGGCCGAGACATCCACGTTTGTCACGAGCGCACCCGCAGCGGCCAACGGCAGGGCAAAGGTGCACGTATAGGCGAAGAGATTGAGCGCCCGGGCGGCGGGGCGTTGCGAAAGCGCGCGACGGTGCTCCCGGTGGTCAAGGAACAGACCGGTCGAGTGCCCATCGTAGAGACGAACTTCGAACCGCGACTCGTACTCCTGCACCGTGAGGGACTCCGGTTGTCTGCGTCCGGCACGAGGGGTGGCGGCATTGGATTCATCCGGCGACCGGCCGCCAAGCCGGCTTCGGTCACGTGCAAACGGTTTGACGTAAACCGACTCGAGGCCCGCTGGCGCCAGCATCTCAAGCGTCAGCTGCGCGGCGGTGGTGACGGACGTCGGTGACAGGTGCGCGTCTTCATATACGTTCATCACAGCGGCAGGTCCATAGCGATCGAGATAGATGCCGGGCACGCCGTCGCCGGGGCCATCGAGCACGCGATACGCTGTCACCTCTCCCTTTTCGTAGATTGGCGCGCGCCGCTGCCAGGCTGCAGCCAGCGATTCGGCAAACCGGGCCGGAGCAAATTCCATGCGTCGCGTAGTCTGGAGCCTTGGCACACGGGCATCGTAGCAGAGCCGCACTTTAAGAAGCTCTCAGGCGGGTGTGAAGCGACAAGACAGAGGCGAATTGCCCATCCGTCTGACGAAGCGCCCTGCATTGCGCGTTTTACGGCGATGGGGAATGTCGTAGAGTCGCATGCATCCCATGACGAGTTAAGCGAGAAGGAAACATGGTACAGGCGATTATCAAAGACCCGGAAACAATGCACGGAGTTCCCGTGTTTCAAGGGACGCGAGTGCCAGTCCAAACCCTGTTCGATTATCTGGAAGGTGGCGACACGCTTGAGGAATTCCTGACGGGATTTCCGACAGTTTCGCGGGATCTGGCCCTGGCGGCCCTGGAAGAAGCCAGGGTATTGCTGATGGCGCACTGCTGATGAAGTTGCTGCTTGACGAATGCGTTGACGAGCGGCTGCGCCTGTTATTCCCGGCCCACGACTGCCACACGGCGAGATTCGCCAACCTTGCAGGGCTTAAGAATAGTCGTCTCCTCGATGCCGCCGAGGCCGGAGGGTTTGACGGGTCGCATCGTTTCCCTATTGATTCTTTGTCGCCGTCAAACCGATTAACCGATCTTGAGCCACTGGTGCCTTCGGCCCCATCCGCACTGGCCTCGATCCGGCCAGGCCAGGTCCTGAGAATCCGTTAGACGATCGCGCACTGCGAGTTTGGCGGCCTGCGCGTTCTACGGCAACGTGGCTAACACCTCTACCCGTTCCTCCGCTGACAGCTAGTTTAAGGGTACATAGCGCCGATGCTGAGCGCTTAGGATTTTGGCTCGCTGGACTGCACCAGCTTTAAACGGTTCAGTCGGACAGATCAAAAAATCAGCGAAGAGGTTTAGCAAGGACGCGGGGCTTGCGTACCTGGTCTTGTCTGAGTCTTTGAGGCCAGCTTCAAGCCAGCTTACGACCCTGGCCCAGGAAGACTCATCAGGTGTGTATTCGTGGTGCGTCCCGATGCGCCAAATCCGAAGCTGGCCATCGCCGCCGTATAAGTGTGCTCGTCCATGAATCGTGAAGCAGGATTCGCCCGCTTGTAATGGAAGAGCGATGCAGCAAGCCAGAAAGAACAGTAAAAGCCCTCGCGGACGAATGGTGCACATCATCAATGATTATGCAACGACTTCCGTGGCGTGAGGTTCTCAAGTGACTTTAGCGGCCCGCCCGCTGCGTCCGGCTGCCGGAGAATGGCCGTTCTGTTCGAGCCGGTCGGCCAACCGACGCCAATCACTTTGACGATTTGTAGGCATGTCACCAATCTGGTCCACATTCGAAGGCCCCGGCGGCGTACACCGGGAGCAGGACGGCCGCTGCTACATTTCGCTCCAAGCCTCATGCCGAAGTCCTCCGGCGAGTATTCGACTTGCCCGGTCATGGAATGACTCCGGCTCTCGCACAAGGAATACTCGCGCTCGATTTTCCCGAGGATGACGCCGTCAGGATTGCACAACTGAACGTTCGCGCCAATGACGGTAACCTGACGGATGCGGAACAAGCCGAACTGGAAGCCTGCATCAACGTGGGCGACCTCCTTGCATACTGGCAGTCTAAGGCCCGCCAGGCAGTCCAGCCCTAAGACTTCGCAGTGCGTGGCCGAACGACGTCCATTTTCCGAGTGGCGGACGATCCGCCCGGAGTCTTCCGGATGCGGTCGGACTGCTGGCTTGAGCCAGCGCCGTGCTGGATTGCTTTTGCTGGGAGGTAGCAAACCCGCGTTATACTGGATTTGGTACAGACTAGGGTATGAATGAAGAACCTGAGATTCGGATTGAACAGGAGGCTGCGTCCAGTCAGCCAAGCCGAATCCATGCGCACATAACCATCGCTGATCATAACGCAAGGTCGCGGACTATTGACGGCTGGTTTATCGGGTGGCGAGGTCCAGAGGCTGAAGAAAACCTGAAGACCGAGGGGATATTCGCGCTAGGTCCACACAATTTTGTTCCCGCTCCTGGGAGTGTTAAGGTGCGCTTCGTTGATTCTTATGGCAATGGCAAAGAAGTAGTCGGACGGATCTCGGATTTAGGGGGATGGACAAACGCGCGGATCATATTCGACTCCCCGGTAGACGTGCAGAAAGCCGAAGAATTTGTCTCGCGAAAGCCTGCGGCTAAGCCTCTGATGCCGTCGCCGGATTTTCCTGATTCGCTCGGACGACACCGCTTCTCCGTGGCGTCGATTTCCCCGGCTGAATTTTGGAGTGAAAACGATGCGGCCGGGTTCCTCGTTAGAGAATGGGCTAGACGGCATGCGCCAACTGCTCGAATCGAGGAGATATCCACTCTGGCATCTGTCGTTATTGGAGATCCGCAGAGTGCGATTCGCTGGCTGTCAGAGCCGAACCTCGCGACTGACAATCGCCCGCCCATCGATCTCATAGGTGAAAATGACGGGTACGAGCACGTCAAGAAGTTGCTTCTCCGCGCAGAATTCGGAGCGCTTGCTTAGAGATGCGTGTCGTACGTCTGGCGAAGCGCACGCACGCCGATCTGAGCGGCAGAGGCGCGGCGATCGTTGGGGCGCGGTGGAACTCCAAGGGAAAACCCATGGCCTACACGGCCTCGTGCGCTGCGCTCGCTGTTCTTGAATATTTGGCGCATCTTTCCGTCCTTCCAACGGGGCTTGTGTTAATTGTCATTGAGGTTCCCGATACCCTGAAAATTGAACGAGTGCATTCCGTACCCGCAGATCCCTCAGCTTTCACGCAGATCGGCGATGAATGGCTGGAAAGCAAGGCCACAGCCATCCTTGAAGTCCCTTCCGTGCTGGTGCCGCGACAGAAGAATTATTTGATCAACCCTGAACACCCGCTCGTTGGCTCTATTTCAATAATCGAAACGAATCCATTCGCATTCGACAGCCGACTGATTTCTTCGGTGTAGGTTTCTCCGGCCGCCGTTGGGCTTTACCCTGCAAAAATTCCTGCGCCTTCTTGCCTCCTTCTTTGACTCGAAGAAGGTGCAGCGCTTCTCCAGTTGGTAAATGCCATGCACACTCGCGGCTACCCCTTTTGAGAAGCGTGAGCCACATGGTCGTAATGCCATCCCTGCAAGCGTTGTCCCGAAGTCGTTTTGGGGAAGCGTCGGACCGCGCTCCGTCCGCATTACGCGCCACTTCGGAGAATGGCACGATTTCAGACGGCGCGAAGGGCCGCCCCGAAACGGCGCTCGGGGAAATCAGTCCATGGGTTCGCTGCGTACCTTTGTAACTTCGTCGGCACGCGCCTAGCGCCGAAGCGCCTTCTCAGTGAAGTGAATAACGACATGTCCGAGATCCCGTTCCGGAAAACAACCACGTCGTCCTCCCGCCCGAAACACGCCCATTCAACCCCCCACCCATCTCCCCCAAAAAACCGTTCCCATCTGTTTCACTAAATAGATTCAACAACATACACCTCCAGCCCCAAATTCCCCTGCTAGCGTTAAATCAGAGGCACCATCATGTCAACCGAAAAACAACGCGCAGCCAACATCGAAAACGCCAGGAAATCCACCGGCCCCAACACCGAAGGCGGCAAGGCCATATCCTCCCAAAACGCCCTGAAAACCGGCATCGACGCCAAATGCGAGGTCATCAAATTCGAAAGCCGACCCGAATACGACACCCTCATTTCCGAGTTCTACCACCGCTTCCGCCCCACCAGCCCCGAAGAGCGCAGTCTCGGCGACTCCCTCATCCGCAGCGAGTGGCTCAGCCGCCGCTACATGTGCGTCGAGACCAGCGTCTGGACCCGCGAATTTGACTCGTCCGACCACGACGCGCTCGGCACCGCCTTCAGTCACCACGCCAAACGAAAATCGACTGAAACCGAACCACTTAACCCCAAATTGGCTTCGTTCCGCGCTTTTATCCACGGGCCATCCGAACCACCCCTGGCCGCCTAAAAACGCCCACGGAAACGATGACAAAACCCACCAACTCCGGACCCCATCCCAGCCCAACGCCACAACTGTGTCTCAAAGTCTCCTCTGCGATCTCTGCGCGTCCTCTGCGCCATCTGCGTGAAACCTGCAACGGCAACTCCACACAGAACCACCCCATACCTGGTATGATGGTTTGCGCCGTCACATTCCGGACTCTCAAAATCCGTAACCACGGCTCGGTTCATCCGTCAATACATACTTCTATGATCAAAGTCGAAGGCCTGACCAAGCGATACGCTCGCCATGTTGCGGTCAAAAACATCTCCTTCGAAGTCGGCAAGGGCGAAATCGTCGGGTTTCTCGGCAAGAACGGCGCCGGAAAAACCACCACGATGCGCGTCCTCACCTGCTTTCTGCCCCCCACTTCGGGCAAAGCCAGTGTCGCCGGTTTCGATGTCGTTGACCAGTCGCTCGATGTTCGCAAGAACATCGGCTATCTCCCGGAAACTCCGCCCCTCTACCCCGAAATGGAGGTTGACGGTTACCTCACCTTTGTCGCTAAACTGAAGGGCATCCCCGCCCTCGATGTCGCCAAGCGTGTTGACGAAGTTCTGGAGCGCACCGCTCTGGGCAGCGTCCGCAAAACGATCATCGGCAAGCTTTCCAAAGGCTACCGCCAGCGCGTCGGCATCGCCCAGGCGATTATCCATAATCCGCCCGTCCTGATCCTCGATGAGCCAACTTCCGGCCTCGATCCCGAACAGCAGCGCGAAGCTCGCCAATTGATCGCCAGCCTCTCCGGCGACCATACGATCATTCTGAGCACGCACATCCTGTCCGAAGTCGAACAGTCCTGCAGCAAGGTGATTATCATTAACGCCGGCGAGATCATCGCCGTCGATTCGGTCGCCAATCTCCACCACCGCCGCAAAGGTGGCGAAATGGTCGCCGTGCAGATCGCCGGCGCGTCCGAAGCCGAAGTCCGCCAGAAACTCGAATTGGTCCGAGGCGTTGCACGAGTCATTCCCTGCGACGCGCCCGAAGGTTTCGTTTCCTTCGAAATTGAAGCGCTCGAACAGCAGGCCGTTCGCCCCGAACTCGCCCGCGCCATCGTGCAATCCGGCTGGGATCTCACCGAGCTCCGCACGGTAGGCGAGTCGCTCGAAGAAATCTTCCTCGAGATGACCAAGTCTGAAGCGGCACCGGGGGTTACACCAACAAACGCACCCGCTGCAATCACTGGAGAATCGAAATGAGAAACGTACTCACCATCTGCGGTAAAGAAGTGAAGGCGTATTTCACCTCGCCCATCGCCTATCTCCTCATGGGCCTGTTCGGCCTCATCACGGGCTTCATGTTCTATAGCGCTACGGTGTATTTCATCAACGCCGGTATGCAGCAGCAAATGGGCGGACAAAGCAGCCCGATGAATGTTGGCGATTACGTCATCGCTCCGCTTCTCGGCAACGCCGGCGTCATCGGCCTCTTCCTCGTCCCGCTGATTTCCATGCGCCTGTTCGCGGAAGAAAAGCGTTCCGGCACCATCGAACTCCTGCTCACCTCGCCCATCAGCGATTGGGAAATCATTCTCGGCAAATGGCTCGGCGCCATGGTCATGTACCTCTCGGTCATCGGCATGTCCGCCATCAACGTCGGCCTCCTCTTCGCGTGGAGCACGCCTGACTGGCGTCCGATTCTGACCGGCTACCTCGGCCTCATCCTCCAGGGAGCCACCGTCCTCGCCATCGGAACTTTCATCTCCACCACGACGCGCAATCAGATCATCGCCGGCGGTTCCACTTTCGCCGTCTGCCTCCTGCTCTGGGTGCTCTCGTGGGTCAGCAACTACAGCGATACATGGTACGGCAAGGCCATCGCCTACTGTTCCATCCTGGTCCACTTCGAACCGTTTTCAAAAGGCATCATCGATTCCAAAGACGTGATCTTCTACGTATCCGCAGTCTTCCTGGGCCTCTTCCTGACCGCCCGTTCACTCGAATCATTGAGGTGGAGAGCATAAGATGCCCAGCCAACCTTCCTGGGTGAAAACCCGCCAAACCCGCTACGGCGCTTATGCCGCGGTGTATATCCTCGTCGTTTTGGCCGTCCTGGCGCTGGGCAACTGGCTCGCCAACGGTCACAGCAAGTCGATCGATCTCACGTCTAACAAGCAGTACACGCTGTCGGACCAGACGAAGAAAGTCGTCGGCAATCTGAAGTCGGAAGTACATCTCTACTACTTCGACCAGTCGGCCGCCTATGATCGCGCTCGCGACATTCTGGACCGCTACGCCAATCTGTCTTCCAACCTGAAGATCACCTACGTCGATCCGGAAAAGAAGCCCGATATCGCCCGCGTCGAAGGCGCTCGAGCCATGGGCGACGTCATTGTCGATAACGGGGTCAAGAAGGAAACCGCCAAGTCCCTCACCGAAGAGGAACTCACGGGCGCCATCATCCGCGTCATCAAGACCGGCGACCGCATGGCCTGCTTCGTCAAAGGTTCCGGCGAGCACACCATCGACGAAACCGGACGCGATGGCTACTCCACCCTCAAGACCGCTCTCGAAAAGAACAACATCAAGACGCAGTCGTTCTCGCTGCTCGAAAAGCCGGAAGTTCCGAAGGAGTGCACGATTGTCGTCGTCGGCGGCCCCAAGCGAGATTACGTTGCTCCGGCCATTGAAGCCCTCAAGACTTTCGTAGCCAATGGCGGCCGCTTGATCGTCAGTCTCGATCCCGTCCTTAACTTGCCTCCACCCGATGGCACGCTGGGAGATACGCCCAACCTCGTTGCGCTCGTTGCCGAATACGGCATCACCGCCAAGGGCGATGTGGTGCTCGATATGAGCGCTGCCAGCCAGATGTTCGGCCAGCTTTCCCCCGTGGTTGGCACTTACGGTTCGCATCCGATAGTTCGTGTGATGCAGGACAACGCTTCCGTCATGCCCCTCGCGCGCAGCCTCGAAGTGAAGTCGCCGGCCGAGCAGCTCTTCTTGTCGGTGGGCGATAGCTACGCCATGACGAATCCGAAGCTGCCCATCCATGAAGCTGATATCGAAAAGAGTCCGAAAGGCCCGTTCGTCCTGGGCGCCGCGGCGACCATTGGCACTGGCGATAAGGCCGGTCGCGTCGTAGTTGTCGGCAGTTCGGACTGGATGTCCAATTTCATCCTTGCCGCCCCCATCGCCAATCGCGATCTGGCGCTCAACATGATGAACTGGCTGACGTCCGACGAAGACCTTATTTCGATCCGTCCGAAAGAACCCGAAGATCGCCGCCTCAACATCAGCACGGCGGGCATCCGAGTGCTCTTCTTCGTCAGCGTGATCGGACTTCCGTTGTTCGTGATCCTGGCCGGCGTCAGCGTTTGGTGGAAACGGAGATAGTCGCAAAGCCATGTTGAAACCTCAAGGTCTCATCGCCGCGGTGGGCGTTCTTGCCGTGCTCGGCGGCTACGCCTGGTGGTCGCAGAAGCACCCTGCTGCCGACACGCCCTCGTCGACAACCCCGGTTGCACCTAAAATCCTCAATCTGACGGCGGACCAGATCCAGTCCATCCGCCTCGCCAAAACGGGCTCAGATCCCATCGCGCTCAACAAGGCCGGCGACGGCTGGCAAATCGGCGGCGCCAAGCCCGTCGCCGCTGATTCGGACGCCGTCACTGCCCTCACCGGCGCGGTGTCTCCGCTCGCGTCCGACCGCCTCATCGACGAGCACCCCGCCGACCTGAAATCCTTCGGCCTCGATACGCCAGTCAACGAAGTCGACATCACGACCAAAGACGGCAAGACCCAGAAACTGCTCATCGGCGCAGACACTCCGGCTGGCGGTAACACCTACGCCAAACTCGACGGCGACCCCAAGGTCTACACCATCGGCAGCTACGCCAAAGCGGCCTTTGATAAGTCCCTCACCGACCTTCGCGACAAGCGCCTGCTCTCGCTCCATCAGGACAAAATCACCTCGGTCACCCTCGCCGCAAAGGGCGCGCCCGTCGAGTTCATCAAAAACTCCGGCGGCGATTGGCAGATCACCAAACCAAAACCGTACCGCGCCGACAGCCCTTCGGTTGACGATCTCGTCGCCAAGCTCAAAGACGCGAAGATGGACCTGACCTCCACGCCCTCCGCCGCAGACTTCACCGCCGCAGCCAAGGTCGGCACGGTCACTTTCGTCGATGACAAAGGCCCGCAGTCGCTCGAAGTCCGCAAGGCGAAGGACAACTCGTATCTCGCCAAATCCACCGCCGTCGAAGGCGTCTTCAAAGTGGCTGCCGACGTCGGCCCCGCCGTCGATAAAGGTGTAGACGATTTCCGCAACAAGAAGCTCTTCGACTTCGGCTTCACCGATCCGGCCAAACTCGATCTGGGTGGCAAGCTCTACGAGAAGACCGGCGACAAATGGTTCAGCGGCCAGTCTCAACTGGATTCCGCGTCCATACAGAACGTAGTCGATAAACTCCGCGACCTCGCCGCCACAAAGTTCCCCGACAAAGTCTCCGGAACCCCTGCCCTGACCCTCTCCGTCACCTGGGGAGACAAGAGCAAACTCGACAAAGTGGTCATCAACAAATCCGGCGCGGACTACATCGCCGCCCGCGACGGCGATGCCACCGCCTACGGTCTCGATGCCAAATCCTTCGACGATTTACAGAAGGCAATCACGGACATCAAGCCATTCCAGACCCCCAAGGCAGATACTAAGAAGTAGATGGTTCTAACTCTCACCGAGCGGCTGGGGGGCGGGCAATCCTGCCCGCAGCCGCCTTTCAGGCGGCTTCTTGTGCGGAGCCCCCAATGAATGGCCTCCTAACCGATCTCTACGAACTCACCATGGCCGCCGGCTACTTCGCCGCAGGCAAACACGAAGAGACCGCCACCTTCGAACTAACCATCCGCCGCCTCCCGCGGAACCGCGATTTCGTCATCGTAGCCGGACTCCACCGCGCCGTCGACTACCTCACCAACCTGCGTTTCACGGCCAACGAAATCGCCTACCTGCGCGGCCTGCCCAGCCTCCAGAACGCTTCAGCGGATTTCTGGAATTACCTCGCCGACTTCCACTTCACCGGCGACGTTTTCGCCGTCCCTGAAGGCACGGTGCTCTACGAAGGCCAGCCCGTCATGAACGTGCGCGCGCCGCTCATCGAAGGCCAGATCCCGGAAACCTATCTCCTGGCCGCACTGGGCTACGAAACGCTGGTGGCTACGAAAGCCGCCCGCATAGTCCATGCCGCCGCCGGACGCGATATCGTCGAATTCGGCACCCGCCGCGCCCACACGCCGGAAGCCGGAGTCCTCGGCGCGCGCGCCGCTTATATCGGTGGTTGCGCAGGAACCAGCAATACCCTCGCCGGTTACCGCTACGGAATTCCCGTGCTCGGAACTGCAGCCCATTCCTGGGTGATGTCCTTCGCCTC
>CAIKAS010000192.1 GCA_903825445.1 uncultured Acidobacteriia bacterium
CTTCATTTTCATGGTGGCCGAAACCAGCTACATGTTCGTCACTGGTCCTGACGTCATCAAGACCGTGACCCATGAAGACGTCACAAAGGAAGAACTCGGCGGCTCCATGACGCACAACGCGAAAAGCGGCGTCGGTCATTTCATCGCCGCGGACGACAAAGAGTGCATCCAGATGATCCGCGAATTGCTCAGCTACCTTCCGCAGAATAACCGGGAAGACGCGCCGCGCAAGGCATGCACCGATCCCATCGACCGCGCCGATCCCGAACTCGATCGCATCGTGCCGCCGGAATCCAATCAGCCTTACGACATCAAAGATGTGATCCACCGCATCGTCGACGACGCCAATTTCTTCGAAGTTCATGAACACTTTGCGAAGAACATCGTCGTGGGTTTCGCGCGGCTCGATGGCCGTTCGGTTGGCATCGTTGCCAATCAGCCCGCGTTTCTGGCAGGTTGCCTCGATATCAATTCGTCGGTGAAGGGGGCACGCTTCGTTCGCTTCTGCGACGCCTTCAACATCCCGATCATCACTTTTGAAGATGTTCCCGGTTTTCTGCCCGGCACGGATCAGGAGTTTGGCGGCATCATCCGGCACGGGGCAAAACTGCTTTACGCCTATGCCGAAGCGACTGTCCCGAAGATCACGGTAATTACCAGAAAGGCTTACGGCGGGGCCTACTGCGTGATGGGCTCCAAACATCTGCGGACGGACGTGAACCTGGCCTGGCCGACCGCCGAGATCGCCGTGATGGGAGCCGAAGGTGCGGTGAACATCGTCTACCGCCGTGAGCTGGCAGGGGGAGATGCGGAGTTACGATCTCAGAAGATCGCAGAATTTAACGACCGCTTCGCCAGCCCGTTTGTCGCTGCCGAGCGCGGTTTTATCGACGATGTGATCGAGCCGCGCGAGACCCGCGGCCGCTTGATCCGTAGTTTGCGAATGCTGGAAACCAAGGTTGATACCATGCCGAAGAAGAAGCACGGCAATATCCCGCTGTAGGTTTATTTCTGGTGCGCCGCCGCGATTTGCCGCTCACCTTCCAGTGCAGCCGCGTTGTGTGGATCCAGACTCAGCGCCAGAGCGACGTCTTGCCGCGCGCCGGTTAGATCGTCCTTCGCCAGTCGGCACAATCCCCGATAGGCGTAGGAGGTGGCATTACCTGGATCTATAGTGAGCGCCTTGTCCACGGCGGATGACACATCATCCAAACGACCCAGCCGGGCCGCCACATACGCAACCTGATTCCACGTCTCTGCCGACGGATTGGTCAAGGCAGAAGACTGCAACAAGGGTAATGCGGCTTCAAACTGGCCGTCGCATTGCAGGGCTTTTCCCAAATCCCAGGTTATCGCCTCCTTCGCTGTGTCCAGTTGCCTGGCCACAGCAAATTCGAGCGCGGCCGATCGGCAATCCCGCAGTTCAAACAGCGCGTTGCCAAGGCCAACATGAGCTCGCATGTTTGCCGGATTCTTCCGCGTCACATCGCCCCAGAATTCTACCGGTCCGGTCCAGACGGCGCTTCTTCGCCAGCTTGCAACCGACAGCAGGGCTAAAAGTATGGCGAAGATGCCCAGTTGCGCTGCCTTCGGAAGGCCGGTTTGAGAACGCCGTAAGCGCCCGGTCAATGTTTCGGTCGCGCCGCCGCAAGCCAGAATCAGGCCGATGATCGGAATATACATCCGCCGCTCCGTCAGCGCGTCTTTGATCGGTACGACGGATGATGTGGGAGCCAGCATCAGCAAAAACAGAAGAAGTCCAAAAGACGCCATGCGATTACGTCGGGCAAGCCAAGCCACCGCAGCTACCAGCCCGAGCGCGCCAACCGCCCAGAGCCACGCCGCGCCGTCATTGAAGGAATGGAAAAACTGCAGTTGCCAGTCTCCGCTTTGGCCCGCCGGAACGAAGAACAGCCGTAGATAGAGGAGAATGACACGGCATTGGGTGAGCGCATATTCAAACCGCGTGACACCCGAAGATGTGCCCGCACCGGTACCAGCACCCAGTCTGGTTAATATCCACGCGGCCCCAGCCACGCCACCCAAGGCAATCGGCACGTACAGTTTCATTTTGCGCCGTATCGTTGTGCTGAGCGCTGCCCGCAAGGACCCATCAGCCCAGTAGAGATCGGTCGCGAATAGTACCGCGGGAAGGCAAATCGCGTTCTCTTTCGCCAGCACCGCCGCGCCTCCTAACGCGAGGATTCCGGCGCTCGTCTTCCACCGCGTCTCCTCGTGGAAGAAACGCAGAAAAAGGAGCCATGAAGCGCAAAACAGGAACCCGGAAACCAGTTCAGATCGTCCAGCGATGTAGTCCACCGATTCAGTCTGCAAGGGATGAAGCAGGAAGATCGCCGCGCCAGCCACACCGTAGGCGCGGGACCGGCCATTCGTCCCCGCGAGGTCAAAAAGGCGCTCCAGTATATAAAAGGCCAGAACGGCTGTTGCCGCGTGAAGCATTATATTGGCGAGATGGTAAGAAAGCGTGTCGGTCCCGGAGATCAGGTAATTCGCCCAATACGTCAGCATCAGGACGGGCCGAGCGCCGCCGATCCAGAACCTCGCTGGCATAACTCCCGCATTCGGCGCAGCAAAGGGAAGGTTGAAATCGTCGAAGACGAAACTGCCGTGAAGTGCGGGGGCAAATGCAATCAGCGCCGCAACCATTGCGCACACGTACAGCGGTAACGGCTTCCACGCTAATCTGCTGACAGCGGTCTGCGGGCCACTTACCTGAGATGCCGATCCTCTCGCTTTCGATCTTCGTGCCATCGCACTCAACAGAATAGCGGCCTCCCCTGTTGCCGCCCGGCGACACCTCTGGGCCGGGTTGCGCCCGCCAAACCTGCCGTGCTATTCTTTGAAAGTACCCCTTCGGAAGGCTCAGTGGGAGGTGTGCGCTTGGGTTTGTCTGCTTTACGGACAGCCACTTTAATAAGCGCAGCCGCTAGTACCAATGAGGAAATATGGCAAAAAAACCAGGCAAGAAATATACCGCTGCGTTGAAACTCGTTGAGACGCGCGATTACCCCCTCGATCAGGCAGTTCCGCTCCTCCAGAAAATCAAGTTTGCGAAATTCGACGAAACCGTCGAAGTTCACATGCGCCTGGGTGTTGATCCCAAGCACGCCGATCAAATGGTGCGCGGTACCGTCCTCATGCCCAACGGTCTGGGCAAATCCAAGAAAGTTCTCGTCATCGCCAGCGGCGACAAGCTGCGTGAAGCCACCGAAGCTGGTGCCGATTATGTTGGTGGCGAAGACATGGTTAACAAGATTCAGTCGGAAGGCTGGACGGATTTTGATGCCGTTATCGCCACGCCGGACATGATGCGCTCGGTCGGTAAGCTCGGCAAGGTGCTCGGTCCTCGCGGTCTGATGCCAAATCCGAAGACTGGCACTGTGACTGTAGACGTCGCGAAGGCTGTGCTCGAAACCAAGGCCGGTAAGGTGGAATTCCGCGTCGATAAGACCGGTATCATTCACGCTCCGGTTGGCAAGACAAGCTTCAGCGCTGTCAAGCTGGTGGAAAATGCCGCCAGCCTGATTACGGCCGTGCTTAAGGCTAAGCCGTCGGCTGCTAAAGGCAAGTATGTGAAGAGTGCGACCCTCTGCTCTACCATGAGCCCTGGCATTGCGCTCGATGTGGTGGAATTAACCGCGAAGGAAGCCGCTCGCGAATAGTCGCGGCGTAAGTGTAAATCACCATGAAGAACAGAGAAGATAAGAAAAAAGATTTCGAAGATCTCCGCAAGGCGCTCGAATCCGTCCGCAATATTTTCGTGACTGGTTACGAGAAGACCACGGTCGATCAGGATTTCAATCTGCGAAAGACGATTCGCGGCGCGGGTGGTTCGTACAAAGTTATCAAGAACAACGTAGCGGAGAAGGCCTCGGTAGGGCTGCCGTCCGAAGAGCTTCTGCAGGGTCTGAAGGGTATGACCTCGCTGGCGTGGACGACAGGCGATCCGGTTGCCCTCGCCAAAGCACTGACCACGTACGCCAAGACGACTCCGACCTTCGTATTTAAGGCCGGGCTCGTGGAAGGCCGCGTAGTAGATGTCAAGGCCATCGGCGATCTGGCCAGTCTTCCTCCGAAGGAAGAGATCTTCGCCAAGCTTCTTTATCTGATTAACGCACCGGCTCAGCGGCTGGTGACGACGGTCGGCGCGGTTGGACGCAATCTGGCAGTGGTGGTAGACCAGGGCGTTCAGAACAACAAGTTTCAGTCGTAGGATTTTTGAAGAGTTTACATTTTCCAGGGAGTTATTAAGATCATGGCGGACATTAACGCAATTGCGGAACAGATTCAGGGCCTGACGCTGCTCGAAGCGTCTCAGCTCGTGAAGTTGCTCGAAGAAAAGTTGGGTGTTTCGGCGGCAGCGGCAGCTCCGGTGGCCGTAGCTGGCGGCGGTGGTGCAGCGGCTGCACCCGCAGCGGAAGAGAAGACCGAGTTCACGGTTGTTCTCAACGCGGCTGGCGCAAACAAGATCAACGTCATTAAGGTTGTGCGTGAAGTCACCAGCCTCGGCCTCAAAGAAGCCAAGGATCTGGTCGACGCGGCACCGAAGCCTATCAAGGAAGGTGTCAGCAAGGACGAAGCTGAAACCATTCGTAAAAAGTTCGCCGATGCTGGCGCAACCGTTGAAGTGAAGTAGCTTTTAGCTGCTAACTTCATACGCTTGTTACAGTTGCGTTCCCTTTGGTGGGGATGAATTGGCGGC
>CAIKAS010000193.1 GCA_903825445.1 uncultured Acidobacteriia bacterium
CCAAAATAAATAAACGGGTCTTTGCCGTACGTGGCTGGAAATGATAGACCCCGTCGAGCGTCACCTGAGTATTGCTGGTCTTGATCGAAGCATATGCAGTCTGGGTATACGGCCGCAAATACAGGCGATTAGAGCCCACCTGCAGGGACGTTTCAAGTGAGAATTTGGGGGTGAAGTCGAAACCAAACTTTTCGCCGAATAGCCATCCACTTCCAAAACGGTCAACGTAGTTTCGAGTATTGTTCCCCTGAAACGCCTGGAACCACTGCCAACCCACATAAGGCGTGATGTCCCAGGCTGCATAACCTCCGTCGTCTGTAGCGGCTGCGGCCGGTTTGGCAGATCCCGAGTTGGCGCTCTGTCCAAATGCGCTTACCGAAATTGCCAGCCCTACCGTGGCACACAACAAAAGCTGCCGGCCGAGCCGGTCAAATTGTGACCTCTTCGTCATGAAATTATCTCCCTCTATGAACATCAAAGTCTATTATCAATCATTTCGGGGCCCGGATGCTACGCCGATCAATCTACCAGTGGTAGTTGACCAGTTTCCGATGCCGGTGGAATACACTCCGCGTCGCGGAAACAGAGCAAAAAGCCTGTCTGGAAACGCGGAAAGCACGAACAAAGACGCTGGGCCGGCATTCGAGCCGGTTTCGTCGTCAAGCGGTTGCCAGCGCTGGCCTCCGTCAGTTGAAACAAAAATCCGTCCGCCCTGTGATACAAAAGCCTCACCAGACCGGGTTGGGTGAAAAAGCACCAAACTGACCGTTTCGGTATCGATTCCGGAATGTACCTGCGCCCAGGTTGCGCAGCCGTCTGTCGACCGGAACAGGCCGTTTGGCGTAGCCGCGAGCGCAACACTTGCAGTTCCCAGAACCGGAGCGTCGAACGCCAGCCCATACCAGATTCCCTTAGTCCCGGCATCACCGCACGCGGTCCAGGTCTGACCGTCGTCGGAACTGCGCAAAGCGCCCGAAGTGGTCAAGGCGGCAACCATATGTCCGCCAGAACGCTGCAAAGACTGGACAGCTGCGGCACCGGATGGCGCCGCAATCGGATTCCAGGCCATTCCGTCACTGCTGCGAAACAACCCGGACGGGGTGGCGGCGAGAAGCGAACCACCAGTCAGCGGCAATAAAGCGCTGATCTGTGCCTCGGAAGGTCCTTTGCGTACGGCCCATGTCTGCCCGCCATCCCGGGATTCAAACAGGCCGTGATATCCGGCTGCATACAAACGCTTCGCGTCATCGGGCGCAGTCGCCATTTGCACCAGTTCGTCGCCGGCAGGTCCACCGGCATGCACCCATCGCAGCGCCAGGTTGTCAGTCTTGTAGACACCACCCGTGCCCGCTTCATACACGCTGCTTGAATAGAGAGCTGTTCCTGCACCAGTCAAGGTGGTAAAGTTCCGATTTGTGAATCCAACGTTCGATTCGCGAATTGTGTTGCCTTCGTCGTTAGAGACCAGCAGCCCTCCCGTGAGCGCCGCAAAAAACATCCTGCTATCAACGAGCGGGTCGAAGGCCACGGATTTCACGCTGTAGGCGCTCACTTTGCGCCAGGCCTTGCCGCCATTATCGGACTTCAATAACCCTTCTGTGGTTCCGGCGAACACAACACCCTCATGGCGCGGGTCGAGAGCCACAAAATGCGTTCGGAATGCACCCTTCGGGGTTTCTAGTTTGGTCCAGTGCCCCGCTGCATCCGTGCTGTTGTAGACGCCGCTGCATGCGCTGGCCATCACGTGTTCGGGTCGACGCGCATCTACCTGAAGGCTGAAAACATCCGAATCGTCGATCATTCCTGTGTGAATGGACTCCCATGTCGAACCGCCGTTGGTCGTCCGCCAAGGCAAGTGAGTGGTGCCGGCGTAAAGGATCCTGCTGTCGGTCGGGTGGAATGCCAAAGAAACCACTGGGCGAAGCTCAGTGTTGTCCACATCCGAAATCCTTTTCCATGACGCCCCGCCGTCGCGGCTGATAAACACTCCGGTTCCCGATCCTGCCGCGACCATGGCATCGTCACCTGGCCATATAGCGAGCGACCAAACGGAAATCCCTTCGGTACCGGGTAACAACTTCCAGTTCAGTCCGCCGTCCACTGTCTTGTAGACGCCTGACGCGCGGCTCATTTCACTTTCGACTCCTGCATACCACGTCTGCGGTGCCTTGGGGTCCACTTCCAGCGCGTGCAGAACTCCGGCAAACTGGGCAGGGAACGGCAAATTCGTCCAGGACGCGCCGCCGTTTGTCGATGAGAAGATCAATCCGTTGCGTGCTGCTGCAATTACATGGCCTTTTGTAGCGGGAATGGTACGCACAATGTCCGCATCACCGCCAAACGGGCCGGTCGCCAGCCATGAAGCCGAAAGCGTTAGCGAGAAGGTGCAGCCAACTAATAATCCGACAATCCGCCTGCCACATCTCACTAGTGCCACAGTTAATATTTTGCCATGGAAGTCCTGATTTTTCAAAGAGATTAAGGTATTTTCAGCACTGTTCATGTCTGCCGAAGTCAGGTGGCGGCCTGCATCCGCGCCATTTCCCGGCTTCAGTCGGAGTGCGTCGGCACTATTACCGGATTGGCGGAGGACTCCTGAACGGTCGGAGTTTTATCAATCGTCGAACCTGCGCGTGCAGGTTCCGCAGCTTCTCGTCGCGACTCAGATCGCCTCGGCAAGCGCGCCAAAATGCGGCAAGCGTACGCCACCGATGTCAGGAATGTCATCGAGGACCTTCCCGCATGCCGCGGATGCATGCGGCACGCAACCTCATGAATTTGAAAGCCTTGTCGTCTTAGCGCCACAAGAGCTCCCGCTTCCGGATAGGCCGTGCTTGAGTTTGCCAGAAACTCCAAAGCACGGCGGTTGACAGCTATAAACCCAGACGTCGGATCGTGGATTGTCTGCCCCAGCGCGGGCGCGAGCAATTTACGAAGCACCGCGATGCCCACCGAACGGACCGCAGACGTCTTCCATGGACGGGGGCTCAGAAATCTGGAGCCAATTACTACATCGGCACCTGTTTCCCGCATGGCCCGCAACAGGATTGGGATGTCCGCCGCTTCGTGCTGGCCGTCGCCATCCACACGAACCACGGTCTCAAAGTCCTCCTTCAGCGCCATCTGGTATCCGGTTAGCAGGCACCCTGCCAGTCCGATGTGCCGGGGAGGCCTCACCACACGTGCTCCGGCCGCCGTAGCTGCCTGAGCTGTCGCGTCGCGCGAATGATCGTCGATCACGAGAACTGGCGTCCCTGGCAGAGTCTGCCCAACTGAAGCCACCACCTGACCGATGGAGGGCTCTTCGTTGCGTGCGGGGACGATTATGAGCAGGCGTTCCCGGATACCCGTTCGTTGCGAAACCGTCATGCGCGCGCCAGTTCCCGTACCGTTATGCGGTGCCGCATGACGAGCCGAATGAATTCTCGCGTGCTAATTCGCCGCGTTCGTACAATCTTTGCGCGTTTCCTCAACAACAACGGCAAGTGCTTTAATGTCTCCACATGCGCCTGCACTACGATCGCCAACGCGGAACCAACGGACGATCCTGACCGCCTAAATTCCGCCGCCGCTCCGCTGCCGAAAAAAACGTGCCATAACTGCCAAGCGTAGCGCGTTGCAGACGCAAACGGAACCAATAGTAGTAATGGAACCGGGAAACTCTTGATCACTACCCAGAGACGGTTCCGCTCTACATACCGCGCCTTGAGCGCAGAAAAAGGTTGCACGGTTCGTGAATAACAGTGGCGCACACACGCGCGCGCGGCGTAACGGCATTGCCAACCCGCCCACACGGCCCTCAGCCCCAGATCCGTGTCTTCGCAGTAAAGGAAGAAGTCGCTGTCGAACGCGCCAATCTCCTCCAGCATCTGGCGTCGATAAAGAGCCGCGCAGGCACTGGGAAAAAGGACATCGCCTGAACTGTCGAACGCGGCAGGCGCCATGGATCCGCCACGCTGTTTGCTGCTCCCGTCGAGACAAATGTACATCCCGGCCGAGTCCATTCTGCCGGAAGCCAGCAGGCGGATGCTGGACGCGCACATACCTGCGCGAGGATTTGCATCCATCTCTCGTACCAATTCCCGCAGCCAGTCCGATTCAGCCTCTGTATCGTCGTTCAATACGGCAATCATCGGCGCCACCGTGGATTTGACGGCCATATTGATTGCTCCGCCAAACCCGGCATTGAAGCCCGGCCGAATGACGCGCAGGGGAAAACCGTACGTGTCGCCGTCTGGCACGTGCGAATCGTCGCCATTGTTAACCACAATCACCTCGAAGTCGCGCCAGTTCTGACGATCCAGGGTCTCGAGGCAAGTGTGCAGCGCACTTCCACCCAGCAACGTGGGAATCGCTACGACCACCTGGGGCGCGGACATCATCCCTCCTGTCCCTGCGATCCGGCGCGAAGTGGTGTGGCTGCGTCGTAAAGCCAGGACGGCCGCGGTTCTCTCGGAATCGTTCCTTTTCTGGCAACCGCAAGAATGCACTCTTCCCGCAGGTCGAGTGACAGACCCTGCTTGACCAGTACGTGTCTGGCTAGTTCGGTATCTGTGACGTCAGCCCCGTAAGCGCCTGTTTCCAGGCGTTCCACGACAAAGCCACCGGCCTCCATTAGTTTGCAAATCTCCACTGGAGTATATTCCCTCTCGTGCTTCGGATCACTTGCCGCATGCCCGTGAGGATCCGGATACCGGTTGTAGAAACCAGGATGTTTCCCCCGCAGAACGGCGTTGAGCGCGCGCAGCGAAACTACGTTAGGAGTCGTCAGGATAAGGACGCCATTGTCCCGTAACACCCGGTAGATCTCACTCATCATTCGCATAGGATCTTTCCGCAGATGCTCCAGCAATTCGCAGCAAAGCACAGTCGCGAAGGAGCCAGAGGCGTAGGGAAATGTATCCCGCTCACAATCGAACAGGTCTATGGGGCACAGCAGCGTTTCGCCGTTGCGTGCGGTCACCATCTTCAGGTCCGTGCCACCGTCTCCCAGATAAGCGCCGCGCACTTCGCCGTATCCCAGCAGATGACAGAGTGCGGGCGTGATCTGCAAATAACAGCCGAGTTCCAGTATCCGATCTTCGGCCGTCCCGGATGGTGTCAGTTGTAGTGTCCGGCAAAGGCGCGTTGCGTGTTCTTCCAGGTAACGCTCCTGGTCGGTGTTCGGTTCCGTCCATCGCCGCAGATAATTCAGTACTTCCCGAGCAGGCATGTCCACGGCCGATCTACGCACAGCGGCGGGTTCCGCGTAGGTGCCCGCAAACTCCGCGTAGCGCCGGGCCACTTCGCCCCAACTGCACGACTCCACGGCCCATTTTTGCGCTGCCAGACCGATGGCCGAACTTGTCTCCGGAGAAGACAGCAACCAGTCCAGCGTGTCGCTCAGCACTGACTCCAGGTGGCGGTCGCACGGCAGGCGCACGCAGATTTCGTCCGGATACTCTCGCGAAGCTCCGGAGTCCGACATCACCACGGGTTTTCCCAAGCCAAACGCTCTTGACGTAATTCCTGACGTCTCCCCAAATGACGGCCAACGCAGATTGAGTACTATGTCGCAGGCTGCTATACAGCTATCGAGGTCTTCTTCCGGAAGATGCGGCAACACGAATACTTTGCCGTCCAGGTTTAGTTCTGCTATCAGTCTCTCCACCGGCACTTCCGGATGCGCCTGCCCTGCAATCAACATCCTGGCCTCGGGATGAATCCTGCTCAACATGCGGAATGACCGCAGGCTTTCCGCCACTCGTTTGTCGGGCCGAAAATAACCGAACATGCCGACCAGTGGCTGACCGTCCCGCAATCCGAGTCGCCCCCGCCGTTCCGCTCCGTGAGCAGTCCCGATCCGAATGCCGTGGGGTATCAGTTCGATTCGGCCGCGAAACCCCTTCATGCGTACGGCCCCGGCCGCGTAGAGGCTGTGGACGATGCAGGCGCGGCTCGAATCCAGTAACCGCCGCAGCATGGAAAAATTGCGCGGCTGTTGCCCCGCGTGCAAGTAGCCTGATTGCCCCCCCACTTCCGGTTCCTGCCCGAAAATTTCGTAGGCCACCTCGCGCAAATACCCATTGCCTGTCCCGGCGGTCATGCCGCGAATCAGATCGTGGAGATTTGGTTCATGCAGCACCACAATCCCCGGATGCATCAAAGCAGTCTCGTAGATCTGCGCGTGAAATGGATTATTACCCAGCTGATAGATCACCGCGTCATACTTCGCGGGATCGAAGCCGCGCGGTGCTTTCTCAAACACCTGCAACTCCACCAGCTTTTCAAGTTCCGGAATCAGAGCAGCCGCGTAGTCCGCGGTACCCGTTGCGGCTGGCGGAAGCGGTGTGAACAGCGAAACACGCTTGCGCCCGCTCATTTACGCCCCATTACACCGTAGTCTCGCGCGTCATACAGCAGTGCGTCCACCTGTCGCACGGCACCGATCTCCGTCCATGGAAGATGTTCCTCCGTTGGAAAATGATTCAACCCGGCTCGCCGCACCACCGCGAATCCGGCATACTCCAGCATGAACGTCAGCAATGCTTCCGGCAAAGGCCGCTGATGCGTTGGATCGTTCCAGAAATAGTGTGATCCCATCAGCAGATTCCCTGGATTGGGCGTCTCTATAACGATCAGCCCCCCGATAGCCAGCTTTTGAAAGGCGAGTGGCAACAGTTGCAACAGATATTCCACAGGCATGTGTTCCACCACATGGAACATGCTGACCAGCCCCAGGGACCCGTCCGGCACGGTTCGGAGGTACGCCACTGCGTCGGCCTGCTCCGCGCGAAAGCCAAGAATATTGCAGTGCTTCACCGCCACCGGATTGGCGTCAATGCCGGTCGCCACATATCCGTTGTCTCTGGCCAGGGACAGCCATTCTCCGCGCCCGCACCCGATATCGAGCCACTCCGCGCCCCGCAGAGGATTCGCGGTTGCGATCATGCCCAGCCACTCACCGGCCTTGGCCCTGGTCTCGCGCTCTGACCCTCGAAAACGATCCTGCAAAGCAAATTCGAATGATGGAGGAATACCGGCCGCTATCCTGACCTCTTTTGCTTCACCTGTCGGCGCAGGCGGGCCTGGCCGTTCTGTATCCAGCGCTAAATGCAGCGTCTTTACTTCTGCCGTGAGTGCTCCAATCGTCTCCATCTGCATTTCAATCAGCTTGCAAAGACTGCCGATCGTATTGGTCACTTCATTTTGAACACTGTGGATCTGCGGCGTGTACCAAAAAAGCATTCGCTGGACGGCCTGTACCAGTCGCAATCCAACGCGGGCCCTCCACGTGTAAGGAGATGGCGGCAACTGTCCGATCGCACCGCGCATCTGGTAGAGGCGGGCATAAGCGGCATGTAACGTTCCAAGTTCATCGACAACCGCAGGCAACCCCGCCAGGTTGGTCCCCGAGCCCGAAACTCCGGTACTCTCCCGCTCCGCCTTCGCATGGATTCCCATGACCACCTTACGGATATTCATGCGTCTCTGTTTCGATCAGTATAACTTAGGCCGCAGTTATTGTTCCTCTGAAGAAGACCCGTGGGCTGGAGCCGTGCCGCCTTCCGTGCGCAACCGGAGTCGCTGTATGATTGAGCGATGTCCGAACGGCCAGCGGTCATTCCGCAACAGCGGCCAGGCGTATGCTGAAACGCCTGCCAGCCATCACCGTGGGATTGTCCGTGATGCTCGCATTCGCGTTTCGGGTCATACCTTCATACGAGGCAGTCTTTACTACCAATGGTGTCGGTTTTCAGGAACCCGACGCTTGGTTCCACATGCGCAGCGTCCACAATCTGCTGGCGCATTTTCCATTCCGCAGTACCTTCGATCCTTACGCCATTTTCCCCGGTGGCGAGAACACCATCACGGGCCCCGGGTGGGACTACATGGTGGCGTCTGCCGCGTGGATCGTCGGATTCGGCTCGCCATCCACGAACTTCATCGATGAAATCGGGGCGTGGCTCCCGGCGATTCTAGGAGCACTGCTCCCTGTCCCCGTTTTTTTCTTCGGGCGGCGTCTGTTCGGAGTCACTGCGGGTATGTTTAGCTCCATATGGGTAGCCATCATCCCGGGAACCTTTCTGTGGGTTGGCCATCTTGGTATGGCAGACCACCACGCGGCCGAAGTTCTTCTCAGTCTTCTCGCCGTTGTTGCTCTGTCCAGTGCTGCGGAAACGACCGGCAAGCGGCGGGGCATCGCGGCGCTATCTGCCGGTGTTGCTCGCGCTGCGTACCTGGCAACACAGATCACCGGGATCTATGTCCCCGGTACCCTCGCATTAGTGGCGGTAATGTGTCCGGCGCTGGTCTCGGTCACCTCTATGGCCCTGGCGACTGCGGCTCTGGTGCTTCTCCCCCTTGGTGGCGGCCGTAGTTCGTGGCTGGACTTCATGTGGTTTTCTCTCACGGCTGGTCTGGCAATCGTCGCGCCACTCGCGCTGCTCCGTCGTGTCGCTCGCAAACGGAACTGGCCCCCGAGATTTGCTTACGCAGCCGTTCTCGTCACGGGTGCGGTCGTCGCCGCTACCCTTGCGTTCACACACAAAGAAACCCTGCATTCGCTAATCGAGGCGATTCAGAGCTTCCGGCCCGGAGGAAAGGGTCCGGAACTGACGTCTCAGGTGGCGGAACTGCAGCCCCTTTGGCGCAGTTCACCCGGGGGATTTGGTGCGATGTTTCGGCAGTACGGCATGGCGTGGATAGTTGCCCTGCCGGGAATTATATTGCTCTTTTTGAAGATATGGCGCGAACGCCGCCCCGTGCTCCTGCTTTTTGCCGCTTGGAGCCTCACCGTCGGTTTTGGAACTTATAGCCATCTCCGAATGACTGCGTATTCCGGTGTTGTGATGGCAATCCTCGCCGGAGCCGCCACTGCGTGGATCGTTCGCCTGATTCCGTCCCGAGCTTTCTGGCTGAGGGCACTCACCGCCGCAATCCTGATCTCGATTGGCGCGGCGACCGCGTTGCCCTCCGGTTATGCGGAGACACATACAGGCTATGCTCCGGGTCGCGACTGGCTGGCCACTCTGGAGTGGTTGCGCTGGAAGACGCCAGAGCCGCTTGGAGACGCCCGCGCCTGGTACGGCCTTTGGCCGGCGCTAAAACCCGGGGCCGAATTCCGTTACCCCGCTACCGCGTACGGCATCATGACGATTTGGGACAAAGGATGGTGGATTGATGGAATTTCCCGCCGTATCCCCAATGCCAACGGCGGTGAAAGTGGCGCTTACCTCACATCTCGTTTTCTGACCGAGACCGACCCTTCGCAGGCCATCCAAACCTTGCGGCAGGAGCGAACCCGATACGTCATCACCGAACCGGGTTCCATCACCGGCGGACTACCGTCCCTCGTCGCCATGGCCGGTCGCCAGATCGAAGATTATTCCCGCGTCCTCTACGTGCCGACTCCCAACGGCGAGCGGAAGCGCATCAGGGTCTACCTTCCTGTTTTCTTCCAATCCATGGCAGCCCGACTCTACCTGTTTGAAGCCCGTCCCGTCGACTCGCGAACGCACGGCGTGCAGGTTTTTCTCACCGGGCTCGTGCATCTCGATTCCGGCGAATACAGAGACGAAGTCTCTTCTATCCGAAGCTTTCCTGGCGAAATGGAGGCGCGAGTCTGGATGGCCTCGCATTCCGAACAGTCGGCCCTCTTGGCCAGTGCCGACCCTACTCTGAGTTGCGTCGATCTCGAAGCGCTGCCGTGGATAAGCCGCGTGTTCTCTTCCAGCGACGAAACCATCGTCGCGACTCACCAGCCCTCCGTCGTCAAGGTTTTCGAAGTAACCCCATGAAGGTATGCATCGATTGTTCGCCACTTCTGGTTCGAAGCGCGGGCGTAAAGACGTATCTCTATCACTGGCTCAATGCGCTCCGGCGCTCTGAGCCGGAGTCGATTGTCACGTTTCTGGAACCACGCGGCAGCACCCTCGAACACGACGCTGGCCCGAATCTCCACCTCTTGCCGCTGGCCTTGTTGTGGGCGCTCAATCACTCTGGCGACGCCATGGTCTCCCGGTGCTTTCCCGCGTCGTCCGTTATCCACGTTTCCAATCTTCTGCGCCGCTTTCCCAAGGGCCGAAAACTTTCGGCCACCATTCATGACCTCACCGCCTGGGTGGTGCCGCAATTCCACACGGCTACGCAGCGCGCCGCGGACAGGACTTTTGCCGCCAACGTTTGGCGGCCCGCCGATGGGCTGATCTGCGTCTCGGAAAACTCTCGTCAGGATGCGTCGCGAATCCTTGGAATCCACCCGCGAAAGATGACTGTCATCTGGCCCGGGGTTCCGGATTCGTATTTCAACGCCGGGACATCGGAGGCGCGTGCCGCGGCACAAGTGCTCCAGCTACCCTCTTCGTACTTGCTCTACATCGGCACCATCGAGCCACGCAAGAATGTCGACGGTCTGTTGACAGCCTGGTTCTCCCTTCCCGCTGATCTTCGACGCGATCACACGCTGATCGTCGCAGGCATGCCCGGCTGGAATGCGGAAAACACGCTTCAGCGTCTTCGGCACACCGCCAGACCAGGCTCGGGAGTCCGTTATCTCGGCTATGTCCCGGAAACTTTGATGCCGGGCCTCACGGCAGGCGCCCGCGCCCTCATCTACCCCAGCTTCTACGAAGGCTTTGGCATCCCTGTTGCTCAGGCACTCGCCGCCGGCTGCCCCGTCATCACGTCCGGCATTTCTTCCTTACCCGAAATCGCAGGGGATGCCGCGTTGTTTGTCGAACCCCATAGTCCCGGGGAAATTGCCACCGCCATCCGGCGCTTGTGCGAGTCGGACGCCGATTGCGAACGATTGCGATCGGCGGGCAGAGAGCGCGCAAAGCTGTTTTCGTGGGGACGCGCTGCCCGTGAGTCGTTGGAGTATTTTCGCAATCTGACGTAGTTTCGTCAGCGAACAGCGGCCGCGCGCAGTTCGCGCAGTGTTGCTTCCGCCGCTCGATTCCAGTCGAATTCAGCTGCGCGGCGCGAGCCATTGGTGATCGCTCGTAATCGAAACGCCTCATCCTGCGTGATCGTCTCCATTGCCGAGTACATCGCCTCCACCGAATGTGGATCGAAGCGTTGTGCTGCGCCATCGTCTATTTCGCAGAAAGCGGGAATCGATGAACACGCGCAGGGAATTCCAGCTGCCATGGCCTCTACCAGCGGCATGCCAAAGCCTTCGAAAACACTTGGCGCGAAAAACGCATCCGCGCTCCGAAACAGCGAGTAGAGTTCCGAACGCGATATCCAGCCCGTGAACTCGACATCGTCCGCCAGGCCCAGTTTTCGCACTAGATTTTCCAGATGTGCGGCAGCGCTGCCGCGTAGCCCTGCGATTACGAACCTGTACTCCGGATGATGCGTGCGAAATCTCCGAAACGCTTCCAGCGCCCGATCCAGGTTCTTATGCCGATGCAGTGTGGAAACCGCGAGAATGAACGGCCTGCTCAAATCAGCTCCGCCGCCACGCCGTTCGCTTCCGATTTCAAAAAATGCGGGATCCACACCGTGCGGAATAATAGCCATTTTTGCGGTGGCTCCCGGGTACATCTCCGCAAGGTCGCGCGCTGTATTTCCTGAGATGGCAATGAGCTTCGCCGACCTCGCCGCCGATGCCGCCAGAAGGATCCTCCAGAAAGGCAACTCCCACACGCGAAAGAACTCCGGGTGCTTCCTGTGTTGCAGATCGTGAAACACCGTCACTTGAGGGCAGTCCGTAAGGACGGGCCCGGTGAACCCCGGATTCAACAATACGTCAATACGCCGATTCGTCAGAAGTCGCGGCATCCGGAGTTGCTCGAACAGAATTCGTGCCGGCCGGAGGGTCGCATGGACCCCGCAGCGAACCGGACGAAATCGCGGGCTCACCGGAACGAACGAGTCGCTGGTTTCCCGATTCAGAAAGACGAAATACTCGCCGGTGTCGTCGATGCGGGCCAGTGAACGCAGTAGAAACTCAAGATAGATTTCGGTGCCTCCAACCCCGCCGGGGATAAGGTACAGAGCGTTGATGCCAATTCGCAGAGCCACCGTTGGTGCCTCTTAGCCTTCCCGGCAGCCCAAATGTGGCGCGTATGTTCCTTCGGCTGGAATGTGCCGATTTCGTCCGGTACAATTCCGCACTATGCTAGTCTCCCGTGGTATCGGCGGTAACAGGCGGTTCGTAGTCAAACTTGCGGCAATTGAGCATGCACTCCGAAAGCGCGCCCAATAGCGAGTTTGCCCATCCACTTGGCTGGTATTTTGTCGTCTGATCGAACGGCAAATCGGTCATCGCAAAGAAGCGCAGAGACCCCACCTGCGGCGTTGCAAACTCCTTCACCGTGATCCGCACCTCGATTTCTCCGCCGGCGAATTTCTTTAGCACGGAGAAATAGTGCAGCTTCGCAAGGCGTTCGGAAGGATCGTTTTGTGCGTATATCCAGTCTTCCATCGTTGATGTTCCTTAAAATAGCTGATGACCAATGGATCGTTTGATGGCTATCCAGGATCGGCGCCCGCGTCGCGTGGCGGGAACTATCAAGTTACCAAGAACCCGCGACTCGTGCGCCTACGCCAGTGCCTTCCGGCAAAACTCTACGCACTTGCCCACTTCCGCCACTGAATCCGACCCGGCCGGTACCGGATATTCCAGTTCGATCGCTGCCGTAAACTTGTACTTCTTCTTCCGCATGAGTTGCAGGATCTCCGCCAGCGGTGTATCGCCGGTACCCCATGGCAAATTCTTCTGACCATGCTCCGGCGTTGTCCGGTCTTTCAGATGCATGTTCGCCATCCGATCGTGCAGCTTCTCGATCACGGGAATCGGACTCAATCCGGTGCCCGCAACGTAGTGCCCGCAATCCAGTTGCGCGGCATTTCCTTTCGATTGTGCCAGTGCCGCGTCCCAGGCCGTGAGCGTCGCCTGCGTGTGTGCATGGTAAGCGACCAGCATCTTATGCTTGACCGCAAAGTCTCCCAGTCGCTGCGTGTGTTTCAGGTCGGTTGGCAATTCCCCGCCAATCTGATTGGCTCCCAACGATGCAGCCAGTGTGAACGCATACTCATATTCTTCGTCCGACATGTTCATGTCCGGCAGTATTCTGACCTCGTAAATATGAACTCCGGCATCGTTGTACATCTTGCGAAACGCCTTGAACTTATCCACCGACGCCGATAGCCGCCACTTCTTCAGTGCTGCCGCCGCTGCCAGTTGTTCGGGCGTTGGACCACGCTCCGCAGCACCACCTCTTCCAGCAGCAGCTGTGGCGCCGCGTCCACCCGAGCCACCGCGTGCCCCACCTGTATTCGACGGTATCGGAGCAGGCGCGGGCGCACCGGCCCAGGCTTCGATCGGCTCCGGTGAAAGTTCCACTGAGCTCAATCCATTAGTGATCAGATGCTTCAGGATCGCTTCGCCATTGTTCGCGTCCGGCATCGCGCGATAGCTATAAGGCGCGATAACGCCAATCTGCACGCCATCGAAACTGGAATTGGGCTTTGCGGTCAGCGTAGCTGGCAGGGCGGCCCACGGTGCCACAGGCAATGTTGCCGCTGCTATTTTGCCAAAGTCGCGTCTCGTGAAATCCATGTGAATTCTCCCCGTGTACTTTTATCGAACGGTGGAGGTAAAGTCAAGCGAGACGGATCGACGACGACTACCGGTCTGTAAATGAGTGGGACGGCTGGCTTAATTCTTTGGAACTGAGTACCAAACTCTTGCAGCGGAGTTTGCGGCCAGGCTAAGCCCTTGAAAAAATGGAGCGGGAGACGGGAATCGGACCCGCAACCAACAGCTTGGAAGGCTGTGACTCTACCATTGAGTTACTCCCGCTCAATCGGTATAACCCGATTATAACAAGCCCGTGTTTAAACGGTCGACATAGCGCGTGCCAAAATCTCCACTGCCTCATCCACGTGCTGTTCGGTAATGATGTACGGCGGCAGGAAGCGCAGTACGGTATCGTGCGTGCAGTTCATCAGTAACCCATCCGCCATGGCCCGCGCCGTGATGTCCTTGCCTGGAATCGTAAGTTCCACGCCCACCATCAGGCCAAATACCCGCACTTCTTTGATGAAGCTGAAGCGCGTCGCCAGATCTTCTAATCGAGCGCGGAAATAGCTGCTGATGCGCGGAATCTGCGGCAGCAGGTCCTCCAGAATATCAAAGAATTCCAGCGCCACCCGAGCCGCCAGCGCGTTGCCGCCGAACGTCGACCCGTGCATTCCGGGCCGGATCGATTTCGCCGCCCGCTCGTTCGCTGCAATGATCCCCATTGGCACACCGCAGGCCAGCGGTTTCGCCGCCGTCATGATGTCCGGCATGATGGCCGGATCGGACAACTGATATCCGAAGTACTTGCCTGTCCGTCCCACACCGCACTGAATTTCGTCGAAACAGAGCAGGGCATCGTGCTTGTCCGCCAGTTCGCGCGCGCGGCGCAGAAATGCCGGATCGATCGGATTCACGCCGCCTTCACCCTGGATCCATTCCATGCAAAGCCCGGCAGTACGGTCGGTGACTGCTGCTTCGAGCGCCGCGATGTCGTCTGGTGGTACAAACTTCACGCCCGGGATTAACGGCTCGAAATCCTTCCGGTACTTCGGCTGCCCCGTCACGGAAAGCGCGCCCAGACTTCGTCCGTGGAACGAATTCTCCAGCGACACGATCTCGTATTTTTCGGGATTGATCGCATGGCCGTGCGACTTCATCATCTTGAGCGCGCCTTCCATCGACTCGGTACCGCTGTTTGTGAAGAAGGTCCGCGCCAGACCGCTGGTTTCGGCAATACGCTTTGCCAGCGGTCCCTGAAACTCGTTGTAAAAAAGATTCGATGTGTGGATCAGCCTGGCCGCCTGATCGCGGATAGCTGCCACAATGCGCGGATGGTTCTGTCCCAGCGCGTTCACGCCGATACCGGCAATGAAATCGAGATAGCGCTTCCCGTTGGCATCCCACATATACGGGCCGTCACCACGTACGATGACGATCGGGTTACGGGCGTAATTTTGCAGCAGATACTGCGCTTCGAGTTCGACAACATTGACGGCGGATTCGGTCATTAGTTCGATGATACAGGGGCTGCGGGTATCGTCGCCGACATTGCCGCAGGTGCTGCTGCCGGGGTCGCCGCCGTCTGATGTTTTCCGAAGACGCCTGCCGCATTCAGGCCGGCCACGGCGATGTTCGTCATAGCCTCAATACCTGCCAGCCAGTTCGTCTTAGTGACCTGCTCCCCAACCTGGCCAACTTCAAAGGCCGTGGCCGCGGCACCCAGTACGAGATTCATTTTCTGTTGTCCCGCGTTTGAGATCGGAATGGCCTGTTCCACAGCCTGGACGGTCTGAAGAATCGCCGGAAATGCGTTAAAAATCGCAAGAAAAGTATTCATGCCCCAATGTTAGAGACTGCGGACATGCATTCCGTTCTGCCAAAAACTCAAACAAATGAAAACAAACCAAATAGAGTTCGCAATTCGACGTTACTGAAAAAAATCTCACCAGCTTGCGGCGTGAGCAGCACCCTGGGCGGAACGGATTGCCAGTTTGTCTGTGTCCCGTGTGGGGCGTATGGTGGACAATGGAAACTGAATCTTCGCCATGGCCCTCAAAACTCTGATTACAGAACAACAGATCCAGACCCGTATCGCGGAAATTGGCGCGCAGATCGATGCGGATTATCCCGAAGGCACGCTCTACCTGATCTGTATCCTCAAAGGAGCCTGTTTCTTCCTCGCCGATCTGGCTCGCGCTGTGAAACGCGACGCTTTCATTGAGTTCATGGGAATCTCCAGCTACGGCAAGGGCAAGACATCGTCGGGTGAAGTCAAGATTACCAAGGATCTGGATATTTCACTTCAGGACGCCCACGTACTGATCGTGGAAGACATCATTGATAGTGGCGTCACGCTGAACTATCTGACTTCACTGCTGCAAACCCGTAAACCGAAATCGGTCAGGATCGCCACGCTGCTCGACAAGCCGGAACGAAGGATCCGGCACGTGGACGTCGCCTACGTCGGTTTCCAGATCCCGGATGAATTCGTCGTGGGCTATGGTCTCGACTATGCGGAGCGATACAGGAACCTGCGGGAAGTCTGCATTTTAGAGCCGTAGCTGTATAGGGGTGCGCAGCGATTCCGACGCTGAACGAATGGGCGCGCGGGGACGCCCTCATTCACTTCCATTCTTTCAATCCTTTGAAGGTGGCGTAGATCGCCATTGCGTGGCCATGTCCTAATGCGTAGTCTTTCTTGAGCCAGGCGACAATTTCACCTGCGTTCACTCCCGGTTTGAGTAAGCCCTTTTCTTCGGCGCTCATCCTGAAGTCTTCAGGCGTTTTCCCGGTCTTCGCCTTGATGTTGTCAATGTATGCCTGAAATGAGATGAGTTACTCTCAAGCCGCCGGGGTGCAGTTGATCATCCACGGCACGCCGAATTGATCCACCAGCATGCCGAACCGCGCAGCGAAGAATGTCTCCTGTATTGGCATGCGTACGATCCCGCCTGCTGAAAGCGACCGGAACGCATGCTCCGCTTGCTCCGGAGTCTTGGTCTGCAGCGATACGGAGAAGCCTTGTGGTTTTTGGTAGCGGTCATCCGGGGCGTCGGAGCCCATCAGTACCGTGCCGCCCAGCGTCATTTTGGCGTGAAGAATTTTCTCGCCCCACTCGGCCGGGATGTGCGCCCCGGCAGGCGTGCCTTCATGTGGAACCATGGCGTCGATTCTTCCGCCGAGCGATTTCGCATAAAACGTGAAAGCGGCTTCGCAGTTTCCATTGAAATTCAGATAGGTATTGACTTCCATGAATCGTGTCTCCTCGTTTGGGTTGGATTAATAGTGTTTGGGTTGGATCACTAGTGGTCTGTAACCAGAGTGGTTTCTTTGTCGAGCAACAGGCCCCGCAGCCGGCGATCCCGCAGCCAGGGGCCAGCCCACACTGCGGCAGCGAAGAGTACGGGGAAGATCGTCTCGAAGAGTCCGGACCCCGCACGCACGTTGCTGGCGACCGCGCCGCCCAGATAACCTGTCAGCAAAACGGCGCCCACTAAGCTAGCCCGTGGAATGAGATAAACCACGGTGCAGATTATCAGCGCGATGCCGATGCCGCTAAGTGTGGATACGGGATACGCTAGTCGAACGTTTGCCTCCAGCACCTGCGCTGGTTTGACAATTTTCATGACGGCATCCATCAACATGAACAGCGCGGTCAGAACGGTGAGGATTCTTCCTGTGAATATCATTTTCTTTGTTGAACCTCCGGTGGCTCCGGCAGTTTGCATAAGCCTCATCTCCTCCGCCGTTGTGGCGGACTATCTTGACATTGAGTTACTAAACCGTGTAGTTTTTACTAAACGGTATAGTAAAATATTGGGCGGATCCTGTCAAGGAGAAATTTGATGGAAGCGAATTCGAGCAGTCGATCAGACCGCAAACGGAAGGCGCTGTTGTTGGCGGCAACAGAAGTTTTCCTCGATAAGGGCTTTGACGGAACGAGCATGGATGATGTTGCCGCCAGGGCCGCCGTCTCCAAGCCAACGGTCTACAAGTACTTCTCCGATAAGGAAAGGCTCTTCGCCGAGATTGTCCTCGCCACAACCAGCCAGGTGGATGATCTGGTCCGTTTAGTCGTCGAAACTATGGATGATCAGCCTGGGGTAGAGGCGAGCCTGACTCTGCTGGCCCGTCGTTTCATCGCCGCAATCATGCAGCCCCGCGTGTTACGACTACGCCGTCTGGTCATCGCCAATGCCGACCGTTTCCCCGACGTTGGTCGAAGTTGGTATGAGCAAGGCTTCGAGCGCGTGCTCGCCACGCTGGCCGCCAGTTTCAAGAGCCTTGCCGACCGCAGGATTCTGGGGCCCGGGGACCCGCTCCTGGCAGCCAACCATTTCGTAGGATTGCTGCTTTGGATACCGGTGAACAAGGCAATGTTTACCGGGGACCATCACGCATCCACTGATGACCTCGAACTTTGCGCTGAAGCCGCTGTCCGCGCTTTTCTGAACGGTTATGGCACGTCAGAACGAGTGCCAGCGAAATCCCCGAAGCCTTACCCTAAACCCGCATCCCGCAAGAACCGCGCCGATTCCTCCGGCGGAGTCGGATTGATATAAAAGCCCGTCCCAAATTCGAACCCAGCAACCCGTGTCAGCTTCGGAATGATCTCAATATGCCAGTGATAGTGCGGGTTTGAGGCGTCCTGGAGTGGTGCCGTGTGCACCAGCAGGTTGAATGGCGGTCGCTCCAGCGTGCGTTCCAGTTTTCGCAGCGTTGTCTTAAGCACCCACGCCAGGTTGTTTAACTGTGGCCCACCCGATTCCTCAAAGTGAGACTGATGCTTCTTTGGCAGAATCCACGTCTCAAACGGAAACCGCGCTGCATACGGCTCTACCACCAGGAACTGATCCGTCTCCGTCACCACC
Source organism: uncultured Acidobacteriia bacterium (assembly GCA_903825445.1). GTDB lineage: Bacteria > Acidobacteriota > Terriglobia > Bryobacterales > Bryobacteraceae > BOG-234. The sequence continues at coordinate 18,385 of CAIKAS010000193.1, forward strand.
CGGACTCCAGCCTTCATTTCCTGCCGGATCATGTCGCAGAAAATGCAGCGCTCTTTGATTTCGTAGTAGCGTTGAGCGACGTGCAGTTCCTCCTGTACGCGCTTCGGTACCACTGGCAGTGCGATCAGTTGAGAATGGGTGTGCTCCAGTTGTGCTCCAGCGCCTTCGCCGTAGTTCTTGAACATCATCACGTATCGCAGACGATGATCGTTGCGCAGATCCCGCGCTCTTTCGCGAAACTCCCAAAGCACCTGCTCGATGGAAGACTCCGCCAGTTCCGTCATGCTGAGCACATGCTCCGGCGATTCGATCACCATTTCGTGGGCGCCAATCCCTTCCATCCGATCGAACAGGCCTTCACCTTCCCGTTGCAACTCGCCCTCAACGCGAAGAACGGGAAACTTGCTTGGCACCACGCGCAGAGACCATCCTGGCTGGTTCGCCCCCGAACCGCTGCGATGCGCCAGTAACTCGGGCGGTGTCTTATCTTCATGGCCCGTGCAGAATGGGCACGGTTTCTCCGAACGAACACTCGGTACCGATTCCCGTACGAAGTCTCCTGGGCGGCGCGCTCGGTCACTGGCGATGATGACCCAGCGGTCTGAAATCGGATCCTTGCGAAGTTCGGGCATGCTCGAAGAAATTCCACTATAGCGGGTATTGTTGCGTCTGCGTTACTTCGAGCCCCGAGTCCCGAGTCACATCCTCGCCGGATTTATTTTTGGCCCCCGGTATCTCACTGACTTCATGACCATTGCGCGCATCCTCGCCACTGTTAGCACATTCAATTCCCCGCGTTCGCGTTACCGGACCTGCTACATTCCAGTCAGATCTTATCCGTATTCATCTGCGTCCATCTGTGGCCAAATGGGTTCGTTTTTTCGAATCGCATTTTTCGCCCGGTCAGACTGGCGGAAACGCGTCCCGAAAATGCTCGATCCTGTCGCCGGTGATGCCGATCACGTCGAAGCGAACGCGTTCCGGATCCGCTTTCGCCCGCCTCACGTAATCTCTGGCTGCCCGCCGGAGTGCCAGAATTTTGTCAGTATCCACGTCTCGTTCCGGCTTGTTCCACTTGTCGGTTTGGCGCGATTTTACTTCGACAAAAACCAGGATGTCGCCGCCCACCGATTTCTCAACGGCCACCAGATCAATTTCGCCTCCGCCCTGCGGCGGACGCCAGTTTCGGGCAACAATCAGGAGTCCGGTTCGGCGGAGGTAGCGATGTGCGAGGTCTTCCCCGCGCTTGCCGACGTCAGCGTGATGCCGGTAACGCAGTCGGTCGGCCAGCCGGTACAGCGGGGCCAAGGGGTTCAAATTCGAACTCCATCGATTTGCCCCGCACCACGTAACACAAGTAATGCTCCCAAAACCGCCGGAAGCGAGGGAAAGTATTCACGAGAAGTTCGAGGCCTAGACATCTCCAAAAGGATAGTAGCCGGACTCGGACAAAAATCTCACGGAATTTTGCTTTGGTGTAGTATCCGAATCCAGCGTCGTTAGGTCCGAAGTAGCGGAAACTGAAGCTGTTCAGGTGATGCTTGTGGGTGGGATCGCAGAAGGAACTGAAGTCCGTGTAGTGAGGCGTCTCGATTCTCACTCGACCGCCGGGACGCACCAACCGGTGGAATTCCTCCATGGCACGGATCACATCCGTCAGATGTTCGATGACGTGAATCGCCCGCAAGCTGTCGAACGAGGCATCAGCGAAAGGATACGGAAACCGGTCCAGGTCACAGAGGACGTCTGCGGCTGTCGCTGGGTTGATGTCGATCCCCAGCGCGCCCTTGTACTTGTTAACCCCGCAGCCGACATCGAGAGTTCTCTGCACAGGTTCCCGTCCGTTCCGCGTCCGGCTCTACTGCCAGTGCCAGCGGATTCCGATAAATGGTGTAATGAAACTGCCGGTTTCGTACTCTTCCTTCTGTGGCGTTGTCTTGAAGTGCAGGTCTTTCACGCCAGCAAGGAACTCAAGGTTTTTTTTGCGCACGGACAAAGTAGCCGCCGCATCGTACAAGTCGGCGTGGTGGGGGAAACCGAATCCTGCGCCTTCCACCCGGAAAAGCACATGCGGGGAAACGGCATACTCGGTGGCCAAACCGAATTCCGGAAACATAATGAAATTGGTTCCGATGTTGTAGCTCGAACCCGGGAGCCCGGCCGTCGCGTCTTCACTTGCGGAATCTACCGACTGCGTGACGCTGATGTAGCGTATTCCATAAATGGATTTCAAGCGCAGGCGCGGAACCGGAAATTTCTCGGGGAACAGCAGATCGTCCAGATAGATACGGCCGGTGATGATGTGATACGTGGTGTGAATCGTATCACCGGCGAGGAAGTTATACGTGTCAACGTACGTTGGCGCTCCCAGTGTCTGGTCGGCCCAGCCGTGATATCGCTGGAACTCAGCATAGAGTGTTCCGGTTCGCGTAATCGGAATTGAAAACTCGTACTGGACTATCGCCTTGTAAGGTTGTCCGATGTTGAACAGATCTTCATAGTAGTTGCTCGTGGCCGCAGCATTTCCACCCCGGATGCTCGGACCTGCATAACTAACATTCGAAAGCACGTATGCGCCGAACGTCATGGTGCGGGGATCCGGATAATCCGGTTCTTTTGATACTGGCGGCAGCGCTGGTGGGGCGGCCGTGGTGGGTGGTTGTGCACTGGGTGGTGCCGGGGCAGCGACTGGCGGAGCTTGCTGCGAAAAAGACGGCGAAACGCTCAATAACAGCGCCGACACGAGGCACACTGCCGAAACGGGCACACGAATAGAGAGAAAGCGGATACTCAAAATACTCCTCACCGGTTGTTTTTCCTGGGACGGGCGGGGAACACCGTGAAGTTCCGCACCCACTTGTCAAATTGTATACGTTGCCCAGGTGCCGCCGGTTGCGTGACATTCTGCGTGATATCGCTGCGCGGCGTTGTGGCTCTTCCCGGCGCGGACGCTCGGGTGGTAAATTGGCTCTCATGCCCAAGAGCTTCTATGGCCGGTGGATTGTGCTGGCGTCGTGCCTGACCTTCGGAATTTCCGTTGGACTGCCGTACTACAACATGCCCTTCTTCTACGACTACTATAAGAAGGCCTTCCACTGGCAGTTGCACGACATTACTTTGGGCTTCCCGTTGGCCGCGCTGCTGACTCTATGGGTCGGACCATTGCTGGTGCCCCGATTCAGTCCCCGCAAGCTGTTGATTGCAGGCACCGCGCTGACTCTGGTGGCATTTCTGGGCTTCAGCCAGATGACCGGCAACATCATGGTCTACTACTTCCTCTGGTTTCTGTACACCTTTGGCTACATTCTGTCTGGGCCCATCCCGCACCAGATCATGGTTTCCCAGTGGTTTCGACGCAATCGTGGTTCCGCCATGGGCATCGTTTACGTCGGTGTCGCCATCGTAGGAGCCCAGGGACCGAAGCTTGTCAAACCTCTGGCCGAACACTACTCGTTCCGTACCGCCCTGATGGCGATCGGTTTTGTCATGGTGGCGGCCTGGCCGATCGCATGGTTTGTCCAAAAAAACCGGCCGTCTGATATTGGGCAGTTCCCTGATGGGGACGCGCAGGCGCCCGCCGAAAGCCACATCGAACAGCGCAGCTTCGGCTACCTTCTCAGTCAGCGCTCGTTTTGGCTGTTGCTGATTGGGAGCTTCTGTTCTATCGGCGCCATCGGGGCTATTAACCAGCACATGAAGCTGGTCTTCGCCGAAGAGGGCTTCAATAACCAGTCCCAGCTGAATACGGTCTGGAGCACTGCAACCACGTGGATTCTCTACTCCAGCATCGCCGGGCGTCTCCTCATCGGCCGTTTCGCCGACACACTATCCATGAAATGGGTGATGACGGCGACGTACTTTATCGCCGCCGCGACTATCCCGTTGCTGTTGTCTGTGACTCCGTCGGGCAGCCCGTATTTCTTCGCGATCGTCTTCGGTTTCGCCATGGGCGCCGACTATATGCTGATTCCGCTCATGGCGGCGAAGCAGTTTGGCGTCAACTCACTGGCTCGATCCATGGCGATCATCCTGCCTGTGAACACAATCGGCCAGACATGGGTGCCACTCGGTGTTTCATTGCTGCGCGAAAAGTTCGGCAGCTATGCCGTACCGATGAACGTGGTTCTGGGTATTGCCGCGGTAGGCGCCGTTGCCATTTTGCTCTTGCCGCGCGACGAAGTGGTCAGCCGGAGTTAAGCGGTGCTGAAATAGTTGGCCGGTTCCGGATGATATCCTAGCCGTTTACCACTCAGAATGAGTACCAAGATACCTATCACGGTTGCGCATGGCAACGGCATAGGCCCCGAGATCATGGAGGCGTCGCTCAATATTATCCAGGCAGCCGGCGCGCAACTCGATATCGAGACGATTGAAATCGGCGAGAAGGTCTACCTTCGCGGTAACAGCGCCGGTATTGACCCGGAAGCATGGGAATCACTGCGTCGCACGAAGGTTTTCTACAAAGCGCCAATTACCACTCCTCAGGGCGGTGGATTTAAGAGCCTGAACGTCACGGCCCGGAAGCGGCTCGGTCTTTACGCCAACGTTCGGCCCTGTGTGTCTTACTTCCCGTACGTGGATACGAAGCACCCGAAGATGAACGTCGTGATCGTTCGTGAAAACGAGGAAGATCTCTATGCGGGCATCGAATACCGGCTCTCCGCCGACACAATGGAATGCCTGAAGCTCATCTCGCGTCCCGGCAGCGAAAAGATCGTTAGGTTCGCCTTTGAGTACGCCAAACAGAATGGCCGCAAGAAGGTCACCTGTTTCACGAAGGACAACATCATGAAGATGACCGACGGTCTCTTCCATGCTGTCTTTGACGAAATCGGCGCGGAGTATCCGGAAATTCAGCAGGAACACTGGATTGTCGACATCGGTGCGGCGAAACTGGCCGACACCCCGGAAGCGTTTGACGTCATCGTGATGCCGAATCTGTACGGTGACATACTGTCGGATGTGGCGGCGCAGATCGCAGGCTCAGTTGGTTTGGCGGGGTCGGCGAACGTCGGCACTACCGCCTCTATGTTTGAAGCGATCCATGGTTCGGCGCCGCGGCGCGCCGGCCAGAATCTGGCAAATCCCTCCGGCCTGCTGCTGGGTGGGGTGATGATGTTGGTCCACATCGGCCAGTGGGAAGCTGCGGAACGCGTTCATAACGCGTGGCTGCGCACCATCGAAGACGGCATTCACACATACGACATTTTTGAAGCGAGCGTCAGTAAGCAGAAGGTCGGTACGAGGGAATTCGCGCAGGCCGTGGTGGCGCGTATGGGCAAGAAGCCCGAAAAGCTGGCAGCCGTTTCTTACGCGAGTGCTCAGTCCAGGCGCAAGGACTGGACTCCAATGCCTCGAAAGATCAACATCCAGATGATCGGCGTGGATCTCTATGTCGGATCGAAGGGTATCGCGCCGCAGGCCTTCGGAGATGCAGTGAAGGAAATCGGCTATGAAGGACTGACGTTGAAGATGATCGACAACCGCGGTGTGATCGTGTATCCGGGCGGCATGTCGGAAACGTTCCTGACAGACAGCTATCGCTGCCGTTTCGAAGCGGCTGGCGCGACCGTCAGTCATGCGCAGGTAGCAGGAATTTATCAAAAGATGACTGCGGCTGGTTACGACGTAGTCAAAACTGAATCATTGAGGACATTTGATGGCAAGCCAGGATTTACGCTCGCGCAAGGCCAGTAAGAAAGCGGCCGCAGTTGCACCCCCTGTTGTTTCCGTGATTATGGGAAGCAAGTCCGATTGGGACACCATGAAGGCGGCCAGTGAGGTGCTGACCGAATTTGGTGTGGCACATGAATGCCGCGTCATATCGGCCCACCGCACGCCGGAATTGTTGACAGGTTTTGCCACCACGGCGGAAGCCCGCGGCATCGAGGTGATCATCGCAGGCGCTGGCGGCGCGGCGCACCTGGCAGGTGTCACGGCAGCGCAAACCGTGCTGCCGGTGCTGGGCGTTCCCATCGAAAGCAAGGCGCTCCACGGGATGGATTCGCTGCTGTCTATCGTGCAGATGCCCGGTGGTATCCCGGTGGGTACGCTGGCGATCGGATCGGCCGGAGCCAAAAATGCTGCCCTGTTCGCCGTCGCCATCATGGCTGGCAAACGGGCCAGCCTGCGGGCCAAGCTCAAGGCTTACCGCGAGAAGATGAAGCGCAAGGCCGCCGAAGATACCCTGCCGTGAAAATAGTTCTGCCTGGAGCGACCATCGGTCTGCTGGGCGGTGGCCAGAATGCCCGGATGTTCGCGTTTGCCGCCCGCTCCATGGGGTATGGCGTCCAGCTGTATTCGCCTGATTCCGATGACGTGGCTCGTCCGGTCTGCGATGGCGGTGTCTATCGCGAACTCGATGATCTCATCAGCATTCGGCAATTCGCTTCCTCTGCCGATGTACTCACGGTGGCCGGTACGGGCGTGCCGCTACAGGCCATTGAAGCTGCCGCGGATGTTGGCCTCATGCGACCGTCGTCAGCGGCATTTGAGACACTCCTGTCGTATCCTCGTTCGGAGGTTGCGGCTGAGGTGGAATTCTGCCTTGTTGCCGCTCGGGGCATCCGCCGCGAGTGTGCCTTCTACTCGCCCATCGCGCTGGACCGGCAGGAGGGTGTGGTCGATATCGCTCGCATGCCTGCTGCAATCGGATCGAGGATGGCCAGCCAGGCGGCCAATACGGCGCGCGAAATTCTGGAGAAAGCGGAGTTTGTGGGTGTGGCAGGTGTCGAGTTTCTGGTCAGCGGAACCCACGAGCTAACGACCAGCGCCGTGACGCCGTACTCCCATGATTCCGGTTTTCTCACAGCCGATTCCTGCGTGACCAGTCAATTTGAACAGCACGTACGCGCAGTCTGCGGCCTGCCGCTCGGTCGCACCGATCTGATGAAGCCGTCTGCGATGGCCAATCTTTCATCCGCCATTTGGGAGGCGAGCGACCCGGATTGGGTCTCGGCCCTCCTGTTGCCTGAAGTCAAGCTCTACATTCACGGACCACGTAGCGGGCATTTGACCGCGACGGCCACGTCCGCGACACTCGCGAAACAAATCGTGAAAGCCGCCCGCCTGGCTCTGACACGGCCTTAGCGATTCGTCGGCACCACTCCCGACTAGATCGATGGTATGATTTCGCGGTGAGTATTAAAAGCATAGTTATCGACGTTACCTCCGATATCATTTGCCCGTGGTGTTTCATTGGCAAACGCCGTCTGGAACGCGCGGCGGAGCTGTTGCAAAGACCGATGGAGATTCGCTGGCATCCTTTCCAGTTGAATCCGGGAATGCCTGCGGAGGGTATCGCCCGGCGCGAGTATCGGATCGCCAAGTTCGGTAGTTGGGAGTACTCGCAGCAACTGGATGTGCGCGTAGCGGAAAATGGCCGACAGGCGGGAATCGATTTTCGGCATGATCTTATGGAGCGAACGCCAAACAGTCTGCGGGGGCACGTGCTGCTGGCGGCGGCGCTGCGAGAGGGCGTGGACATGCAGAATCGCGTGGCCGAGCGGCTGTTTACCGGCTACTTCACGAGGGGTGAAGACGTCGGGGATATCGCGGTTCTGCTGTCGATCGCGAAGGAGTCCGGGGTTCCGGGAGTTTCAAAAGCCGGGGATCTGAAAGACCTTGACCTGCTGGAGAGCGTGGTCCGTGAAGAGCAAGAGGCGCGCGCGAGTGGCGACCAGGGAGTGCCGCTGATCCGTTTCGACGGCCAGTTGGTATCTGCCGGAGCAGCGCCTGAGGCGATACTAGCGGCACGATTGACGGAACTGATGGCAGCGGGAGAGGACTAGATGCGATCCATATTATTGCTGGGCCTGTCCTTCACCGGGGTCGGGACGGCTGCGGATTTTCCGCAAGCTGAAATCTCCAATGGACAAATTCGCGCGAAACTCTATCTGCCGGACGCGAAGGATGGGTTCTACAAATCGACGCGGTTCGACTGGTCCGGGGTGATATCGAGCCTGGTGTTCGGCGGCCACGACTACTATGGACCATGGTTCACCACAGGCGATCCGACGGTTCGGGACTTTGTGTATCGGGATGCCGATATCGTAGTTAGCCCGGAGAGCGGCTCCATGGGACCGGCCGACGAATTCCAAACGCCGCTCGGATTTGATGCTGCGCCAGCGGGCGGTACGTTTATCAAGATCGGTGTGGGAGTGCTCCGCAGACCGGATGCGGCGGCCTATTCGGCGTTCGCGAAATACGAGCTAGTCAATCCGGGTGAGTGGAGTATAACCAAACACGCCGACTCCATCGAGTTCACGCAGGTGTTGGACGATTCGTCATTGGGCTACGGATACGTCTATACGAAGACGGTCCGGCTGACGCCTGGGAAGCCCGAGATGACTATCGGGCATTCGCTGAAGAACACGGGCCGTCAGGCGATCCGGAGCAATGTCTACAATCACAACTTCCTTGTGCTGGATAAGACGGCCACTGGTCCCGACTACGTAATCACGATGTCGTATGTTGTGAAGACGAGCCGTCCACCCTCGAAAGAACTGGCGGAGGTCACGGGACGCCAGATCGTTTATCTGAAGCCGCTGGAGGGAAAGGATACGGTATATATGCCCGTTGAAGGTTTTGGCGGCAGCGCGAAAGATTATGACATCCGCGTGGAGAATCGACGGATCGGCGCGGGCATGCGGATTATGGGAGATCAGCCGCTGGCAAGCGTATCTTTGTGGTCGATTCGCAGCGTGCTGGCTATTGAGCCGTTTGTTGCTATTCAGGTGGACCCGGGCAAGGATATGGTCTGGAAATGCACTTACACCTATTACAATGTGCAAAAGGCTAACTAGACGGGAATGACGGCCGCTGCGAGCGCACCGAACCGCAGGTTACAGTAGACTTTGTTCGCGGGCTGATCATGATCGCGATGGCGCCCGTTCGTGAGTTTTTCACCTACGCGCGTTTCAGTCCGACCGATCTTTCCGTAGCTCCTGCGACGGTGTTTTCCTTTCCGAACTGCACGAAGTACGCACCATCGCTCGACTATCTGCTGATGACGCTGGGGCCCGCTCTGATCCTGCTGGGACTCCTCTTCGGCATTGAGTTCCGTCGATTGCGTCCGGTTGCGTTCCTCGGGCGCGTGCCGCTGTTCTATTCCCTGCTGCACATTCGGCCCATGCATTTGCTTGCCGTCTTCATTTGTTTCCGGCAGAACGGAGACGCGTAGTGGTTCTTCACGGCGAGGTCGATTGCCGGGTTTCCCACCCGCCGCCCGCCGGAATGGGGCTTCAGTTTGCTGGTGGTCTACCTGATCTGGATGGGGCTCATGCTTGTGCTTTATCCAGTCCGTGAGAGGTACGCGAATCTGAAGCGTCGTGGACGATATCCGTGGTTGAGCTATGTCTAGGGCCGGGATAGAATGAGATGTTTCCGTCCGGAAAGAAATTGAAATCAAGGATTAACAATGAGCCCACAACAAGCCAGAACGATTGCCGAATTCCTGACCGCCGATCTTGAACGCGAAGTCGCGACGACAGCCAAAGTCATTGAAGCCGCTCCAGCCGACCGCCTGGAGTATTCGCCTGATGCGAAGTCCAAGAGCGGGTTGAGCCTGATCCGCCATCTGGCGGTAATCGACCCGTGGTTCGTAAATTGCATCGCAGACGGGGCGTTCGGGCCGTCCGGCAAGGAAAACGACGAATGCGGCATCGCCACTCCCGCCGAAGGCGCGGCGAAGTACAAAGAAGGCATGGCTGCGGCGATCGCGCGCGTGCGTGCTCTTTCGGACGACAAGCTGGCGGCTGACGTTGACTTTTTTGGGATGATGCAACTACCCGCGGCGGCGTTGATCCAGCTCATGATCAAGCACTCGGTCCATCATCGAGGACAGTTGAGCGCCTATCTGCGCGCTATGGGTGGAAAGGTCCCGGGGATCTACGGACCGAGCGGCGATTCGCAGTAGTTGGTGGACTTTGAATGAAAATGGCGCGCTGCTCAAGGGTGAGCGACGCGCCATTTGTATTTTCGCGGTAAATTTCGGAACGTCTATTTCTTCGTTAGTTCCGTATAGACGACTTGGGAGAAAGGTGCAAACGCAGGTCCACGGCCACCACCGGCGGGCGCTGGCGCGGCGGGCGGCGGATCGACGGCGGCCTTCACTTCATCAAGCGTCTTGCCCTGCGCCACAAGTTCCTTGATCTTCGCGCGTTTGGCTTCAGCGTCCGCCAGACGCTTCTGAATTGCAGCCTTCGTCTGCAGGTCTCCGTGACCGGGGACGAACTGATCCGACTTCAGGCCGACAATGCCTTTGGTTGTCGTGATCCATCCTTCCGACGATCCATTCTTCTCCAGGTGGATCAGCGGGTCGGGTAACTGCATGGCAATGATGTCACCGGTGAACACGATCTGTTCGGCCGGCAGATAAACGATGAGGTCGCCGCTCGTGTGTGCAGGCGCCCAGTGGTGGAGTTCCACCTTGACACCCTCCAGAGTCAGCGTGTCCTCATTCTTCGTGATTAGCTGTGACGGGAGATGATCGGCCGGTGGTGCGCCACGTCCGCCGGCTGCGAGCGCCGCATCCTGTTCCTTTTTGTTGTTCTCATGTGCGATTACCTTTACGCCGGCCGGGAACGCGGCCAGGCCGTTGACGTGATCGCCATCGCTGTGGGTTAGTATCACGGCGGTGACGGGTTTGGGCGTGATTTTCGCGATATCGTCGAGAAGTTCCTTGCCGCCCGCCGCGCTGGTTTTTGCGTCGACGACGATGACGCCTCTGTCGCCAACGATGACGCCGCTGTTGCCGCCGCCACCCTCGACCCAGTAGACATTGGGTTTCAACTGGTGGACAACGAACGGAGCCGCAGTCTGCTGGCCTTGTGCGAGAGCGAGAGTAGTCACGGTGACGGCCAGCGCGGGGAGGAGAGTGTATCGGTAGTTCATAGGTCTTCTTTCTTATGAGGAATGTAGCATGGCGGTTCTAACTTGTCACGTGTGAAACAGCAGGCTGGAGCAGGTGACGCCGGATTCAGCCTTCATCAGTTCCCGCATGTCGAGTTCAATTACCGGGAATCCGTTTTCTCTTAGTATTGCGGCTGTGGACGGAAAGGCATCCGGCATCACGATCGTTTGTCCAACGTACAGTGCATTGGCGGCACCTGGTTCGTTCGGCGCGACATCGATCAGCCGGTAGCCCGAGAACTGTGCGGCGTCTACCCACGCCCGGTTCAACAAAATAGTGTCCTTGCCGATGCAGCAGCAGGCGGATTTCAGGTGGAGACAATCGCGGAGTTCGACTGCGTGCACGATGTATCCGTAAGGCAAAAGTTCATCGGACAATTGCGCTACGCCGGCCGTATCCGTTCGGGCGGAGAGGCCGGCGTACAGGTGGTGGCCAACCCGCATGACGTCGCCGCCCTCCAGCCTGGCGGGATCGCGCATGTGGATTATGGTGCGAAAAGGGGCGATGGCAGCAGCCAGGCTCGCGCGCTCGCCTCTCCGGCTTTGAGCGCCCATCGTGGTGATTACGGCCACTTCGTCCAACACAAGGGCAGGGTCTTCCACGAACACCGCGTCGGGGTGGGCGTCGAGTGCAGGCAGGGAAATGACGTGCACGCCGAGATCCGCCAGGCAGCGTTCATATGCATGATGCTCTTCGATGGCCCTCGCGATATTAATTGGCTCGCGTGGCAGCCATGTAAGTTCACACGAAGCGAGCGTGGCACTGACAGTGCGCGTGATCGCGGTGAGCATGGCTAGCGTCCGATGCTTCCGTGCCGCTCGGAAGCAGGTGCCGCGGTGAAGTGCAGCGCCACATTGACAACGTGGGTTTGACGATTGATGTTTGGCATCACGGTGATTTCTCCGAGGTTGTCGAACAGTTGTTCGGCTTTTACTCCACCGACGAAGTGGTCCTGGTAGCCATCCGGGAACGGCTCGCCGGTTTTCACGGCCCACATCTTGCGAATCGCAGCCTCGCCGTCCAGGCCGAGGCCGATCACATCGAGATGCCCGAAAGTATAGAGCGCGCCGGAATCCACGTTAAACCAGACATCGACGGTACGGATGTCGGCGTGAATAAGTCGGTCTGTAGAAACGGTCGCATCGAGATATCCTTCGTTGTGGAGGCGGTCGTGGATGCGGGCAACCGCCGCGTTGAAATCGTCGAAGTTTATGGCGTCTGTGCGCGAGATGTTGGCGATGTGGAGGATCCGGGCGGCGTCGATATTTGTCTGGCTGCCGACGGAGACATTACCCAGTCGATATTGCGGGCCGTCGACAATGACGACGTGGACATCGACGCCCTTCACCCGTTGCGATGGTTTCGCAGTAATGGTCGGAAAACTGACCCCCATATAACCTTGCCTTTCAAAGAAGGGCCGGACGATGCGGTCCAGCAGGGCGCGGAAGCCGGCATCGCTATAGAACTGGCCAATGCCGCTCTCGACCATGGCGACATGAAGCTCGTCGGCGCTGACGAGTTTACTGCCCTCGAAGGTGACGTCTGCAATCACCGGCAGGCCTTCCGCGGGAATGAACTGGATCTCAAATCGTTCAGGGCCAACTGCGGCGACCCGCGCGCGTACGCGAAGGCCAGGGTTCGTGGATGAGAGATATTGTTCGACGGTCGCGGAGGCGTGGTCGGTGACCTGTTTGGTGGCGGGAAGCAGGCCGTTGAAAAGGGAGTCTCCGGACTTCAGAATTTGTATGAGTTCAGCGGCGGTGATTGGGAGTGCTTCGGCGCGAACCGGATACACCTGCTTCATTTCGGTAACTGTGAAGGTTACCGCGAATCCAAGATCCTGCTGTTTGAACGAGTAACTCACTGCATCGAAATACCCGGTGCCGAGGAGACGGTCGCGGGCCGCGTCAAAGATGGCGCTGCCTCCGGTTTCGCCGAGTTTCAGGCCGGTGGCGGTCAGGATGGCGTCTGTGGGGAGCGACTTGTTGCCCGTGATATGGATAGCCGTGATGGGAAGGATGGCGGGAGTACGGACGCGAGAAACGGGCTGAGCGGCGAGGGTAGCGGCGACGATGGCAAGAATGAACGTGGCGCGTCCCGGCATGTGGACTATTTTACCGGGACGACTGTTAAAGAGCGCCTTCGGCAACGCGCGTAAACTTTTCGCAATCGTCCTTCGACGCATCGCTTACTATGACCGCTTGCAGGCGTCCCCGAGTGAAGGACGCAAGGTGCAGGTTATCGGTGGCCGAATCGGCTTCCGCGACGGATTGGTCTCCGCGCGCTCTCAGGTAAACCGAAAACTCCCGGTTCCCCTGGGCGTAGACCAGATGCATGTAGGGCGCACCATTCAGACGGCAGACCTTGGCGCGTGCCAGACGATAGCCAGTGGCCTCGATCGCCTTCACATCCGCGTCCGGCACACCCTGAGACTTCTCGAGTTCAGCGATCTCCACAGCATCCGTTCTCCAGTGACGGGGAGCCTGTTGCAGCACCTCCACTGTATGGTCGCGAGCGGCGTCGGCGAAAATCCTCGGGTTGACGGGGATTGCGTGGTGCAGATTCGGCAGAAGGATGGCGGCGGCTACCAAGGCAGCGGCGGCGATCGCTCCGGGTACGAACCAGCGCGGGAAACGTTGCGCGGTGATCTGACGCACGACACGTTCTTCCACATTGCGCACGGAGGCTGAAAAGCTGGTGGATTCCGCGGCTACGGCAACCCGCAGCGCCTCGTCCGTCGCCTGTTGGCACGCGATCTCAGCGGCGCATTCCGGACACGCGGCCAGATGAGACGCAAATTCGTCGTGCCGCGGGCCTTCCAGTTCATTCGTGTGCCAGAGCGGCGACAATTCCCGAATATCTTCGCAGTTCATCGGCTTTCCTCACTGTAGACCTTTTGTCTTGCGGAGCCGCGAGGCTCTTGTAATCCGAGTTTGATTCTCATCGCCAGGCGCGCGCGACTCAGTCGCGACATCACCGTGCCGATGGGAATCCCAAGCATTTCCGAGATTTCGCGGCAGGTAAACCCCTCCACGACCCCCAGCATCAACGCCGCCCGCTGATCCTCGGGCAGCCTTGCAAGGGCCTCGGTCACTTCGAGCGAAGCCCCATTACCATTAGCGCCGGCCTTGTCGGTTTCATCGAGAGAAACCAGCGTAAGACGCCCTTTGCGGGCCTGGCCGTAGAAATTGTTCAGCAGGATCCGGAAGAGCCACGCCCGAGCGTTGGTGCCGCCACGGAACTGGTCGAAACCGCGCCAGGCACGCATGAACGTCTCCTGCACAAGATCCTCGGCAGCCCAGGGATCAGAGGTCAGACGACGCGCAAATCGCAACAGACTGGCGGTCTGCGTTATTGCGACATCGGCGAATTCCTGCTCGCGATTAATCAAACAAGCGCTCCCGGGCTGCGAACCAGGTTACATTTGTCACGCAGCGATTTCTGCAAACCAGCTACTTCTGCAATGCGTCGAGTGCGGTCAGTAGTTCAGCGCTATGGACGTTCGGTTTCACACCCGTGTACACCTTGCGGATGACCCCTTTGGGATCAATCAGGAAAGTGTTACGTGCCGCCACTACGCCGCCAAAAGAACCGTACTTATCCACCACCGCATGGCTCGGATCGGCGAGCAACTTGAAGGTCAGGTTCTCTTTGGTGCAGAACTGGACGTGCGAATCGACGGTATCCACGCTGACGCCGACGATGGCGGTCTTCTTTGCCGTGAATTTATCCTGGTCGGCCTGGAAGTTATGGGCTTCGATCGTGCAACCCGGTGTCATGTCCTTCGGGTAGAAATAGAGTACGACCCACTGGCCGCGGAAATCATGCAGGCTGACGGACTTACCTTCCTGGGAACTGAGGGTAAAGTCCGGGGCTGCAGTACCTTCGGCGGGAAGGTTGGCGGCGCGCAGGGCAGGGGCCATCAGCGTCAGAGCCAGAGGGGCGACGAGAGAAAGCGTTCGGATGAGTTTCATAGTGGTCTCCATTGAACTAGGACTGCCTGGATACCGGGATTCATCCATCACCCAGGCGGGAAATCAAGGCCACGTCGGGATTTCGTGCCTTCGGGCCCGAATTTCTGGGATCCCGCCTGAAATTCAGGCTTGGGAGCGCCAAAACAATGCCGCTCAGTTACTTGCGGCTGCCGCGCTTCACGTTCTTGAGACGAGTCTGACGAAGTTTTGCCTTCTTACGGGTGGGCTTGGTGATGATGAAAGTACCGCTACCCAGGTTTTCGGACTTATAAAGCTGCTTTTCGGCCAAGTGGAATCTCTCTCTTTCTAATACGAAGGTAATCCCTTATTGTAGCGCGAGTGCCCCCGCCCGATACCATAAGGTATGGGTCGTCAGGGCAGGGGCAGCGCGACGGGTGGGAAGCGAGATCGATGGATGGCGTCTTGCTTTTGGTATGGGCTGCTACTGCTTGCTTCGATGGGCCTTTCCTTCGGGCAGGAACCCGCTCCCGCAGCGGGAAAACTTCCGGATGCGGCAGAAATTAACGCAATCCTGCATCAACTGGCGGATATCACGGGTTTCAAGATCAGGCGCCAACTGCCGTTCCAATCGATCACCCGCGACCAAATCAACGCTTACGTCAAGGATCAGATTAAGCACGCTGTGCATCCGAAAGAGATTCACGCCGAGGAACTGAGCCTGAAGAAGCTGGGATTCGTTTCGTCCGATTTCGACCTGAAGCAGACGACGATCGATTTGCTGACAGAGCAGGCGGCAGCATTCTACGATTTTCATCAGAAGAAGTTGTTCATTTCCGAGTGGGCGACTTCGAGTATGCGGGAAGAAGCGCTGGTACATGAACTGGCGCACGCGCTGGCTGATCAGAACTACAACATCGAGAAGTATCTGAACAAGGATCCAGACGACTCCGAAGAGTCACTGGCACGGCAGGCAGTGGTGGAGGGGCAGGCGTCCTGGTTGTCAGTGGAATACGCCGCACGGCAAGCGGGCAAGACTCTGCGTGACGGAGAGACCGCGAGCGAGTACTTCCGTAAAGAAGTGGATCCGGATGATCCGCAATATCCGGTATTCAGTAAGGCGCCGCTGTATCTGCGGGCCACGATGTTGTTTCCGTATGAGGACGGCGAGTCGTTCCAGCAGGCGGTGGTGCTGCAGTACGGGCAGGAGGCGTTTGCAAAGCTGTTTCTGAAACCGCCGGTTTCGACGGCCCAGGTCTTGCACCCGGAGCGATATTTCGCGGGAGCTGCACCTGTGCTGCCGGTCCTGCCAAAGCCAGCCAAAGGCATGAACGCGTCAGTGGAGGGCGTGTTCGGGGAAGAGGATATGCAGGTCTTATTGCGGCAGTTTATTTCGGTGCAGGTTGCGCGTGGTCTCGCGCCGGAACTGACAGGCGGCCGTTATCGGGTCGATGAGTACAAGAAAGATCACCGAACGGCGCTGTTGTTTATAACGGCGTGGGACAGCGAAGATTCGGCGGCGGCTTTTATCAACGCTTATAGGCAGGTTCTGGAGAAGAAATGGAAGAGTGCGGAGACGACAGGGCAGGACGGAACGCACTTTGAGGGCAAGTCTGAAGACGGTTACTATCGTGTGGAGCGGAAGGGCAAGACGGTGCTTTCGCGTGAAGGCTTTTCCGCAGCGGCACCGGCGTTCGATTAAGGTCTGAGTTGGGCCGGCCGAAGGGCTCCTATATTGTGCGTTGCCCGCGCGCTACGGCTTGCTGGTGAAATGGCAGGGCTTCAGCGATCGAGGCCGTGGCCGTCATCACTGAAGCGGTCTGGATCATTTCCGCCATTTCGTAACCCGGCATTTCTTCGGCTTCTCTGGTGAAACAAAGAGACTGCGACATTTCGTCAAAATCGATACCAACGAGATCGCCCGCGTGTATCTGGTCTGAAGCAATGAGATTGGAGAGCGGATGCACCAGCGAGCGCTCGATGGCGCGTTTCAGGTGTCGCGCGCCGTACTTAAGATCTGTGCCCTCGCTGAGAAGATGAGCACGGGCAGGTTCCGAAACGTTCATAACGAACGGTACGGAGCCAGGAGCACGGATGATTCGCAGCTGGAGAGACGTTAGTTCGAGGCCAAGAATCTTCTGTAGCTGTTCCGCTCCTAGTGGCCGGAACACTACGACTTTGTCGATTCGGTTCATGAATTCAGGCGTGAACTTTTTTCGCGCGGCTTCCACTCCAACACGCGACAACCGCCCGTTAAGGTCCTCATCGACCGTTCCCGCATCGCGGGTACGCTCCACTTCTGCGGTTGCAAAACCGAGGTGCGGCCGGAGTAATGCACTCATCTCGGTAGCTCCGAGGTTACTGGTCATGAAGATGAGCGACTGGCTAAAATCCACTTTGCGGTTGTCACCCAGGGTGAGCGTGGCCTTGTCCAGAATGCCGAGCAGGAGATTCCACAGAGAGTCGCTGGCTTTTTCGATTTCATCGAACAGAACGAAGCTGACCCGCATCCCGTCGGTGTGGAACTGATTCAGAGCTTCCTGGCTGAGGACCGCATGTGTCTCGCGGTGCCCGAGGTAGCCAGGAGGCGAACCGACCAGCTTTGCGATTTCGTGGCTGTGCTGGAATTCAGAGCAATCGATTTTGATGACCGCGCGCGAATCGCCCACTAAAGATTCGGCCGTAGCTTCGACGAGCCTTGTCTTACCCGTTCCCGTAGGTCCGAGGAAAAGCAGATTTCCGATAGGCCTGCCAGGGCTGCTCATGCCGGCCAGATAGGTCTGGTAGATATTGACGATTTGCCCGACGGCTTCATCCTGACCCACGATTCTGCCCAGCAGATCGCGATGCAGTTTCACCGCATCCTGGCCCGTCTGCGAAGGATCGAGGCGCTTATTGGTGCGGGTGCCCATGCGGTCGGCGATTGTGTGAGTCTGGTTTGTAGAAGTCATCGCATGCCTGCTCTAATTTGACTTATCGTCGCGGTGGTCGCGATTTCGACAGGTTAATGTGCACGATGCGTTCCAAAGGCGGGATGCCCGTCCATTAAAATTCCTTTCGATTTTACAGAGACTTACGCGGAGGCTGACTGGGCTTCACGTCGACGCGGCTGACGGTCACTTTTCGTGGCATGCGCAGCACCATCGCTACGGCTTCGGCAATGTCTTCCGGAGCAACTTTCCAGTCAGCCCGGCCTTGAGGGCCATTGAATTCCGTATCTGTACTGCCTGGCATGATTTCGGACACGCGCACGCCGTCATAGCGATGGTCGAGCATGGTCGCATCAGACAAACCGTTGAGGCCTGCTTTTGACGCGTTGTAGCCGGCTCCTCCGGCAAATGGGCTGGTGGATGAAAGCGAACTGATGTTCACAATGTCTCCGCCACCGCGCTGTTTGAAAATCGGCAGAACTTCATGAGAACAATAGTAAGGACCGGAGAGATTCACGGCGAGCATCTGGTCCCACTCGGCGGGCGAAAGTTCGGCGACCGGCTGGTAGGTGCGAATCGCCGCATTGTTCACGAGGATGTCGATTCCGCTAAAAGTTCCCAGCGCAGCGCCGATAAGTCGACGAACGTCCTCGTGCTGCGAGACGTCAGCGGCCACGCCAAGCACGCGGCCCTTCGGTGACAGTCCCGCCACTGCGGCATCGACGGATGCCTGACGCAGCGCGCAGATGACGACATGGCAACCCTCATTGAGCAGGCGCCCGGCGATGGCGTAGCCGATGCCACGCGCGCCACCCGTTATAACTGCAATTTTGCCGGTTAATCTTTCTTGTGCCATATATTCCTGGGAACTCGACAGTATGGTAACTCTGCCGTACCATGAAGATAGAATGCACGACGATAGTGCGCCGGGCTGGCGCCAGATACTGGAAAGGCAGCACGCGACGCTCGTAGCCGAGATGACTACGGAGGTGGATGCCGAAATCGCGTCCGTTGTGACACGAGAGGTAGCCCGAGCACTGGAATCGGAACGGGCTCAGAGTGCGGGTGAGAAAGAGCGTGCCGTGTCCGAGGCTGTGACGGAAGCAATGTCGGCGGCGCGGGTTCAGGCCGATGAGGCCTTGAAGACGGCCGTGGCAGAGTCTGTCGAGACAGAACGTGGCAGGTCCGCAGCGACTGTCGACGCAGTTCGCCGTAAACTTTCGGAATCACTGAATCAGACGCTGCGGCGCATTCGCCAAACGGAGGCGGAGCACGAAACTTTACAGTTGTTAATGGAAGACAGCTCGGCTTTGGCTGAGCGAGTGGTGGTGCTGCTGATTGAAAACGGCCAGGCGACGGTGGCTGCATGGCGTGGTGTTGTCCTCAGGGAAGAAGCCGAGGATGGGGCGGCGATCGACCTGAGCGAGGCGGCCGCTATTGCGTCGTGTGTGGAGAGTCGTGATCCGCTGGTGGCGCTGGCATCGCCGGGCGAAGTCTCCCCGGTACTGGCCGCGGCACTGAGCACTGGCGGAAACGACCGGGTCTATCTGTTTCCCATCACGGCACGTCTGAATACAGTTGCGCTCGTGCTGGCTGCGGGAATCGTCGCACCGGCACCGATGGAACTGCTTTGCGAGGCAGCGGGAATGAAGCTGGAATCGCTCGAAGCGGAGACGCGGTCGGCAGTTGCGGCCGCCGTAAAGCCCGTCTCGGACGCGGCGACCCCGTTGGTTCAGATCGCGGGAGCGGCGAATGGCTCGGGTAAGGTGGCGACCGTGTCGCCTGTTGAGACGAACACGTGGTCCAGGCTTACTCCCCAGGAACAGGCCTTCCACCTCAAGGCTCAAAGGACGGCAAAAGTTCGGGTAGCGCAGATGAGGATCAGTGAGTCGGACGCGCTGCGCAAGGGTGTGCAGAGCGGGGATATTTACGGTGCGCTGCGGACTTCGATCGATTCGGCGCGTGAAGAGTTTCAACGGACTTATATTTCAACGTCCCCAACTATGGTGGACTATCTGCATCTGGAGTTGTTGCGGAGCCTGGCGCATGACGACGGTGGCCTTTTAGGACAGACTTATCCGGGACCTATTGTTTAACGTGCGAATGTTCAGCAGACCCAATTCGCGTTGCGCTGTGGCAAGGTTGCTTGCGCTATGCGGGTTGGTGTCTGCAGGTTGGGCATCCGCCGCGCCGGATCCGGGAATCGCGCGCCTGGGCGCTGCAATCAGCGCGTACGATAAGCACGATTACACGACGACCGTGAGGTTGTTGAGCGCGGCAGGTCAGCCTCCGAAATTGCGGGATTATGTTGCCTACTATCTGGCTAATGCTGAATTGGTGACCAACGCCGGCGATGCGGCCGCCCGTGAACTGGCTGGTTATATGGCTTCGCCAGTGGCGGGGTCACCGCTGGCCGGGCGGATCAGCCTGCTCTACGCGAAGGCTTTGCTGGGCCAGCACGGATCGACGCCTGCGACGGCGGCTAAGGCGCGGGAAATCCTGCAAGCCGATTATGGGATTCTGCCGCAGCCCGATGGCGATTTTGCACTAGCGCAGGCGTTTGAAGGTACCGCATTCCCCCGGCAGGCGGCGACGTATTACCAGCGGGTGTATTTCTCATACCCATCGTCGGATCTGGCGGAAAAGGCAAGGGTCGCACTGGATAAACTGCGTTCGTCGCTGGCGGGCGAGTATCCCGCTGCTCCGGCCAGGCAAGAACTGGAACGCGCGGATGCCTGGCTGCGAGCCAAACAGTACGGTAAGGCGCGGCAGGAATATGAGACTCTGGCAACGGAGATGACCGGGGCGGATCGCGATGCGGCGCAGACCGGAGTAGGCGCGGCAATATATTTGAACGGTGATTACGCGGGCGCCGAACACTACCTGGCGCCACTGCACCCGGAAGGCGGCGAGGCGGCAGCTGAACGGCTCTATTACCTGACCGAAGCGTATCGGCGACTGAACGACGACGCGAAAATGTTGAATGTGATCCAGCAGCTGGCGGATCACTTTCCGGTCTCTCCGTGGCGGCTGAAGGCGCTGATCACGGCGGGGAATCGCTTCTTGCTGTTGCAGGACCGAGCGCAGTATGTTCCGCTCTATCAGGCGGCGGCCGCAGGTTTTCCAGGAGATAGTTCGGCGGCGCTTTGCGCCTGGCGTGTAACGTGGGCCGCGTGGCTGGATCGCAGTCCACACCGCGAGGAACTGCTGCGGGAACAGGTGGAGAAATTTCCCGGCGATACGCATGTGAGCGATGCGCTGTTTTTTCTGGCACGGGCGGCGGAGCAGGATTCGAACTTTGCGGCGGCCCGGGCTTATTACGACAGACTGAACGTTTACTATCCTCATTACTACTATTCGGGACTGGCGCGAACCAAGCTGACGGACCCGAAGATTTCTTCTGCGAAACCGGATGCGGCAATTCGGGCATGGCTGGAGAAAACCTCGGATGCCGCGCATACGGCGGGTATTCCCGCCGATTTGATGGCCGCGCCGAACGAAGCGACACGGACGCGCATTGATCGGGGAAGATTACTGATCGCCGCGGGGCTGACTACCCAGGCTGTGGATGAATTGCAGTTCGGCGCGAAGCAGACCAACGAGCAACCGACGTTGCTTGCTATGGAATTATCGCGCGCCATGCCAACGCCCTATCTGGCCGTCAAGGTGATGAAAAAATTCAGCGGAGATTATCTCTCGCTGCCGTTCGAAAAAGCCTCTCGGGCCTTCTGGGAAATGCTGTTCCCCATTCCCTGGGAGGGGACACTGACCGTGAGCGCGATGGAACACGACCTGGATCCGTACGCGGTCGCAGGTCTGATCCGGCAGGAATCCGAGTTTAATCCGGGCGCGCGTTCCTCAGTCGCTTATGGATTGATGCAGTTGATTCCGTCTACGGGGAAGATGCTGGGACGGCGCGACGGTATCAAGGTTTCGAGCGCCGGAATGTTGCTCAATCCAAGCCTGAATATCAAGCTGGGCACGCAGTATTTAAAGGGTGAGCTTGAACACTGGTCTGGTGACTGGGTGAAAACACTGGCGGCGTATAACGCTGGACCGACGCGTGTTCGCGATTGGATTAAACAGTTCGGATACGGCGATTCGTCAGAGTTCATCGAGACGATTCCCTTCAGCGAGACGCGGGATTACGTGCAGGCGGTGTTGCGAAACGGGCAGGTTTATCGTGAGCTGTACGGTAAAGACAAACTCGTGCTGGCTCCCGATGTGGCTGATGGTGCGACTGTGCCACCCGCGAAAATCGAAGACGTGGCAGCGGTGAGCAAGGTGGTTGCCAAGAAGCCATTGCGTGTTTCCCGGACCGGGAAGTCCGCTGGAAAGCCAGCGGCGAAACAGACCGGGAAGGCGCGAAGTGCGAACGCATCGGCGAAGACCCCTGCGAAGCCAGTCGTCAGCGCCGGGTCGAAGAAATCGACAGCCAGAGTTCCCGCAGCCCGCAACGCTGCGACCAAGACGCAAAAACATCCGGCTGCATGAGAGGATAGCTTCATGTCTGCTGTTTTGACCTCCACTGGTTCCTTGCCCAAAGGTGGTGTGGCCAGTCGCTTTCAGAGCGCTCGTACCCTTCCGTTCAAAGAGTCGGTGATCCGCGAGATGACGCGTCTGGCGATCCGCTTTGGCGCAGTGAATCTGGCGCAGGGGTTTCCGGATTTTCCGGCGCCCATCGATATCAAGCAGGCTGCCATCGACGCGATCAATGCGGATTACAATCAGTACCCGATTACCTGGGGTGTGAAGCCATTCCGCGAGGCGATTGCACGCAAGTACAAGCGCACTTACGGGATGGAGATCGATCCGGAGCGTGAAGTGACGGTGTGTTGTGGTGCGACCGAGGCAATGATTGCGTCGCTTCTCGCGGTGACCGATCCAGGCGACGAGATAGTGGTTTTCGAACCCTACTACGAAAACTACCATCCCGATGCGTTGCTTTGCGGCGCCGAACGAAAGCTGGTGACACTGCATGCGCCGGACTGGCGGTTTGATCCTGACGAACTGCGGAAGGCTTTTACTTCACGGACGAAGGCGATCGTCATCAATACGCCTAATAATCCGACCGGTAAGGTGTTTTCGCGCGATGAGCTGACTTGCATTGCGGAGTTGTGCCAGGAGTTCGACGCGCTGGCGATCACCGACGAAATCTACGAACACATTACTTACGACGGACTGAAGCATGTGCCGATTGCCACGCTGCCTGGCATGCGGGAACGCACGATCACCATCAACAGCATGAGCAAGACGTTTTCCGTGACGGGCTGGCGCGTGGGCTGGGCGATTGCGCCACCGGATATCACGGATACCGTTCGCAAGGTGCATGATTTTTTGACAGTGGGGGCGGCGACTCCTCTGCAACATGCCGGGATGATGGCGCTGGATCTGCCGGATTCGTATTTCAATGGCTTATCGGCTGAGTACGACGGGCGGCGCAAGGCAGCGATCACGATGCTGGAAGGCGCGGGATTCCGTTGTTTTATGCCAGGAGGGGCGTATTACGTGATGTGCGATATCAGCGGGTTCGGTGCGAAAAACGACGTGGAGTTTGCGATGGATCTGGTGGAGCGCGTGGGCGTGGCGGGAGTGCCGGGGTCGAGCTTTTATCTGAATCCTGAACTGGGCGCGAAGCAAATACGGTTTTGCTTTTGCAAAAAGTTCGAGACGTTGGCGGCGGCAGGGGAGCGGCTGCGGAAGATCTAAGTCACTGCAGCGTGATGAGGACATTGGCTGGCGTGGTGATTCCACCGACGGTCGCGAGGAGTGGCTGGTCACCGCTGCCGGCTGAAGGCACGACAACATTGAGTTGGTAAACGCCCGATGCGGTCATTCCTGCAAAGAGAACGCGGGCAGGTGTGGTGCCGATTGTGACGGTCACCGGATTCACGGTCTCGGCGGCGCCAGTAAACGCTTTTCCAGCTGCGACAACGGGGCTGGTGGGTCCGAATCCGACACCGAACAGTTCGAGAGTTTCCCCAGCCTTCACCGGGCGCGTGTTGAAGAAAAACTTCCCCGTCGGACCGACCAGGTCATAGGTTCCGCCGCCGTAGGCACCCGATCCGTCTGGCGTAAGGATCACGCCCGCAGTGTAGGTACTGCCCGGTAACAGGCTCAAAGACGGGCCAAAAGCGGCGAGTGTCACGCTCGAAGTATTGGAGCCGTTGGCAGTGGTTACGACGACATTCACGACCCCGGCGGTTGAGTCATTCGGAGCCTGGAGGTTGATTTGTGTCGGACTGACCAGCCAAAGGTAAGCGGACTTCTTGTTGATGGTGACGCTGGTGCCGCTTAGCGTGGTGGGGAAATTGCCGGTCCAGACGGCCGTTCCCGTTGCCAGGCCGGAACCGTATATCGAGATCCAGGAACCCGGTTGAACGGTAGACGCGGCACTGTAAAGAGGGACAACTCCTCCGGTTGTGATAACGGGTGGGGTTGCGGTGACGACGAGTTTCGATGCCGTTGACGCTGCTCCACCGGGGTTGGTTACGGTGATGCTGGC
>CAIKAS010000194.1 GCA_903825445.1 uncultured Acidobacteriia bacterium
CCGGATGATGACTTCTTCGTCGAAAGCGATGAAGCTCTGCCCGTTGAGTTCGTCGGCCTGCAACAATTCTCTGCCGCTGAACGGATGCGTCGGATAGGCCGCCACTGTCATTCTCTCTTCCCGCCACGGAATGATAGTTATATCCCGACTGCTTTCCGGGTAACTAATGAACCCGACATCGGCCAGATCAGCCAGGACCGCCTCGTACACCTTGTTAGGCCGCAGATACTCGACGTGCAACTGCACATCCGGACAAACCACGGCAAATTCATCGCGCAGACGTGGCAATTCCGAAAGCCCGATGGAATAGATCGATGCCACGCGGAAGGTCCCTTCAATCGCGCCTTTCAGATCCGCCATCGCCGACGTGAAGTCTTCTTCCCTGCGCAAAACGTCGCGGCAAAGGTCGGCGTAGAGCTTGCCCGCAGCCGTCAGGCCCAGTGGCCTTGTAGTGCGATCCAGCAGTTCCACGCCCATCCGCGACTCCAGTTGCTGAATGTGCTGCGTCGCCGCCGACTGGCTAATGCCATTAAGTTGTGCCGCGCGGCTCAGGCTTCTTGAGTGCGCGACATCGCGGAAAAGCTTGCATTCCTCGAAGATCACCATTTCAGTATCATAAGAAATCCTGATAATGTCAAGAGTGTTAATTTCGATTGCATTATAGTGGAGGTTCCTGCTAATATGGGGAAACCCGTTGCTGCGGCTCTGCTGCCGTGACGGAGTCATCGCAATAATTCCGATGGCTGGCCACGCCGCCAGTCAATTTGTTAACCGGAGTAGTTGAACCACCGCCGCAAGAAAGCAGCCAGTATGAGCCACATCGAATCCACCACTGGTCGAGTTGTATCCGGACTTCCGGAACAACAGGGCCTCTACCACCCCAATCAGGAACACGATGCCTGCGGTATAGGCATGGTCGCCAATATTCGGGGCGAAAAATCGCACGACATCATCGAGAAAGGTATTCAGATTCTTATCAATCTGACGCACCGCGGCGCATGCGGCTGCGACCCGGAGACAGGTGATGGCGCAGGGCTGCTCATCCAGATTCCTCACCAGTTTTTCGCGCGTGAAACGGCGAAACTTGGTTTTACTTTGCCCTCGGCGGGAGAGTACGGCGTTGGTATGGTGTTTCTCCCCGTCGAACGGCACGAGCGTCTGGAAGCCGAAGGCATCCTTGAGCGGATTATTCGCGAGGAAGGTCTCACAGTTCTCGGCTGGCGCGATACTCCGATCGATATCAATTCCATCGGCCGCATCGCGCGCGCCTCGCAGCCTTATATCGAACAGATTTTCGTTGGCCATGAAGCGGGCATCTCAGGTGACGAACTCGAACGCAAACTTTACGTCATTCGCAAGCGCGCTGAAACGGAAGTACCGGCATCGGAAGGCATCGCGAGCAAGAGTATGTTTTACATCCCTTCGCTCTCCTCGCGCACCATCGTCTATAAAGGACTGCTGCTGGCGCCGCAGATCGCGAAGTTTTATCCCGAGCTCTCGGATCCCGAACTGATGAGCGCGCTTTGCCTGGTTCACCAGCGTTTTTCCACCAATACATTTCCCACGTGGCAACTGGCGCACCCGTTCCGATTCGTCGCCCACAACGGCGAAATCAATACCGTTCGCGGCAACGTGAACTGGATGCATGCGCGGCAGAGCATTCTTGAATCGCCGTTATTTGGCGACGATATCAAGAAGCTGTTTCCCATCATTCAGCCCAACGGCAGCGATTCCGCCGCCTTCGATAACGCGCTCGAACTGCTGGTTCTTTCCGGCCGTTCGCTGCCGCATGCCATGGCAATGCTGATCCCCGAAGCCTGGGACGGCAATCCGCACATGGAAGACAGCAAGAAAGCCTTCTACGAATACCACTGCTCTCTCATGGAGCCGTGGGATGGCCCCGCCGCGATCACGTTCACCGATGGCCGCGTGATCGGCGCCACACTGGATCGTAACGGCCTGCGTCCCGCGCGCTATGTCGTCACGCACGATGGCCTCGCGGTGCTGGCATCGGAAACCGGCGTCCTGCCCATCAAGCCCGAAGACGTGAAACTGAAGGGCCGTCTGCAGCCCGGCAAAATGTTCCTGATCGATTTGGAGCAGGGCCGAATCGTATCTGACAAAGAAATCAAAGATCAGCTTGCCAATCGGCAGCCCTACGCGCAGTGGCTGAAGGAAAACCAGATCACGCTCGATACGCTGCCGGAACCGGCGCGTGTCCATGCCATGGAACATGCCACCATCGTGCAGCGCCAGCGGGCCTTCGGTTATACCGATGAAGACCTGCGCTTCCTCATGACACCCATGGCTACCGCCGGCGAAGAGCCGATTGGCTCCATGGGAACCGATACGCCGCTTGCGTGTCTTTCTGATAAGCCGCAGCCGCTGTTTAACTACTTCAAGCAGTTGTTCGCTCAGGTTACCAACCCGCCCATCGATCCTATCCGCGAAGAGATGGTGATGTCGATGGTGAGCTACACCGGCACTGAGCGCAACATTCTGGCCGAAACGCCGCGCCATTGCCATACGCTAAAGCTTCCGCATCCCATCGTCTCCAACCGCGATCTGGAAAAACTGCGCCGCGTTGCCGTGGGCGATTTCCTCGCCATGACGCTGCCGACGATGTTCCAGATCTCCGATGGCGAGCACGGCCTGCGCCGCGCGCTCGACGCGTTGTGCCGCCGCGCGTCGCTGGCGATTCAGTCCGGTTACACGATCCTCATCCTGTCGGATCGCGGTATCGATCCCGATTGGGCGCCGATCCCCAGTCTGTTGGCTCTCACGGCCGTGCATAATCACCTGATCCGCGAAGGATCGCGCACGCAGGTGTCGCTCATCATTGAATCCGGCGAGCCGCGCGAAGTAATGCACTACGCTCTGCTGATCGGGTATGGCGCCAGCGCCATCAATCCGTATCTGGCCATTGAAAC
>CAIKAS010000195.1 GCA_903825445.1 uncultured Acidobacteriia bacterium
GCCCGCGACAGCGGCTGCCGACAGTGTGGTTTGTGTAGACGCCTGGCCGACCGAAGTGACCGTGGCAACTTCGTAATTACCGCCGACGTCGATGCCGATCTTCTCACCAACCGCAAACCCCGCTACGTTCGTAACCGGCAGGTGGGTGGAGCCCGCGGGAACCGTGAGCCACGGGCCGGTGGACACGGGCACAAACAGTGTTGTCAACGGCGCGGCCGGCGTCCCGGCGTTTGTGATCGTGCGAGCCTCGCCGGCGATCTCGATCTTCTGCCCGGCCGCAAAGCCGGTGGTGTTTCTTACATTGATGGTGGTGGTTCCGGCGCTTGCGGGGGCAGCGAGTCCGGAACTGGAAAGCCCGAGGAGATAAAAGCCGTGACTCGGCAGTTTGGTGCCGGAGGGAATCGTTGCGAGGGGAACGGGAGCCCACTGGCTCTGGGTATGAATCAAACTCCATTGGGAGATATCGATTGCATCCGCTGACGCATTGTAGAGTTCGATGAACTGATTGCCCGGATTGCCACCGGCTCCGAGCCGGACTTCGTTGATCCTGACCGCGGGAGCGTTCCGGAGCCTCTGTGCGGATGTGTCCGATTGCGCGCCGCCGGCATTGGCGCCCGTCCATTCCACTTTGCCAATCAGGAAGCCGGCGCTGGTTGCTGCCGGAGAAGTGATCTTGAAGGAGGTGCTGACACTCGCCCCAGGCGCCAGAGGACCTGCGAATGTAACCGGCGTGCCGGAGGCTCGAACGGTCCAGCCCGAAGGTGCGGAAACGTTCAGCCGAACGTTCATCACCGCCGCTCCTGTTGCATTCACAAACGCCACGGTGACGTCCTGCGTCGCGCCCGGGGTGAACGAATGGACCCTCGACAGGCTCACGCGTGCCACGTCATACCGGGCGGCCACGATGTTGGCCTGTACAGCGTCGGTTGTAGCCTCGGCCGGATATCCGGTGGTCATCACACCTTCATAGTACGTGCCGGAGGAACCATTTCCGTTGTCGCCACCTGTGCCCAGAAGAATGCCTCCCTGCTTGTGCATCGGGTAGTAGCTGTTGTTGGCGGGGGAGCCGGGGCGAACTCCACTGTAGATGGTCGTCAAGCCACCTTTTTGCGCATTACCCCCGCGAAGATCCCACTTATTGCCGCCACCACCGTCAACCACGGCGGTAACGAAGCGCCAGGAGTCAACGGTCGGATCGGCCACGTTCTGCTTCGCGTTGTAGCCGGAGAACAAGCCGGCTTCCATGTCGGACATGATCCACGGACCCGGGCCGTTACCGCTGCCCCAGGCCGTGGCTGTGCCGAAGTAGGTAGTTTCCATGGTGCCCGTTCCCACGGCGCGGCCGTTCGTTGAGGAGTTGCCATAGTCAAAGCAGCAGCCGCTGTCGAAGTGAGTGCCATCGATGACGTAGTAAATTCCCTCAGGCTCGTCATCGATTGCGATGTCAACGGCATTGTTGTTACGAAGCCCCATGCCCGGCATGATGTAAACGCCGTAAGCCTTGTGCCCGCCGATTGTGATGGGCGCCATGTCGGCGATTGGCTGGGTATCAAAACCACCTTTCGCGGGGCCCTTGAAGGTCCCCGGCGCCGCCTGGTAGAGGTCGTTGTGCCTGGCGGACTGATCGTAGATAAGATCGATGACGCAAATCGTGTTAGCGCAGAAGACATCCTGCGCGGCTGCATCCGCATATCCTCCCGCGTCGTTAGACAGCGCAACGGGCTGGACTACGCCGATGTCCAGGGTTTTGCCATCCGATTGACGCCTTACCTGATAGAGGGGACCCTTGTAGGAGGCGTACAACGCGCGCGTAGTGCTGTGGGCGGCTACGCACGGGGTACCCGCTGCGGCGTAGATGTCGCAGGGGCCTTGTGGCCGGGGCGCAGCGGCAACCACCAGCGCGGTACCCAGCAACGCGATCACCGGCGCGATCATTCGCACAACACGGACTTTTGTCTTCATATGATCGATTGATCCCCGTTAAGCCTTGCCGCCTTCAAATGGAAAATCGGACCCTCGTATCGGCGGCAGCGAGGGCCAAGGCCCCCAGCATAACCTATGACGATACCGCCTAAAAAGGATCCGGGCGAGAGGGAGGGCGCAGTCTATTCGCCGTTCCCGATACAAGTGAGATACGATCTATACGCTGGCTCGGCGCATCCCCGTTCGTATGCGGTCGCAGGGCTTCCACGCTAAGGAGCTTCCAATGAAATTCGCGATTCTGACTCTCGCCCTTCTGCCCGTTCTGGCGGGCGTTCCTGCTACGGCGCAGGCGCCTCAGGGAGCCCCGGCCGGCCGGGGGACGCAAACGCCTGTCGAGATAGACAAAACGGCGCCCACGGAGGACTTCAAACCTTCCTCACTGAACCAGCCGGGCAAACAGTATCCCGAAGTCAACTCTCAGCGGCGCGTCCGCACGCAACTGCGGGCGCCGAACGCTCAGACAGTGCTGATCGATATGGGTGGCGTTCGCTACCCCATGACGAAAGGTGAGAACGGTGTCTGGACCGGCGTTACAAACGCTCAGGATGAAGGCTTCCATTATTACCAGCTCAATGTCGACGGCCTCTCCATCCCTGACCCAGGCACCCAGATCTTCTACGGTTCAAGCCGCTGGGGCGGTGCTGTTGAGGTTCCGGCTCACGATCAGGATTTTTATGCGCTGAAGAACGTTCCACACGGCCAGCTGCGCGAAGTTCACTATTTCTCGAAAGTCGCGAACGCCACGCTTCAGTCCTTCGTCTACACGCCTCCGGATTATGAGAAGGGTACGAAGCGCTACCCGGTGCTCTATTTGCAACATGGCGCCGGCGAAGACGAACATGGCTGGGGCGGCCAGGGATTTGCCGGGCTGATCATGGACAACCTGCTTGCGGAAGGCAAAGCGAAGCCCTTCATCATCGTGATCAGCAATAGTTACCTTGTCACGGGCGGAGCTGCCGCTGGCCGCGGACCCGGACCGGGTGCGGCGCCTGGCTCGGGTCGCGGACCGGCGCCGGCGGGTGCTCCGGGCGGCTCTGGACGTGGAGGCATCGGTCGCGGCGGCCCCATGGCGATGAGCGATACCCCGTTTGAGCATGCTCTGATCGAAGACATCATCCCGTTCATCGATGCCAGCTTCCGCACCCTGGCGGATCAACCGAATCGCGGTCTGGCTGGTCTCTCCATGGGAGGCATGCTGACACACGGCATCACACTGGCCCACATGGACAAGTTCTCCCACATCGGCATGTTCAGCGGCGGCACTATTGCCACATCGGAAATCAAGGACATGGCCGACTTCAAAAAAAAGGTCAAGTTGTTATTTGTGAGCTACGGGAGCCGCGAGCCAGGGTCTTCCGCTGGTAAGGCAGCGGTCGAGGCGCTGAAGAAGGAGGGCGTCAACAGCGTCTCCTATGAATCGCCGCTGACTGCTCACGAATGGCAGAGCTGGCGGCGAAGCCTGCATGAGTTCGCGCAGTTGGCGTTTCAGAAGTAGTCCCCCCGGAGTTACAATTCACTGGGGAACGCAACCCGGCCCCGGGAGCTCTCACAATGAAATACAACAGAATCGCAGGTGCAGTATTTGCTCTGATTGGCGTGGCGGCGCAGGCCCAAACCCCGCCCGCAACATCAGCTCCTAAATCCGCGCCGCTGCCTCCGAACCAACTCGTGACGCAGGCCGATTGCACGGCGGAAAAACTGGGGACGAGCATTCCCGTCGCCGCCATTGGACTGCCAGTCTCCGCAGTCACGCTGAACGCGCCGGAATGGCGCGCCGAGGCGAATGGCAATCCGGCATACTGCAGCATCGAAGGCGCGATGGCCCCGATCGACAAGAGTCCGACGGCGAAATCGATTCGGTTCGCCGTTGCCCTTCCGTCCTCGTGGTCGCACCGTAGCGCACAGTTGGGCGGTGGTGGCAACAACGGAGTGATCCCGGCCCTGGCCGCGGGCCTTGGCCGCGGAGGAGTCTCGCTGCTTTCTCGTGGTTTCGCCACCTACGGCAGCGATTCCGGGCACCAAAACCCGCCGGGAGGAGGTCGTGGCGGCCCCGGCGGAGCGGGTCGTGGCGGTCTGGGCGCCTCCGGTCGCGGACCTGCCGTGACTCCCGATGGCGGCTCACCGCCCGCCAGCCGCGGCCCCGGAGGTCCCCCGTCCTTTGGACCACCAGCCGCGTCAGCAGCTTTCAGCGAGTGGTCCCTCAATGACGAAGCCATCGCCAATCTTGGCTACATGCAGCTCAAGAAGACGCATGACGCAGCCATGGTCCTCATGGAACGGCTCTACGGCCAGCGCCCCCGCTACAACTATTTCTTCGGAACCTCTCAGGGTGGGCGCGAATCGCTCACCGTCGTGCAGCGTTTTCCCGCCGATTACGATGGCGTGGCCGCCGAAGTCCCCATCGTAAATTTCTCCAGCCTGATGCTCGCGCCCGAAGTGATTCGCATTCAGGAAAAACCGCTCGCCAACTGGGTGACGCCTGCCAAGGTCAACGCCATCCGGGGCGAAATGATGCGGCAGTGCGACAAACTCGATGGCCTTGTGGACGGCGTTATCAACAACTACATGGCGTGCCGCGCCATCTTCGACGTCAAGCAGGGCGATAAGAACCGCAACCCGTGGGCCGCCAAACGCTGCCCCGGCAATGTCGATCCCAACCCGCAGGACACAAGCGCCGCGGCCTGCCTGACCGATGGCCAGATCTCCACCCTGAAGCTCGTCTATTCGCCCTGGGAATTCGCCACCCCGCTGGCCAACGGCGTCAAATCGTTCGGCATGTGGTTCCCGAATACCGATCCCTCCGGCAGCGGCCTGATCTTGCCCACGCGTTATCGCGGCCAGGAAGGCGCAGCCGCCGATGCGCCCATGCACACGCATCTCGGAGTGTTGGGCGTGACCGGCTTCCTCATGAAAGACGTGAACGCGAATCCGCTCGACTATGTGGAAGGCGGCCCGCTCAATGCGCGGCGTCTGGAACTTTCGGCGATTCTCGATTCCACCAACCCCGATCTCAGCGCCTTCTACAACCGTGGAGGCAAGCTGATCGTTGTGATCGGCACCAACGACACGCTGGCCTCGCCCGGCGCGCAGGTGGCCTATTACCAGTCGGTGATCGACAAAATGGGGCAGGCGAAGGTGGACGCGTTCGCGCGCTTCTACGTGATTCCCCAGGTTGGCCACGGCCTGACGGGAAGCTCGTACACGAATGATGGCGAAGGCAAGGCGGTTCAGTCGCAGCCGATTCCCAGCACGTATGATCGCTTCGGTATGATCACCGACTGGGTGGAGAACAACAAAGCTCCCGGTAAATCGGCCACCGTTACCGCAGGCGACCGCGCGATGCCGTTGTGTTCTTATCCGGCTTATCCGAAATACCTGAGCGGCCCCTCCGGAGATGCTGCTTCATACACCTGCGCAATCAAATGAGGATTCTTAAGTGCCTCGCAGCTTCCCGCGGATACCAACCTTCGGGGACGGATGAATAGTCCGCCTTAACAACCGATCAAGCCAGCCTTCGGTCCGGGTAGCTCGAAGCCTTCCGGCATCCACACATCCTTCGGCTGCGACCCGCATTATAAGGACCGGGACTGCCGATTGATTGATGTCCGGCGGAGACCAGGGCAGTGGGGTTCTCGTAGGGTCTGCCTGCGCCTCCTCCAAAGAGGGGACTTCGGGGGAGGGTAGAGGAGCGCGATCCATTCTCCGAGTGGCGGACAATCCATCCGGAGTAGGGCATTGCCGGACGGAAAGCGTTTCTCGGGAGTAATGCCAATAATCGCGACTGCAACTTGCTGATTCGTCGTTGCCCCGGTCTCCCACATTGCCATCGACGCCAGTGCTCCTTGGCCCATGTTGGCTCATCGCGTCACCTCGCCTTGACCCGACCTGCATGACGTTTCTGGTGTCCGTCATGCGGTTTGACGCGAATCATCGATATCGACCGCGCGGGGCTGCACCAGTGTGACCAAGCGACGACTGGCAACCGAGCTTCGGCGCAGTGCGATAAATTAGAGGCAAAGTATGCGCGCTAGCGTAATCACCAACACGATACCACTGCCAGAAGAGCGGCTTGCCATTGAGGAGGCGGTTCTTGACGCAATCGGCGAGCGACCGGAACACGAGGCGTGGCGCGTAAGAATTGACGAACCGTTCGACCGCCCGGACTACATCATCGACATCGAAGGGCCCTCTTTTAGGTGGCGCCGATCCTTCTTTGGACCACTCGAACAGACGGAGGAGTTCATCTCAGCCGAGGTCAAGAGGGCAATCGCCGGAACGGCGAAACTGACGTTGGTACCTCTGCATTTTGTCTCTCCGATGGCTACGTTCGACGAGCCGGTTTCGGTTCTAGGCTCCGTAACAATCGAAAACATCACGGATCTGCTGTCGTCTCAAGATTTGGAGCCCTGGAAAGAGCAAATCGCGCCCCGAAGCTATAAGCGGCTTTCCTCGGCGAGGATGGCTCTCGTTCACCGGTTCTCGTCGAAGGAGGTTGTTGGCAGGCCTGAAGAAGATTCAACCGCATTATTGTTTAAAGTTTTCACGCTTCTCAGGATACTCAGGCCGACGAGAGAAGAGTTCTTCTTCGTGCAGGCTAATGAGGGGCCGGAAGGTAAGGCGGACGTGGTTCGCGTGTCGGAGCCGCCCCAGGTGCCGCTGAACCTGCCAGTCTCGGAATTGCTCAATCAGTTCCATCGGAACGATTTCAACAAGCTAAAACTGGCGCTGCCCTCCTTTCTCGATGCCTTACAAGCGGCTCCCGAGGGCGTCCAGAGAGCCGTCCGCTTGTTCAACGTCGGCTATCAAGGCATCAATGATTCGGTGATTCAGATTATTACGTGGGTGATCGGCATCGAAGCTATTTTTAATTCGATTGAGCCAAACAGTCAAAGTGAGCTGATCAGCCGAATTGGCGAATGCATCGGGGCGGATACCGACCTCTATGCGGAGTCCGCGATGAGCTCCTACTTTGAAAATAGCCCCAGAACAGTACGAGAAATGATTTCCGATCTCTTCGAGCTGCGAAATCGTCTCGTCCATGGGTTATGGGTACCGAGTTCAATGGAGCACAAAGCCGGTCACGGAACTCCGGGAGGGCAGTCGACATATGCGGATTGTCTGAGGGAAGCGGCGTTTCACATCTTGAGGTTGTCGTTGAGGAACACTCTCCTCGGCCCGGAAACGAACCCGATGTCAAGGGCGGCACACTGATTCTGTTTCGCCCCAAATGGCCACCGACTATACAAAGCAGGTAGAGGGATTCAAAACCATTGTGCGGACGCTCCAATCTGGTGTGGCCGTCTCTCTCGATGAGGTCTGCGCCAACGTTTGCGACGTCGATCCTGATTCTGAAAACCTTGTTGATCGACTGATCGACTGCGAACTCATCCGTCTCGACCGGCGGAGCAACGCGGTTTCACTTACGGGACTGGGGAAAGCTATGAGTGCACAACGCTGCGTGCCTGAGTTCGTCCTTGGACCGTCTTATTGGCGCTGGAGGTACGACCAGGCCGTCGTCAGAGTCATTGTTCCCGGCGCAGACGGAGAGAGTGCTGGATCGGGATTCTTCGTGGATGACCCGCCGAACTGCGTTGTGACAAACCGTCATGTAGTTGCTGATGGGAAAGTAATTTCGATCCTCGATAAGACCGGGCGGCAGATCTGCGATCACACTGCGCCCGTAGAATTCGGTCCTGCAAACCTCGATCTGGCCATCGTGCGATGCGAGACGCCTAGCAATATTCTGCCGCTTCGGATTGATTGGGAGACAGACGGGGTTAACGCACTCGACGAGGTGTTGGTCCTCGGATACCCGTATATCCCCATGCACCAGCCTGAGCTTTTCGCTGCAACCGGCCAGGTAGGCATGTACGCCTCCCAACTGGCATCTGGAAAACGTAAATCTTTAATTCTCACGAGAATCGCCGCGCCGGGGTGTAGCGGTGGTCCGGTGATTGGGCCGAAGGGTATGGTGATCGGGGTCGTCGAAAGCGAGGCACAGTTGAAGACGGCAGATGGCATCCTGCCATCCATGCTTTGCGCCCTCCCTGCGCATTACCTGCGAGAACTCTTGTCAGACGACATCTCGGTCATGCCGATTTGACAGTGACCTCAAAATGTCAACTCGCGGCCCTTCGCAGATGATCGCTGCGTGGAGGTTGGCCTCTCCACTCAAGATCTTGATGTCTTCTTCGCTCCACTTCCTGGATTACTCCCCATAAGTCGGCTTGTCGCCGCTAACCCCGCGCTCCGTCCGTATCACGCGCCACTCGTACAAAGCTCAGCGTCAGGTGGGGCGGGCCGGAAGTCCCGATATGGGAAATCTACGCCAACGCGCGGCTAGCGATACACGTCGGAACGATGTCGTACGCGCACAATTGCAATTGCTTCCGAAGTGATTTGGAAGATCACCCGAAAGTCCCCGACTCGGAGTCGGAAATATCCATCCCAGTCGCCCGAAAGGGCCTTGATGTCTCCCTCACCGGTTTCGCCGTACCGAGTCAGTGCCGTGAGAATGCGCATCGCGTACTCACGGTCCACGCCGCGCAGTTCCGAGCGCGCAGACTCAGGCCACGCAAACTTCACCGGATTCCAAATTCAGACAGAATCTCATCGTGCGAAACCACCCTGCCTGCCTGAAGGTCTCTCCGGGCGCGCGCGATAGCTTCCGCGTCCCCCGCGGTAACCGGCTCATCATCCGGTGGCGCGGACATTGCGGCCCGGAAGGCGGCATCCCTGGCGAGACGTTCCAGCGCGCGCTGTGCCGCGACAATCTCGCTCTCGGGAATGCGCTCGATCAGGTCGTGTAACATTTCGCGGTTCATGATGGCTTCTTTAAGCGTACTGCATCCGGCGGCGGGCGAGTCAACCCGATCCGGGAAGCGCCGAACTTCGATCTGGCCGGATCACGCGCTACTCGGAGAATGGCCTGGTTTCAGACGCAATGAAGGACAGCTCCCCACAAACACCGCTTCTGGGAAGCCGCGCTCTCCCGGACTTGGATCAGCCAGTTTCAGCGACGCTACTTCGAATTACTGCGAACTAGCAACGCAGGAGCAGCACAAATGGCGGGTGTCGCCTCATCTTCCAGAGTTGACGGCGGAAAGTGCGCAGGCGTGCAGATTCAGACTTCGGTGGGTCGTTACGGCCCGACGTGGCCGCGCTGCGTCATCAATTCCGCGTACGCGCTTGCGCCCAGGCTGCACTGTACAAGCACCCTGAACTCTGAAGGCGACAGTTTCAGTTGCTTTGCGATCAAATGCTGAAGCGAGTCTTCGCGTCTTTCTCACCATGACTGAGGCGCGTCCGTATTGCACAGTACTTGCCATCCACAACCAGCCAGTACATTTCGTGGTGAGTTTGATCCTGTTCAAATCCCTTTTTGAGGAAAGCTCTTGAGATGTCACGCGTCTTGATCGAGCTCAGAGAGCACCTCTCGCTTCGGTCGGGAAATGATTCGGCTTGTCAATTTCCGCTTCAGTTCCAGAGCGTCAGGTGCGAGCTTGTCGTCCGGGGCCTGTGCGATCCGGTGCCATGCCGAAGACAACTCCATTACAAATGCGGAAAGCGATTCCTCTTTTGTTCGCCCGTAGGCGGTGATTCCAAGCGGATTGTAAGAATACATCCAGAAGCCACCTTGTCGGGATGTTTTCAGCGTAATCGCTCGACGCAGGCAAAATGCCTCGTTGCGATAGAAGAGGTACTTTATGCTTTTCGTGACATTTTTGGCCGTTGTCCGAGGCCGAGTCACCCTTACAGCACTCTTCCTGGCCCGTTCGACAACCTGCAACATCGGTCGCAAAAACCGATGCATATTCCCGATGGTTGCGACAGGCTGGAGATTCGAGGCCATTCCTCTACCAGCATAGCGTGAATTGGGAACTCGCCGTCCCGCAGTGCGATGGGAAGCTCTGTTGGGTGTCGAGTATTCTGGCGCACCCCCTCACGCTGCCCGTTCCAGCACCCGGACCGCCGCCCCTTTTCCCCACCGCCGCGCCAGTTCCATCGGCGTCAACCCCGAACCATCCCTCACCGCCGGATCCGCACCATGCTCCAACAGAACCCGAATCGCCGCCGCATACCCGAGAAACGCAGCCTTATGCAGCGCCGTCTGTCCAGCCGAATCCCGCGAATGAACATCCCAACCCGCTTTCAGCAAATAACGCAACCCAGGCACAAGATGCTCAAAATGCCAGTCGCAACTGGCATGCAATATCGACGTACCAAGGTTAGGATCTGCCCCAGCCTCCATAAGCGCATCGGCCACACGATAGTGACCCGCATGCCCCGCCGCCATCATCAGCGGTGTGGCATGACGCCAAATAGAATTCACGTCCTCCCGCCTGGCCAGTTCACGTACAGACTCAACCGCCGTCGGCTCCGAAAGGCGCGATGCCGAAGCCAGCCAAAGCTCGCTCATCCCGGTTGGATGCGGAGTCTCCGCCGCAAATTCCCGCAGGATCGCCGCCGCCGGTTCCAGTCCACAGAACGCCGCCAGCTGATACGGCGTCAGATCCAAAGAAGTGGAACGTACCTTCGGATCCGCGCCTCGCTGAAGCAGTACACGAACCGTATCCACATGTCCATCGTGCTTGGGGGAGGTAATACGAAACTCCAGAGTCCGGCCCAGCGGAGTTTGCCGCCAGTTCGTAGGCGCCACCTGATTCGGATCAGCCCCGGCATCCAAAAGTCGCGTGACTTCCTCAGCGTCACCAGCCCAGCACGCCTTGTGAAGTAACTGCCACTTCATGGAAGTTTCCCTTCCGGCGATCCCTACCGGCGCACAATCACTTCGCGCAGATTCTCCCGCGTCAGAAAAAACTTCACACTCTCAAACTTCGAAAACAGCTTCTCAATCGACCGATTGTTAAACGCATGCCCCGTACTCCGCATCCCGCGATCCGTCACCAGCAGCGTCTTATTGTCCTGAATCCGAAACGAGTGGCTAGGCACTTCCTGCACCTTATCGTTCACCGTGAAAAAAGCCAGCAGGTAAGCTCTGGGCCGCATGATATCGGCCAGTCGGTCCACCGTTGCCGTCAGCAGCGCAGGACCCATGAATTGCATAGAATCCCACATCAGCACCGCGTCAAACGTCTGCGGCGGATATTCGAAATTCGATCGCAGGAAGTACTCGATCCGTCCGGAATTCGTTTGGCCCGAAGGGTCGTCGCCGAAACATTCGTCCATGCTCGCCACCACATTGGCGGAGTACAGTTTGTGTCCCAGGTTAGTCAGAAAATCGATATTCTGCTGGCTCGCGCCGGCCAGATCCAAAATGGAAAGGCCAACCTGTCCCTGCAGATTGAAGAAGAATTGTTCGAGTCCGCGGCTGGCGCGTGTTGTGGGTGCTTCCTTGCGGGGGGGCCTGAGAAATGCCAGGTTGGGGGTGGGATGAACCGGAACCCGTGCGGACGCAGGCGTTTCGCTACCTTTGTGGAAGATCGAGCGAAATTTCTCCTGCAGCAGCACGGGTCCTGTCCTCAAGTATTATGTAGGGCGGGCAATCCTGCCCGCAGCCGGCTTTCAGCCGGCCTCCTCACGGCTTAACGAACGATCGGTGTCCCAACCGCCGCCGCGGATGCTGGCACTGCCGCCGCCGTCGATGTCGGAGCGGGCGCCGCGCTCGTCGCGGTCTTCGGCTCAGGCTTGCGAATATCGATGCTGCCCTTGAACAAAGCGCCGTCCTCGATGCTGATGCGCGCTGTGGTGATGTTACCCACGAGCTTCGCTTCGCGCCGAATGTCCACCTTGTCTACCGCTTCTACGTCACCCTGGACCTGGCCAAAAATTACCACCTCGCGCGCCTTCACGCTTGCCTGGACCCGGCCCGTCGTCCCGATCGTGATCTTGTTGTCCGTCGATTCGATCTTGCCTTCCACATCGCCGTCGACGTTCAGATCCTCTTTTGTATAAATGTCGCCGACTATCTTGACGGCTTTCCCTATGGTGGCTGCGTTGGGGGAAACAGCCTCGGATACTCGGTGCGGTATTGATGACACTGGCGTAATCTCCTTCCTGATTTCCGGCATGGGGGGTGCGACCGGCGGTGCCGGGGGGGCTGGCGGCGCTGCTGCCGGACGCGGCGCGGGCTGCTCTTCTCTTTTGTTCCAGATACTCACGGATTATTCTTCCACTGCTTTAAAGAACTGCTGAGTTATGACTACTCCCCCAGTCTAACGGGCAACCCTCCGCCTGCGCAATGCGATTGAATTTGAGTTACCGAAATAATCCTGCGATCCCGAATGCCGCCGCCGCTGCCAGCCCGCCGATGAGTGCCGTCTGCACGCCTCCGCGCCATAACGGGATGCCTGTAAACCGCGCCTTCACGCCGCCAAATGCAAACAGCGCCGTCAGTGTTACGGCGACCGACGCGACCAGTGCACGTTTCAATTCGGCTGCGATGAAATAGGGTGCCAGCGGAATCAGACCGCCCACGATGTACGAAACCCCGATGGTGGTCGCACTCCGCAAAGCCCGCGCCGGATCCGGCTCGTCAAGATTCAGCTCGAACTTCATCATGAAATCCACCCAGCGCTTCTCGTTCGCCGTGATCGTAGCCACCACCGGAGCGATCTGCTCAGCGGTCAGTCCGAATCCCTCGAACACCTCCCGCACTTCGGCGGTCTCTTTTTCGGGTAGCTCCCGGGTCTCCCGGATCTCCCGCCGCAACTCACTCTGATAGTGCTCGGCGTCCGTCCTTGCTGCAAGGTATCCCCCCAGCCCCATGGCGATCGATCCCGCAGCGATTTCCGCCAGTCCGGCTAACACCACCACGGAGGTACTGACATGCGCCCCCGAAAGCCCGGCCGCCAGCGCGAACGGTACCGTCAGCCCGTCCGACATCCCGATCACGACGTCCCGAACCGCATCGCTCGACCGGAAATGCTCCTCGTGATGATGGCCGTCATGGCTATGGGTGCTATGGGACATGGGACCAGCATAGCGCCTGGTGCCGTCCTATGGGCGACCCGCATCGGCCAGACCCCCCACCCCCCTTATCGGCCACTCCCCGTCGAAATTTCGCCAGTGTTGGTATAATAACTACAGGATTTGGACCAGTCAGGGGCTTCCCTGGAGTCGGTCCGGTTCTGTCCGGGTTAGCTCTGAACGAGTTTGACTGGCCACTCACCTCAAAACACCGAGAGCCGTCACCTTCTAATCAACCGCCTTCCGCCAGGTTTATTGCGGCAGGCATCCTTCGCCACCAGGTAGCGTGGCAGGAAGAAACGAGGACGACATTCGATGAAAATTAATTTCCATTCCGGATTCATCCTGTTGGCAGGCGTTTTAGGCGTCGCCACAGGTACCGCAAACGCAGAACATGATCTTGTAGTAACGCAGAAGTCTGATGTACGGGAAGCGGTTTTACGCCGCTTCCTGAAGGAAAGTCATTCCCCTGTAGAGAGTTACGCGGAAAACTTCATCCTCGAGGCCGATCAGCATCATCTGGATTGGCGCCTCCTCCCCAGTTTGGCTGTCGTCGAGTCCGGCGCTGGCCAGAGGAACCGAAAGAACAATATCTTCGGTTGGGACAATGGTGCCAGCCGTTTTGCGACGGCGGCGGAGGCAATCCACCACGTCGCCGAGGCCCTTGCTGAAGCCCGTCCGTACAAAGGGAAGGACTTGCGGGGCAAACTGGCCGCCTACAACCGGACGCCAGGCTATCGCAACCTGGTGACGAACGTCATGATGCGGATCTCCCCCGTCACCGAGCCAGAAATCTCATTCTGAACTCACGATTGCAGCAGTGCTAAGGATTCGGCGTGACTTGACATGTACGGTAAAGCGACGTACATTAGCGAGCAGGAAAGGTCGTCGCCAATGAAGCAACAGGAACACAACCGAACCGCCCGCATTGAAGCCCGCATTGCCCCGGAGGCTCTCGCCGTCGTGCGCCGTGCCGCGGAAATTCAGGGCCGCTCGGTCAGCGATTTTGTCGTGGCCGCCGCGCAGGATGCCGCCCGGAAGACGGTCGCGGAGGTGGAAGTGATCCGCCTTTCCCGCGAAGCGCAGGAACAATTTGTGTCGATGCTGCTGAATCCGCCGCCGCCGTCAGAGCCGCTTCTTCGCGCATTGGAGCGCCGCCGTACTCTGATCGTGGAGTAAGCGTGACGGCGCCATTTCGTATCGAGCTACTGTCAGGTGACCACGACCGCTCACGCTTTTCGAGCGGATCGGCCCCCCTGGATCGGTATTTCCGTGAACAGGCTTCGCAGGATATCAAGCGACGCATCGCATCGTGTTGGGTGGCCTTAAGTGCCGAGACCAAAGAAGTGGCCGGTTTCTATACATTGGCAGCGGCCAGTATCGCGCTGGACACGCTGGCTGCCGAAACCATCAGGAAACTGCCCCGCTATCCGGTCGTACCCGCCGCGCTGCTGGGACGGCTCGCCGTGGCCGGGAACTATCAGGGCAAAGGACTCGGCGGCGTCCT
Source organism: uncultured Acidobacteriia bacterium (assembly GCA_903825445.1). Taxonomy (GTDB): domain Bacteria; phylum Acidobacteriota; class Terriglobia; order Bryobacterales; family Bryobacteraceae; genus BOG-234. The sequence goes on from CAIKAS010000195.1 coordinate 14,420, forward strand.
GTTGAGTGATGCGGTTCTCCGGGTTGCGCGGGCCGAACTCGGCGTGTTCGCCATGCTGGTGGAGGCCAAAGACGCCGCCGCACAGCGGTTTTACGAACATTACGGCTTCACGTTATTGCCCGGCGATGAACTCCGCTTGTGTCTTCCGATTGCATTGGCGCTGCGGCAGTTTGAAACCAGAACTCAGCGTCCCGCCTGATGTGCGCTAGTCCTCGCCCACGGGTACGCTCGCCGTGCTTCTTTAAACAAAACCAATTTGTCTGCGATCCGGACCGTTTTATTGCTCAAGTGTTGTCTAAACCCATCGAACCGGCCCATAAGCCGGGTGTTGTCATAACCGCCGCGATTCTGGTGGGCCCATGCGGCGTTGGCGTGTGGCGCTATCTCAGGAAGCGTCGGGAATGAGTCACGGTGCGGCATAGCGCCAAATATCGCCGAAGAAAGCCCGCCATTTAACTCTGAAGGTCATAGGCGAAGCCCGCTGGTGGCTCGTGTGCCGGTAAGGGTCTTCGTGGCCATTTAGTAGGGTCGCCCAGCCATAACCCGGCCTAATTCTTACCCCTTCGAATAGTGCTGAGTCGGGATTTGGCGCGTGCGCGGATGCCGCCGCTCTTGTCCTCGAGCGCGAGTTTTGTTAATGATGCGCGATCCCGCATATTATCCACAGCTCCGGACCGGATTTCGTAGATCGTCCCGGAGCGGGCTAGCTTGATTAAATCTTCTTCCGGAATATCGGCTATGCTGAAAAACGCCGCCATTAAGGCCGCCAGGTTCAGTGTGGAAACGCGGTGAGGGAAGGCCCCCAAAGCGGTGCCGGCCGGGTACGTTATCATCTGCGGAAATGAGCAATCCCCTGTCTCGGAAGCGACGACTGTCGATCCGCGCACCAAAGCAAGTGTCACCTCCTCGCAAAGTAACTCGTACCCGCCTGACATTCCGTAGCGCACGCTATTCCGCCGCGAACTAAAATCTACGGCAATACCCGAAGAATGGGCGGCTATGATCGGGTCCGTAAGCGCAAGGTGGAGGCGTCCAAACGCTTCGATCGCGTCAGACGTCTGAACGCCCAAATTTCCCGCCAACCTCCTGAAGTCGACTCCGGGCACCCCCCTCTCAATCGCGAAGAATCGGGTTGCGGTCGGCACCCTCCTGTCCGCGACTAGTCTTGCCAGCAACAACTCGTCTCTCACACCAGCAAAGGCTGAGGCCCGTACATCTGCGTCTTTATCCTTTACGGCAATTTCAGCCAACAATGCTTCGTCGGTTAGACGCTCAACTGCGGCGCTACGGACGTCCGAATTTTCGTCCGTTAGAGCAAGTCTGCGAAGCAACGATTGGTCTTCGACTCGCTTTGCGACGAGCGTCCTGACAAAGTCCGACTTTGTTTCAACCGCAACCTTGGCGAGCAATGTCTGGCTTGTGAGCATGTTGACCGCGTCTTTGTAGTCATCAGGGTCAAGGTGCCAGTCCTGGGTGCGTTCCTTCAGGATCGCCGTCGCCACCAACGATTGATCGGTCAGTGTTCGAAGGGCGGCACCTCGACTATAGACGTATCTCGGGGGTTTGTCCGGGCTGAATACAATTTTCCCCAACAACTCTTGATCCGTAATCATCGAGATGGCGACATCTTGCACCACTGGGTCGTCATCCTCGACCGCAATATTCGCGAGTTCTGCCTGATCGGTAACGCGCTTGACAGCCGCTATTCGATCAAGCTGGTCTACGCCAGTGCGCCGAATTTGCGCGCTCCCGCAACGAGGCAACCAAATGAGGATCGACAGGATTAGGACGGAGTTTCTCACGACACGACAACACGCTTCCATCAGAAAATTATAGGCTCTGAGGACCCCCGGCCCTGCTGGTGGGCTTGCAAGGCAGACCAGTTCGCTCCAGAAGTGGCGGGCTTAATACGGCTACGCCCGCACCGGCGCCAGTTCTTGAGGCAGCGCGACGATTGTAGTGCGGTACTGCCGCAAACTCAACCCAGCGTGTTTTCTCGCTGAGTACCAAGTCCACCGGCTTTGGCCGCGGCGGCACTGGTGGAGGAATCGGTTTCCGGCGCCTCGCTCCGGCTCGCGAAGAATCAGTGGGAACCCAAACTTCATTACCCGCCCGTCAAGTGAAAAGGACACCAAACTTCCGGCGCCAATCAGGGCTTGTAATGCCCAGCCAGGTAATCCAGCAGGCCATTGCGCTGTTCGTCCTTCAACGGCGCGCCCCACCCCGTCATCTTCGTTACTTCTTTATCCCATTGCGCGCGGGTAAGGTGCTGTTGCTGCATCATGTGGTCGTCGTGGCAAATGAAACACGCGGTCTTGTAGCCGTCGGGTTCGGGCTGCGTGTCGGTCGCCACCGCAACTGCCGCCGGTGCCGGCTTCGTCGCCGATATCACCACCGGCATCGGTTGGGTAGCGTTATTCAGATAGCCGCTGGGATTCCATTCCGGCTCCATGGGCTGAACCTGCCCCGCTGCATTGGCCGCCCGGGACATCAGCGTGTATTGGCCGGCCGCCGCCTTCCACGCGAAACTCCATTTCCGAAAGCCATATTTAGTCGGCGTGCTGGTTAGCTTAGCCGTCGACCACGTCTTGCCGCCATCCGCCGAAACATCAACTTTCGTCACAGGAGATGCGTTCGACCACGCCACGCCCTGCACTGTCACAACTCCAGGCAGTGCCCATTCGCCCGGATGCGCAATAACGGACTTCACGTTCAGATCCGTCACCGGGACCAGATCCTTCGCATCCACCGAGGCGCCCGGAGCTATGTGCTTGTTCGGATGCCGGTAGGCCGTCTTCATCCAAAAACCATCGAAATCGTGATCCAGAAGTTCGAGGCGCGTCAGCCACTTGACCCAGGAATCGCTCGCCCAGCCGGGCGCAATCAGGCGCAGTGGAAATCCGTGCTCTGGCGTAAGCGGCTGGCCATTCATCTCCCACGCGAGCAGCGTATCCGGATGCATCGCTTTTGCCACTTCGAGCGTCCGCTGGAACTTCGGCATCGCCGCCAGTGGGTCATCTGCGCCGGACATCAGCACTTGCGTCGCTGTCGGTTTGACGCTCGCCTTCGCCAGAACATCCTTGAGGCGGACACCCGTCCAGCGGGCATTGCCCACGCTGCCGAAGCGCCACTGCGCCCCCGCCATGTGTGGCTGGTAAAGGCCGCGTCCATTGCCGGCGCATTCCAGTACGCTGACCAGTTCGGCCCGCGGAAGTTTCTTCAAATCGTCCAATGTCAGCGTCAGCGGACTCCCCACCAGTCCCGCAACCTCCAGCTTCCAGCTCGGGAGTTTCACCTCCGGAATCATCGTGTGGCTGCGAACGAAAAAGTGCTCCACCGGGGTGATCTCGTCGATGAAACCTTCCACCGGCATCTCGAGATCCTTTGGACTCGGCGATAGCGTGATCATATCGGCGGCATAGTCGCCGGGCGCGAGCAGCGCTGCTGCGCCGGTGAGGAGGAGACTTCTTCGCGTGAATGACATTACTATAAAATACACCCGGCGGGAGCCTGGCCGTTAACAACCTTAGATAATAAACCTAACCGGTTTAAAATCTGTTAGTTATGTCGGTGTTTTTCGTCCGTTCCTCTGGTCCTGCTCGTCCTCCGCGCTACGCTCTGGGCAGGACGTATGCGCACGCACATTTACAGCCCGCTAAAGTGCTCGTTACGCGAGATCATTGGATTACGCCAGACGAACCCAGTTAACTCGTATGGAATCAATGAAACAGGCCAAACCGCGAACCCAATAATGCCCCGCAATGAGCTCCAAAACGGCTTTGGAAGGCCCTTAACAGTGCCCGCGAACCCCCGGAGAGCATCCGGTTTGACAACCTGCCCGCGCATCTCTATAGTTGATAGATTCCCGTTTCGGATCCGGTCCTGCTCGTGGGGCCGTGAAAGAGCGGGTGGGGAGCCAACGCTTTGACCGAAGAACATAATTTAGATGCTGTACCCGATACGTCCAGCCAGGTGGACGCCGAGGATTATCAGCATTTTCTGGAAGACTACAGCCACCTCGCGCCGCCATCCCGGCACGAGCTGATCGATGGACGGGTTCTTGCGATCAAGAACGGCAACGTCTACATCGATTTTTCGGCCAAGTCCGATGGCGTCGCCCCTCTCTCCCAGTTCCAGGACCTCTCCGGCAACTACACCGTTAAGCCTGGCGATATTGTCCAGATCATGGTGGAAGGCGGCTTCACGGCGGAAGGCTGCATGCAGCTTTCCCACGAGAAAGCTGCCCGCGTCAAGATCTGGGACAACCTGGAACAGGCCCTTGCCGAAAAGCTGACGGTGTCCGGACGCGTCCTGGCTCGCGTAAAAGGTGGGCTTTCGGTCGACGTCGGCGTGCAGGCCTTCATGCCCGGTTCGCAGATCGATCCGCGGCCCATTCGCAATGTCGATCAGTTCATCGGCCAGGACATTCCCGTCAAGATCGTCAAGCTCAACCGGAAGCGTGGCAATGCCGTCGTGTCCAGAAAGCTTGCTGTACAGGAAGATGTCGATTCCCGTAAGAACATCACACTCGGCATGATTCATGAGGGCGCAGTCCTCACAGGCACGGTCAAGAATCTCACCGAATACGGCGCATTCATCGACCTTGGCGGAATCGACGGCCTCCTCCACGTCACAGATCTTTCGTGGGGCAGGGTAACGCATCCTTCCGAAGTTCTGGAGCCTGGTGCGGAGATTACCGTGCAGGTCCTCAAGTACGACCCGGCAAAGGAACGTGTTTCGCTCGGTGTGAAGCAACTGATGCCGGACCCGTGGCAAGGCGTCGCCGAACGCATCGCACCAGGCTCGCGTGTGATTGGGCGTGTCGTCACGGTCACCGATTACGGCGCCTTCATCGAGATCGAGCCGGGCATCGAAGGCCTTATCCACATCAGTGCAATGACGTGGTCCCGCCGCATGAAGCACCCGTCTAAGGTGGTCAAGCCCGGTGACCGCGTGGAGGCCGTGGTTCTCGAAATTAGCCCGCAGGATCGCCGCATTTCGCTCGGTCTGAAGCAGCTCGAGGCGAATCCGTGGACCACCGTAGAACAACGCTATAGCGTCGGGTCCGTGGTCGAAGGCCGCGTCCGCAATATGACGGAGTTCGGCGCGTTTATTGAGATCGAAGAAGGCGTGGATGGTCTGGTCCACGTCTCCGATCTCTCGTGGACTCGCCGCATCAAGCACCCGAGCGAGATCCTGCGAAAAGGCTCCATGGTGCAGGCCGTGATCCTGGCAATCGACGCCGCGCATAAGCGTCTGTCGCTCGGCGTGAAACAGTTGCAGCCCGATGCGTGGGAAACCTGGTTCCGCCACCATCATGTCAACGACACGGTGCATGGCAAGGTGTTGCGTCTGGCCGGATTTGGCGCGTTTGTAGAGTTAGCCGAAGGAGTGGAAGGGTTGTGCCATTTCTCTGAGGTGCCGGGCTGGACCGGCCGGAAGTCCGATCCGCCCCCGCTGGCGCCGGGCCAGGAGGCCGATTTCAAGGTCATCAGGATGAATGAGGAAGAGCGCAAGATCGGCCTGAGCCTCAAGGCCATGGCCGATGCGGAGGAGTTCGACCGCCTGGAAGAGTACAAGCGGAAGGCCGCCGCCGCCGGCTCCGACCTCGAGAACCTGATGCCGCGCAGGTGACACGAGCCAATCCCTTGGTGCATAATGCTTTATAGGCAGTTTGAGGAAGGTAAAGGATGACAAAAGCCGATCTGATTGAAGAGGTCTCGCGAGTCGTGGAGATGACCCGCAAGGAATCCGAGGTTATCGTCGAGGCGATCTTCGACAGCATCGTACGCTCGTTGCGGAGTGCCGACAAGATCGAGATTCGGGGCTTCGGCAGTTTCCGTACGCGTCAGCGCCAGTCTCGCATTGGACGCAATCCAAAGACCGGTGCGCGCGTGGAAGTGCCGGCCAAGAAGATCCCTTACTTCAAGCCGAGCAAGGAACTGAAGGACGTAGTGAACAACTCCGGCGCTGCGGAGCCCGTGGCAACCCCCGTGGCCGAAGCACCGGGCGCCTAAGCCACAAGCGACAAGCCATCAACGTGGATCATCTCTGGAGTCCCTGGCGCTATCGGTACCTGTCAGGTGAGCGGACGAGAACCGGATGTGTTTTTTGTGAGCTGGCCGCCGAAACCACCGACGAACAAAACCTGATCGTCCATCGTGGCGTTCATAACTTCGTTGTTCTCAACCGATATCCGTACACGAACGGCCACTTGATGGTGGTGCCGTACGCACACTCGTCTCAACTGAATGCGATCGACGAGGTGGCTGCATTTGAAATGATGCAGCTGACGCGTGCCGCCGAAGGTCACATCAGGAGCCTGTACCGTCCCGATGGCCTGAATGTCGGAATGAACCTGGGCGAGAGCGCCGGCGCGGGCATCGCGGGTCACATTCACATGCACGTATTGCCGCGCTGGTTTGGCGACGCCAACTTCATGACAACTATTGGCGAAACCCGCATGCTGCCGGAAGAGCTCGAAGTCACATGGCGGCGGCTGAGTGACGCTTTTTCAACCGTTGGATCGTGATGTCCTTCCGTTCGTCGGAATATTGTCGGCGATTCGCAGTTGTGCAGGGAGAATGAAGTCATGAAGTGGGCTTTGTCGCTTTTCAGAATGCGCGGAGGACTTCCGCCGCTGCGTGAATTTCCCTCGCTGCTGTTGAAGTGCGTCGTTTGGGGTGTTGTCACCGGACCGCTTTGGGCGGCATTCTTCACCTCATTTCAGAATCCAGCCGGGGCCCTTCAGATTTTCATCAACCCGGTCGAACTGTTCTGGTCATCTGTTTGCGGCGTGATCTTCACGATATGCTTCTTCATTGCGTGCGGCCTGGGTAACGCGTGGCTACGGCAACTGTTGAATGGATATCCCTCGGGGATTATTCGAGCGGTCTACGTGATTTACAACGCGGTGGCTGCATCGCTTGCGTGTGCGGCATCCTTTCAGATCATCATGCACCTTCCGATCGGGATCCGGATCGACATCCCGTTTTTCCCACAGGTCATTTTGGCCGATGGCCTGATTGGGGCCGTGCTGGCTCTCTTCATTGGTGCATTCATGAAGCTGAAGCTGCAGGTGGAGCAGCAGGAGTTGGCTGTTCGCGAACTGGCTCTCGCAGCATCACAGGCACAATCGCGGGCGCTTCAATCGCAGATCAATCCCCACTTCTTTTTCAACACGCTGAACACTATTTCTGCACTCATCGACGACGATGCTGCCACGGCGAAACAGATGATCGGTCGCCTGGCCGATCTTTTCCGCTATACGCTTGGATGTTCAAATGCGGATGCAGTGACGCTCTCGGAAGAAGTCGAGTTCGTCCGCGATTATCTTTCCATTGAACGTGCGCGCTTTCGGAAACGTCTGAACGTGGAAATGCCATCCGGGGAACTGCCTAATGTGCGGGTTCCTGGACTGGTGCTGCAACCCCTCGTCGAGAATGCCATCAAGCACGGCATTGCGCCGCTCATTGACGGAGGCTCGGTCCAGGTACAGGTCACACCATGCAATTCCGGCGTCCGCGTGTCGGTGCGGAATACTACCGACGAACAGCAACTGCCGGAACTGGCGGCCATGTTCCGGCCCGGACATGCGCTGGACAACGTACGGGCGCGGCTCCGTCTTTTTACGGGTGAATCCGAACCGCTCCGGGTCTGCCGTGGTGACGGTTGGGTGGAATTCAGTTTTGAGGCGCGGCTTTCATGATTCGAACGCTGCTGGTGGATGACGAAGATCTGGCTCGGACTGCTCTGCGCCGCGCTCTCGCCCCGGCAGCCGATATCGAGATCGTAGGTGAGGCCACCAACGGCATCGAAGCGGTCGGGATGATCGGTGAGTTGCGCCCCGACCTTGTCCTGCTGGACATCGAAATGCCCGGTTTTGACGGATTTGAGGTGGTGCAACATCTCACAAATCCGCCAGCTATTATATTTGCCACCGCGTACGACGAATACGCCGTGCGCGCTTTTGAAGCGAATGCAATCGACTATCTCCTCAAGCCCGTTCAACAAGATCGTCTGGATCGCGCACTGGAGCGCGTGCGGCAAAGGCTGGGTGACGCGTCACAGGGGCAGGGGAGCCGGGTCCGGGAAATAGCCCGCGAGCGAACGGGTCCGCTACGACGCGTGGCCGCCAGGCGCGGGAAGCGGATTGTGATTGTGCCGCTTCGAGAGGTAATTCGGGTAGAGATTGAAGACAAGCTGGTTTTCGCCGTCACTGTTACGGACCGACTGCTCATTGAAAAGACCATCACCGAACTCGAGACACTGCTGGAGCCTTCTGGATTTCTGCGCATCAGTCGCGGGGAACTGGTAAACCTGGAAGCGGTGAAGGAACTGGTGCCGTGGTTCTCTGGAACCTGGCGCGTCAAGCTGACGAATGGAGAAGAGCGCGATGTCAGCCGCGAGCGGGCGCGGCAGCTGAAAGAGGCGATGGGTATCGAATGATGTTGCTAAGTCCATGGGTCCGGGCCATCGCCCTGATCCTTTCATGGTTGGCGTGGGTTTTAGCCTTCGTCGTGCGGCGGAGCCGCAACCACGAGAAGGCCACACAGATCGATCGGAAGGCGCGATGGGGCATCGTTCTTCAGATGGCGGGATACTTCATCGCGTCCACCCACGGTCCTAAGATCTGGATCAGTGACCTGGAAATATGGCGGGCTATTGCGGGAATGTTTTTTGCGCTGCTGGCTATTGCTCTCGCGTGGAGCGCCGTAGCCACGCTCGGGCGGCAATGGCGCGTGGATGCGGGGCTCAATGAAGATCACGAACTGGTGCGGGACGGAGCGTATCGTCTTGTGAGGCATCCGATTTACGCATCTATGCTGGGAATGCTGCTGGCGGTGATCTTTCTGGTGGGTACTTTGCCGGGCTGGCCTGTCGCGATCGTTTTGTTCGTGACTGGCCTGGAAGTCCGTGTTCACGTGGAAGACGGGCTATTGCGCGCGCGGTTCGGGGATCGCTTCACGACCTGGCAGCGCTCGGTGCCGGCGTACCTGCCCTTGGTGCGATAGCGAACAGCGGATTGCGCAGAATGCTGTATCATCGTCAGTGAAATACTTCCAATGGTTACTCCCTGCCTGCATCACGTCCTCGTGGCTACCCGCGATCTTGAAAGGTCTTGCCGATTCTACAGTGAAGTGCTGGAATTACGCGAGATTTCGAGGCCTCCTTTCCGATTTCCCGGCGCCTGGTATCAGTTCGGCGGTGGTCAGCATCTGCATCTGATTGCCGATGAGACCAAAACAATGCGCGGCGACAAGGTGCTCGACCCGATGGACGTGCATTTCGCTCTCGGGATGAGCAGTTACAGTAAGACGCTGAACTGGCTGAAAGGGAAAGGCTACCGGGAAGAATTAGCCGATGGCGATCTGATGAAGGTGATCGTGCGCCCGAACTCGGTTGTTGGAAGGCCGCAAATTTATATCATGGATCCCGATCACAACGTGATCGAATTCATTTGCGACGCACTGGACTGACGCCTTTTCGTATGGGTCTCCGGTCCTACGTTCGTGACTCTTTACTCCTGTTGGTGGCTTTTGCGTGCGCGCCGGTACTTCTGGCACAGACAATTGCCGATCCGCTGGCCGATCTGGAAAAACAGGCCGACGAGCAGGTGAATAAGCGTGACTACCCTGCCGCCGAGAAGACGTATTTCGAGGCCATCACACTAGCGAAGGCCGCCGGAAACGCCGCCAAAACAGCTTTTTACTACAGGCGACTGGGGATTTGTTACGCCCGCACGGGAGAACTGCCGTCGGCACTCGATGCATACAGGCACGGCATTGAGGCTGCGGAGCTTTCCGGGGACATCGACCTGCAGGCCGAAAATGTCCACGGAGCCGCCCTGGCGCTTCAGAAGCTTGGTCACATCGACGAGGCATTGCCACTCGCCCAGCGGGAGTACGATCTGACCGAGAAATGCGGGCACCCGGAACATCTTGTTCGAGCCATGTGGCTGGTGTCGGAACTTGAATCCGCCACAGGCAAGACACGCGCCGGCCTGCAACTGCTCACGAAGGCGCTGGCCATCAGTCGAACCACCAGTGATCACGCGGGGACGGCTATCTTACTGGATAATCTGGCGCTCGGTTACGGGAGTCTGGGCGATTTCGATGCGGCCGCTCAAATCGAGAGGGAGATCATCTCAAACGCAGAGAGAGAGACGCCGAACACGGTTGCGATCGCCTACAACAATCTGGGCGAAATTCTCTTTCAGGCCGGGCAGCATGATGAGGCGGGCAAGTGGTTTGAAAAGGCGGCTGCGAACAGCACCGGCTCCGATCAGTGGCGGGTCCATGTGGGCGCGCTCTTCAATGTGGCGGATATTGACAACCGGGCTGGTCGTTACGCGGCGTCCGACGCAGCCTTTACAGAAGCGCTTGGGATCACCAGGAGTGTGAAGATCCCCGATCTTGAAAGCGCGGGTCTGCGCATGCGTTCCAGTGCGCTGTTGTCCCGGGGAGACAATGCGGGTGCGGCGGAAACTGCCACGGAGGCGCTGAGCCTTGCGCGTAACATCGCGTCGCCGGATCGGACAGCAGATGCGCTTCTGTCGCTTGGTTCCGCCAGAGTTGCCATGGGCCAGCAAGTCGCTGCCCGCGCGAGCTTCGATGAAGCGCTGGCAATTGCAGAGACTCTTCGCGCGCAAGCGTCCGGTGAGGCATCCGACCTTAGAGGTGCGTTCGAGCAACTGGTTCCGCTGTATCAGGCCTCCGTTCAGAATCTGGTTAATTTGCACTTCCCCGCCGAAGCGCTTCAACGGGCTGAACAAGCAAAAGCTCGGGTTCTTATGGATATTCTGCTGCGCGGGGGTGTGGACGAACGAGCGGTGATGACTCCTGCGGAGACCGCAAAACAGGACCAGTTGCGCAAACGGCTGGCGTCTGCAAACGGAGTTGCGGCAAACACTCCGTCAGATGCGGCTACAGAGGCGCTCCACGACGCCATGCGCGAGTTTCGGGATTTCCGTCGCGATATCTATTACGCCCATTCCGATCTGGCGATACAATCGGCTGATTTCGAACCGGCGGGAATCAATGATCTGAATCCTCTTCTGCCTGGCCCCAATACCGCGCTGCTGGATTTTTTTGTTGTGCCTTCAGGCGTCGTTCTCTTCGTGGTTCGGGACAGGGAAGGGCATCCTGAAGTTTCCGCCTTTCTCTTGCCGGACACAAAGCACACACTGGCCGCAGACGCCCGCTCCTTCCGAGAGCAACTGGCCGGTCGCGAACCAGGATATAAGGCGGCGGCGCAGAATTTGTACAATCGATTGCTGGCACCGGCGATGGCGAAGCTGCGCGGAACCACCGAGTGGATTGTCTCACCGGATGCGGCACTGTGGGATGTTCCGTTCGCGGCGCTGGTCGACCCAGCAGGCAAACACGTGATCGAGACACGGGCGATCACGCTGGTGCCATCGCTGACAGCGGCTTTGGAGATACATCGACGCAGCGAGGTGGCGGCGAAACAGCCGCACCGGTCCGGCGCCGTTCGCTTACTGGCATTTGGCAACCCGCTGCCTTCCCCACAGCCGCTGCCCGACGCGGTTCGCGAGGTTGCGCAAATCAGCGCAAACTATCCTCGCGGTTCGGCAATTACGCTGACAGGCGGATCGGCCACCGCGACGGCGTTTCGCGACAAGGCTCCATCCGCGGACATCATCCATCTGGCGACGCATGCGGGGCTGAACAACGGAGATCCGCTCTCTTCATTTATCAAGCTTGGCTCGGGAGCTAAAGAGTCGGGTGAGGACGGAGTCATGACGGCGCTGGACATTATGTCGCTTCATCTTCGAGCCGATTTGGTGGTGCTTTCCGCCTGCGAAACGGCATTGGGAAGCACTGGACCGGGGGAAGGCATGATGGGCATGGGGTGGGCGCTGTCGGCTGCGGGAGCGTCATCGTCCGTACTGAGTTCGTGGAAGGTGGATTCGACAGCCTCCCGCAGTTTCATGGTCGCGTTTCATCGTAATCTCACGTCGGGCAACGGCGTTTCGAAGTCTGCGGCATTGCGCGATGCGGGGCTTGAAATGCTGCACTCGGAGGCATACCGACACCCGTTTTACTGGGCTGCGTTCACTTTGTGGGGAGACTCGGGAAGCCGTTCGGCACCCACGGGCACGCGGTAAGAAAAGCGCACAGGAATCCTAACAGCGCGGATCTGTAAATGGCCCATGCTATTCTCTTCGATGAATGGCCGGGAAGATTAAAAACGGAATGTGGCGGCGGGTTTTGAGTTCGCTGGTCGCGCTTTTGTTCTTATCGCAGACCGTCCTTCCAGCGGCGTCCGGTTCCGGATGCACGATGCAATGCTGCCGCAAGGCGCATGGGAAGAAAGCCTGCTGCCCGCAGTCTTCTTCAGAATCGAATAGACCGGCTCTCACGCAAGCGCGTGGCTGTGGCGGCGAGTGTGCGGCCACCTCGCCGGTCTCTTCTCCTTTTGCCACGCGGGTTAGTTCGGCTTCTTTGGCAGTAGTGCCCTGCGTGGTCCTGGTGCTGCCGGAAACGTCTCACGTTCGCGTGATGTTTCCAGCTTCGTCGAATTCCTTTCAGCGTCCCCCACCCGTTGTCTGATATCAACCGCCTTTAACAGAACGCGGAAAAAGCTGCGCTCTTGTTCTCCCACGCATGGCTGCGTACTCCGCTGACCATGCGTAATATTTGTCAGTTTTCCTCCCTTTTTACTGTTTTCGGATTCTATGGACCGAATCATACGCACATTCGCGATGACGACGACGGGGCGGCCTTCTGCTGTCGCGTATTTCCGCAAATGCGTCATAGCGTTCGTGTTGATGTTTTCCTTGTCTCTGGCCGCGATACCCATTGCCCCTGTCACCGGCGACTCGATGGCTTCCTGCTGCTGCAAGGACAAGACGAAATGCGTCTGCCATCGCAGAGGCGGGCAAACGCACGGTACTGAGAAAGCATGGAACAACAACCTGTGCCGATCCGAATGCGGTGCGACGATTGCTCCCAAGGCTCCGAATTTCTCGTTTGTCCAATGCGAAACATATCAGGTGGGCGCAGCGAGCTCCACCTGGGCGAACGAACTTTACTCCGACTTTGTTTTCTCTTCCTCGTTTGATGCTTCACGGTTTCAGCGGCCTCCTCCGCAGGTATAATTCTGCCGCCTCACCTTGCGGATTTGCCCCGAAGCCTGCGGACCATACGAGAGAGAAACATGAGAATTACAATCCAAACGACTGCAGTTTTATTATTAAGTGCGGCGGTAACTGCGCCATTTGCAAGGGCGCAACAGACGGTGAACTACGCGACCATGGGAGGTCTGGTGACCGATGAGAGCGGCTCCGTGGTGGAGGGTGCCGATGTGGTGGCCAGGCAGATCGACACAAACATAGCCTCCAATCAGAAAACGAATCACGAAGGAAGATATCTTTTTCCATACCTCAGGGTGGGCGCATATGAGTTGTCGATCCGCAAAGTCGGTTTTGCGGAAGTGACAAAGCCGGTGATCCTGACGGTGGGCGCCGCGTTTGATTTGCCTATCGTGCTGGAGGTGGGGCAGATATCGACGAAAGTTCAGGTGGAGGCGGCGCCACCGGTGTTAGAAACGGCGCGGACGCAGATCGCAAACACGATTTCGCAAAACGAAATCAAAGACCTGCCGCTCAGTGGACGGAATTACTTCGACATCGCGCTAATGGTGCCTGGAGTATCACCGACGAATACCGCGGCCAACCAGTTGTTCGCCGAGACCTCAGCCGTTCCGGGGCAGGGTCTTTCGGTGGGCAGTCAGCGGAATTTTTCGAACAGCTTCATTGTGGATGGCGTCAGCGCGAACGACGATGCGGCGGGTGTGGCAGGGACTTTCATGGGGCTGGACGTGGTGCAGGAGTTTCAGGTGGTCACTTCGGGTGGTCAGGCGGAGTTGGGCCGCGCTCTCGGCGGCTACATGAACGTGGTGACCAAGAGTGGCGGCAATATTCTTCATGGCGATATTTACGGATACTTCCGTAACAGCCGCTTCAATGCCGCGAACGCTCTTTCCCACACAGTTCTTCCATTGACGCAGGCACAATACGGCGCCAGTCTTTCAGGGCCGATTGTTCGGAGCCGGACCTTCTATTTCGCTAATTTTGAGGGCAGGGAACTCAATCAGTCCGGACTCGTCACTATCGCACCGTCGGCGGTGGCGGCGATCAATGCCAGGTTGCTGGCGGTTGGATATCCAGGGCCTCAGATTTCGACAGGGGATTATTCGAACCCAGTCCACAATCAGAATCTCTTCGCGAAAGTGGACCATCATTTCAGAGATGCCGATCAGTTCAGTGCCCGTTACAGTCTGTATCACGTCGACAGCGTCAATTCCCGCGGCGCCGGCGGGCTCAGTGCGCCGAGCGCTTCAGCCAACCTGTTCGACACGGACCAAACCGTTGCCGCAAGCAATATTCTGGCGGTTTCTTCGCGGGTGGTGAATGAGACCAGGGCGCAGTTTACAAACAGCAATCTGGCAGCGCCGCCTTCCGATCCCATTGGTCCGGCAGTCAGCATTTCGGGCGTGGCGAGTTTCGGTACGCTGTCTGGCTCTCCCACGGCCCGCGTGAACCGAATGGCCGAAGTTACTGACAGCCTGTCAATACAACAGGGGGCGAATTCCGTGCGGCTTGGCGTGGATTATCTCTACAACAACGACACGATCACATTCCCCCGCACGATCCGGGGCAGTTACGCATTCTCTTCGCTGGCTAGTTTTCTGAGCGGCGTTTACAATAGCTCCGGGTTCACCCAGACTTTCAATGTTACTCAGGTTCACCAGACAAATCCTAACGTTGGATTCTATGCGCAGGACGAGTATAAGGTCGCGTCAAACCTGACGCTGAATCTGGGCGTGCGCTACGATCTCGAATTTCTTAAAACCATCGCGACTCAGACAGGCAACGTTTCGCCTCGCGCCGGCTTCGCCTGGACTCCGTTCGCGAACCGGCACATGGTGGTACGTGGAGGTTATGGGCTGTTTTACGACAGAATTCCTTTGCGTCCTCTGGCTAACGCCCTTCTCTCAGCCGGCAATACGGCTGTGGTGAGCAACCTGCAGCAACTCAGCATCAGTCTTTCGCCGACGCAAACCGGAGCGCCGACATTCCCGAACATTCTGGGAAGCGTGACCATTCCGGCGGGCGTGTTCTTCAACTTCTCGACAATGAACCCGAATATGCGGAATGCATACTCCGAGCAGGGCAACTTCGAGATCGAGCAACAATTAGGAAAGACCGGCACTCTGAGTCTTGGTTACGAACACGTCCGCGGGTTGCATCTAATTGTGTCTATTAACGAGAACGTGCCGACTTGCGCGGCGGTGGGTACGAACGATGGTTGCCGGCCTAATCTGACATTTGGCAACAACAGCCAGTATTCGTCGGCGGCCGATTCACACTACGACGGTGCGCACGTTTCTTATATTCAGCGGCCGGTGAAGTGGGGCAACTACCGGGTTTCGTACACGTATTCAAAGGCGCTTGACGACGTGAGCGAGTTCTTCTTCAGTGCTCCGATTAATAACTACAACATCTGGCAGGACTACAGTCGATCAGATGACGATCAGCGGAGCCGCCTGACTTTTGAGGGCTCTGTCCACACGCCTTCAGGAAATGCGACTACCAACCGGGAACGACTGACTCACGGTTTTCAGCTTTCCACATCGTTGACAGCCTACTCACCGCTTCCGTTCAATATTACGACGGGGAGCAACACGATCCAGGGAACGGCCGCGCGGCCCACAATCAACGGAGTATTCATCAACCGCAATGCCGGAGAAGGTCACGCGATTCTGAACATGAATATTCGTTTGAGCCGTACGTTTGCTCTTGGGGAGCGCGTTCGTCTGCAGGCGCTGGCGGAAATGTTCAATGCGCTGAATCACGTAAACGTGGCGACACTCAACGGCGTATTCGGAGCAGGAACTTATCCTTCGGCGCCATCCGCGACCTTCGGGCAAATCACTGCGGTCAATGATCCGCGCGGCGGGCAGTTCGCGCTGCGGGTGAGTTTCTGAGGTTAACGATTATGTTGAGGTCACTGTCTGCTGTTCTGTTGCTTTGCAATGCCATCGGTTTTCCGATGGCATTGCAAGCATCCACGCTGGTACCACCGAAATTACCCACTAATCAGGCGGAAGCTTACTCACGAATCGCATCGAGAGTGATTGCGCCGTGTTGCTGGAGTCAGCCAGTCATTAGCCACCAGTCGGAAGCGGCGGAGAAGGTACGCTCGGAGATATTGGCTTACCTGAAGCGCGGTGATAGCGAGGAGAAGATCCTTGATCTTCTGGCGAAAGAATATGGCGAGCGGATACTGGGCGAACCGCGCGGTACTGCCGGTATGGTGGCTTATGTGACACCGTACGCCGTGCTCGCCGTTGCGCTCTCAGCGTTGATATTTGCGCTGGCGGGGATTGACAGACGCCGACGGCGTCATTCTTTCGAGGATATCTATTCCGGGCTGTTGCCCGACCTGCCGGAGGCCGATCTATGAATACGTCGCTGATTATAATTGTCTCGCTCATAATGGTTAGCCTTGGGCCGGCGCCAGATAAGACTCCTTATCGTCAGCCTCAACTGGCGGTAGGGCAGGGGAAGGTCGCTATGGCGTTCGCCAGGGGCGGTTCGGTGATGATTGCCTTTTCCTCCGACAACGGTCGTACTTTTGGTGCTGCGACTAAGGTGTCGGAGGCGCCGGTGCTGGCTACAGGGCGGCATCGTGGTCCGCGCGTACTGTTTACGGAACGCGAGATCGTCGTGAGCGCGGTTGTCGGAAACACACTGGCCACGGGCGAACATGCGCACGGTTTGCCCACTGACGGCGATCTGGTTGTATGGCGCTCGATGGATCGAGGCAAGACGTGGTCGAAGCCCTCGATCGTGAACGACGTTCCCGCCGCACCGAGGGAAGGATTGCACTCTTTGGTTTCCGATGGTCATGGGCAACTGGCTGCGGCGTGGCTCGACCTGCGAAACACGGGTACGCGGCTCTACGGGGCATTCTCGAAAGACGGCGGTATCACGTGGTCGAAGAACGTTTTGATATACGAAGCGCCAGGCGGTACGATCTGCCAGTGTTGCGCGCCGGTGCTGGTGTCAACAGGAGTGGGAGAATTTACCGTGATGTTCCGAAATGTGCTGGGTGAGAGCCGGGATCTCTATACGATTCGGCTGAAGGGTGGCGCGGTAGTGTCCAAGCCCGAGAAGGTGGGAGCAGGCACCTGGAACATCAACGCATGTCCTATGGACGGGGGCGGTCTGGTCTATTCCGGTGGACAACTGGTCAGCGCCTGGAGACGAGGTGACGAGGTTTATCTATCGACACCCTCGGCCCCGGAAACGAAGATAGGCGCGGGTGTGGATATCGCGCTTGCGGTAAGTGGTGAGCGAACTTTTGTTGCCTGGCAGAAGGGTGGAAAGGTATCGGTCTGGAGTTCCGGTAAGACTGTGATTCTGACGGAGCAGGGTGGAGGATTCCCCGCATTGACAGGACTGCCGGGTGGCGGCGTACTCGCGGCCTGGGAATCCGACGGCGCGATACGGACACAGGTGCTTCGGTAGCAACGAACGGCGACGGCTCCAAAGAGAAAGGCCGCGATCCGGTTTTAACCAGATCGCGGCCTTTAGCTGTCCAACTATAGCGAGAGCTATTCCTTTTCGTCCGACTCTTCCGGCTCGCGGCCTTCCTGCTGTGCCTTGAGTCGTTCTTCCTTGCGCTTCGCGCGCTCGGCCGCACGCTTCACGAGCTCAGAACCAACCAGTTCGATCATCGCCAGCTCGGCGCCATCGCCCTTACGGGGTCCAAGGCGGGTGATGCGGGTGTAGCCGCCGGCCCGCTGACCAAAACGGGTACCGAGCGTATCGAACAACTTCTTCACGGCCGCGGGGGTCTGAAGGAATGCAGCCGCCTGCCGACGTGTGTGCAGGGAGTCGCGCTTCGCCAGCGTGATCATCTGCTCCACGAACGGCTGGATGGCTTTCGCCTTCGGCACGGTCGTAATGACGCGTTCTTCGGTAATCACGCTCGTCGTGAGGTTCTTAAACAGGCTGTTGCGCGAACCGATGTCGCGTTTCAGTTTTACGTTGCCAAATCGATGTCTCATTTTCCTGAACCTTCCGGATGAACCTGGCTGGCTTTCGCCGCCGGTCAATCCAACTTATTCGTACGGTGTGTCTTCCGGGATATCTTCTACCACGGTGCCGGGAGGAGGAGGCGGTGCAGCTACCAAATGCCCCTGCGCATCCGGCTTCATTCCCAATCCGAGGCCCATGCCGTACAGGATTTCCTTGATTTCGTTGAGCGACTTGCGTCCGAAGTTCTTCGTGCGCAACATCTCCGATTCCGTCTTCTGGACCAGTTCGTTGATGGTCTGGATTCCGGCATTCTTCAGGCAGTTGTAAGAACGAACCGAGAGTTCGAGTTCTTCCACCGACCGGTTGAGCTGTTCGCTGACACGGTCTCCACTGCGTTCGGCCTGTTCTTCCACAGCGTCCGGAATCTCTTCGAAGTTGATGAAGATCGTCATGTGATCTTTCAGCAGCTTCGCGGCATGGCCGATGGCATCCTGCGGCGAAATGGCGCCGTTGGTCCAGACTTCGAGCGTAAGCTTGTCGTAATCGGTCATCTGACCGAGACGTGCGGCTTCGACTGTGAAGTTCACCTTGCGAACGGGAGAGTGCACGGAATCGATCGGAATATAACCGATCGCCAGATCTTCGTCAAAATTCTTATCGGCGCTGACATAACCACGGCCCGGCTTCAGGCGCATTTCAATATCGAGCTTGCCGCCTTCGCTGACCGTCGCGATGTGCAGGTGACGGTCGAGGACTTCGACGTCGGCGTCGGTTTCGATCTGACCAGAGAAAACTTCACCAGCCTTGTCGACCTTGATGCGGACGGTCTTGAGTCCATCGCCCATGACCTTGAACGGAACCTGCTTGAGGTTGAGGATGATGTCGGTCGCGTCTTCGACCACGCCCGGGATAGGGCTGAATTCGTGATCTACGCCATCGATACGAACAGCGGTGATGGCTGCACCTTCGATACTGGACAGCAGCACGCGGCGCAGTGAATTGCCGATCGTGGTGCCGAAGCCGCGCTGGAACGGCTGGGCGGTGAACTGCCCAAAACGCTCGGTCAATGTCTCGGTGTTAGCCACCAGACGCTTGGGTTTCTGAAAGCTTTTAAACGTCATTTATTTGATTCACTCCAATAGCGGCGTGGCTTTATCTCAATCCGCACACGCCGGTTTTTTACTACTGTTAGTTCAGAATTCGACTACTTGCTGTAAAGTTCGACAATCAGCTGTTCGTTGATCGGAATCTGCGTGAGTTCGTCGCGGCGCGGCGTGGAAATGATCCGGCCCTTGAGGTTCTCGCGATCCACGTCCATCCAGCTGGGTGACGGGGCGTGCGCCGTAGCGTCGCGGGCGGCCAAAATAGTGGCGTTGTTCTTGCTCGCTTCCCGGACGGAAATTTCGTCACCGGGCTTCACGATGAAGGAGGGGATGTTGACCTTGCGGCCATTCACCTGAATGTGTCCGTGGCCGACAACCTGACGGCCCTGGGAACGGCTGGTGGCCAGACCCATGCGGTAAAGGACGCTATCGAGGCGGCGCTCAAGAGTGCTGAGCAGATTCTCGCCCGTGATGCCCTTCATCTTCACGGCCTTTTCGTAGGTGATGTGGAATTGTGATTCCAGGACGCCGTAGATGCGGCGGACCTTTTGTTTTTCGCGAAGCTGCAGGCCGTAACCCACAATCTTCTTTACCTTGCGGTCTTTGCCATGCTGACCGGGGACGAAATTGCGCTTTTCAATTGCGCACTTAGCTGAATGGCAACGTTCGCCCTTCAGAAACAACTTCATACCTTCACGCCGGCAAAGACGGCATACCGGACCTCTATAACGTGCCAAGCTTATTTCCTTTCACGTGCGGTTTACGGCTCGGTATTGAGCTTTCATCCCGCTTCACTGCTGCATTTAGATTAGCAAACCCGCAATGGCCACGGATTCACACAGATGCACACAAATAAAAACTCAAACTCTGCGTTTCTTTGGCGGACGGCAACCGTTGTGCGGAATAGGAGTGGCGTCGCGGATACCGCGTACTTCCAAACCAGCTGTCGCCAGCGCGCGGACGGCGGATTCGCGGCCGGAGCCGGGACCGCTTACGCGTACCTCTACTGTGCGGAGGCCGACTTCGTTGGCCTTGTTCGCCGCCGTAAGAGCCGCCTGCTGAGCTGCGAACGGCGTACCCTTGCGGGAGCCGCGGAAGCCGAGCGAACCGGCGCTCGACCAGGAAACGGTGTTGCCCTCTGGATCGGCGATGGTGATGATCGTGTTGTTGAACGTCGCCTGGATGTGCACAATGCCGTTGTGGACAATGCGCTTTTCCTTCTTCTTGACGACCTTTTTCCTGGCCGTCTTCGCGGGTGCTTTTGCCATATTAAGTCTTCGTCGCTTTCTTCTTGCCCGCCACGGTGCCCTTACGCGGTCCCTTACGAGTACGTGCGTTGGTGTGGCTGCGCTGTCC
>CAIKAS010000196.1 GCA_903825445.1 uncultured Acidobacteriia bacterium
GCTCAACCAGGCGCTTGGCCAGAGTCCGGAAATGATCTTGGTTCTCAAAGAGCATGTCGGCGTTCCCGAGATTCGCGACAACGATTCGACGGCGGCCATCCTGATCCACGGTCTTGTTGATCAGCACGAACGAGTTCGTGGTGAGATCGCCGCGGCTGCGGGCCTCGTCCAACTCCGGAGTGTAACGGAGATAGTAAACTCGACCGTCGGTTCCTTCGAGCATCAGGTAACGCCTGCCATCTTCCTCTTCACCGTGCGAAAGCACGCGGCCCTCCAGCGAGTTGATATCGCGCCAGTTCGGTGCGCTGAGTTGCAGGCGCGGATCGGATAGAAGAGCGCCGTGGGCGGCGAGCGTTTTCTGATTATCAGCCGCGCGCTTCATAGCTTTCAAAGCGGTCTCCAGATCGCGCCGAACCTGCCAGTGGTGCTGTCCGTCCGGCCGGGCGAGCCCCATCGTTTGGAGGGTCATCAGTCGGGACGCCAGCGATTGCTCACGGACTGCCGCGAACCGTCCGAGGCCAGAACGCGTAGGGTCAGCCGTGACCTGGAAGTCGCCGGAGACTCCATCCAATGGCTGAGCTCGCGCCACGATCAACCGGTCCAGCGGGGTGAAGCGCTGCAATGGCACCTGCCGCCGGAGCGCGAGAGTAGCGTCCTGCTCTGTCCGGTAGCCCAGTTGTACGGTGGCGAAATGTTGCGCCACGGACCGAAGACCGTTGCTGACGTACTCTCGATCCAGCCTGAATTCCTCACCACTCTTATCCAGTCCCCGGAGAGCGATGTGGACGTGGGGATGCTCCGTGTTGAAATGCGCCACGGCCGCCCATTCGAGCGACGTGTGGAGATCGGCTTCCATCCGACTCATCACGTCTCGCGTAAGCCGCTGCAAGTCGAGCCGCTCGCCGAATTCGGGCGAGATAATCAGTTTCCAGATCCGTGGATCGCGCGCCTCCTGCCACCCGTGAAGCCTAAGAGGAATATCAACGCCAGTAGTTTCCGCGGAGAACCCGGTTTTCTCGGACTGGAGAGAAGCACTTTCCCGCACGATGTATTTGCCATGCGCGCGCCAATGCCCGGTGACCCGATTACTGGAATAGGTCACGCGGACCGAACAGTGCTGAAAATGAGCCGGCCTCGACCGTGCAGCTTGCTGACGCCTCGCAGTCCGCGAACTCCGCGCGTATTTCATGACCGCCCGGAAGGCAAACGATAACGCCGGAGATGACCGTCGCTCTCTCGGGATCGGAGGCTTCCCCGGCCTCAGCCGAAATTCCGGGTTGTTGTCGTCATTCTTCCTGGGCACGATTCACCAGTTCCATGAGCGCCGCTTGGGCGTCGCCCGCCATATTTGCTCCAACACTCTTGAGGAATCGGGAGTAGCGGAGCTTTCCTCGCGCGACGTCGGCTTTCCTCGTATCCTCGTCCGTACCGGGCAGCGTGCTGAGAATCACTTTGGCTAACGCGTCCATATAGGCGAAGAGAGCCTGCTGCCCCGTGCTGATTCGACGGACCTGCTTCGAGTACTTCTCCAGAGACGCGCTGATGCGCTGTTCGGATTCATCGAGTGTCGCTTCGGCGCCGCGCAACTCTTTTTCCACGGCCGCCCGCATGAACGCGCTCGGGCTGGCGTAGTCGCGGGTCTTGGCCGCCTGCACGACGGCCTTGTAGGTGGCCTCGTTGAAACGAATTCCAGTGATTCTGGTGGCATTTTTCCTCATGAGCAACGCATCTCCTGGGCGTTAGACAAATGTTAAACGAGCCAGCGATTCTGTGCAACGCGCCAACTCGATGAAGATGCACAGCATAAACCGGAAAAGCAACACCCCCGTAAAACAACCCTTTATGTTCCTTTCCCGGTGTTTTTTGGCCTTTTTGCATAGGTTGGCTTGTCTGAGTTGTCGCAGAACATCGTGTTCCTTCGCAAATGTCGCAATCTGTCGCAGACCGCCGCAAGGGTATTGTTTGCAATAATTTCGCGAGAGGAC